>JAUNJJ010000134.1:8076-8377 GCA_030533325.1 Oscillospiraceae bacterium
CTTATATATTGAATAAAAAACCAATGATAAATTAAATCGTTATAAATGCGATGCATCATTATTTAATTTTGTATCAAAGCATAAGCTTTATCTAATCAACGCTTCCTTTTGCAATTAGATATACTACGCAAAAATTATGCTTTAACACCATCAGCTATAGGGTAGCTACCATAAGATGGGCAAGTATCTGGGCTCCATCTAAAACTATATCTATAGCTTTTGCCATTTGAACCACTATGATCCACCTTCAAATCACATTTACTGAATCCATCTTCATTTACACTATTATAGATTTCAAGCT
>JAUNJJ010000135.1 GCA_030533325.1 Oscillospiraceae bacterium
CTGTAAACTTCAAGTTCAGCAATTATCTTTTCTGAAATAGTTATTTCGTCTTCCTGTATTGATACAATTCCTCGACTGTATTCACGTTCAATTAAAGGAATCAGTAAATCATAAGTTTTTTCAATTACTTTCTTTAAACAGTTGTCATCTGGAATTACAGAAATAAAATCGCAGTATCTCCTAACCCATGAATTTATTATCCCTATACAGTTTTCTATAAAAGAATTATCATTTTCAAATGAATTAATTTCTTCTATTATTTTTTTCACTTCATTAGCTGTACTTTCTGCAATAATAACAAAAGATGGTCTGTCTTTTTTCTCTACGATAGATAAATTCTTAAAAACATCATCTGAAAACAGACTCGACTTTAATTCGCTTTTTAGCTTTATTACCTCGCTATTTAGCCGAGTAAATGCATTTTTTAATGAATGGATTTTTCTTTCAAATGAAAACGTATCATTCAAAAAGCTCTGATGTTTTTCAACAAAAATCCTTTGAATTTCATTATTACATGGAATATTATAACTTCTTATCAATTCGGAACAATGACATATAACTCCGGATTTCTCTTCTTCAAAGTTGCAAATAATATTCATTAGTTCAGTTACCCAGTTGGAAACTGCATTTGAATATTTTATTACAGAATTATCAATGTTATCACGATTGTACTTTGCTAATAATTCTTCATAATTGAAATAAAACGGAGTAACTGCGTTTACTTGAAAATTATCTGAATCATTGTCTGATTTATTTTCTGATTCATGCTTTTCATCTGAATAGGTTTCAGTCACTACATCATTCTCCGGCTTAAAAAATTCTTTTAAAACTCTGAAAGTACTGTCGTTCTTCTCCAGTTCTGATAATGTCAAACCCACTGTTCAGCCTCCCGTTTATCAATATGACCTTCCCATTGAAACGCTATTAATTTTATTCTCTGCTTTAACTTCCTCATGCCTTATTTCCTTAACCTTATCAATCGTAGCAATAAATGCCGAAAGCAACTCTCTGCCTGTCAGATTATCAGAATAAGAACTGTGACCAAATCTTTTAATATACATCCTAAGTATATCCGCTGAAACAGCCTCATTATTATATAGCATACTCAATATACTATAATCCATCTCAACCTTATCGCTTTTTTCTTCAAGGTACAACTTTAGCAGGTTAAAGACATAAGGATTAAACGTATTCCCTGTTTCCAGGGAATAGTTTAAGAAAAACAAGTCAATATTGAAGTTACGTTTTTTCAAATCATCTACCGACCTGAAAAGAGTATATTTACTTCTTGCACTTACAAACTTTAAAATTGGTATATCCTTTGATGAAGAATTATACTCATTAGCTCTCACGAACTTGAATGCAAGTTTTCTGCTGTAAATTGATTCAGCTATTCTTTCAGTTGCGTCTGATGATATTACCATCACATATTCTGATTCACTGCTGTTATCACAATCTTTTATAAGTTCATCAAAGCAAACATCTTCATCAAGATAATAAACCGTTCCATCATATTTAACAAGTCCTTTGCTTATATAAATACGATTTTCTTTTTCAAACGGAGTAAACCCTTTTATAATTCCATCGGGATAAGTTTCATAAAGTCTCCAGACCAGTTCTGCATTTGTCTGTATCTGAGACAACATCGAAGCTGTCAGGATTTTGCCTTTATTAAACTCCACTATTTTCTTCTGTATCATATATATTACCTTTTTCCGTCAAAGAAATAGTTCATACTTTTTTCAAAACTGTCAGTGTAGACTTCAGTTGAAACTCTGTAATCAAATCCACCATTAGAGTTTGGATCCTTCTTTATAAACATAATGCTGAATCCATAACCATCTTTGTTTGTGCTCATAAGAGCAAGCCTTCCCGAAACATCGCTATTGTTTTCAAGTGAACCAAATGTTTCATTGAACTCATCATCATCTTTAAAATAAAGATCGTTCTTTATTCTTTCCTTGAGTGATTCTTTATCCTGAGTTATAAAGTAAGTTTCATCACCCGGCAGTACAAATGTCCTGTCTTCTCTGGAATGATCACGTAGGTTTTCAATAACAAGGTCAAGTTCCTTCTGAGAATCTGTCAGCATTCCTAATTTATGACTGCAGTCGTTACTGAAACGATATCTTACTGAGTAGCTGTTTTCCTTTGGTGGTATCGTTACGATTGTTTTTTCGCCATCATTACCGCTTCTCTGTGATGTTGTATAATTTATACTACCGTTTATACAGTTAAGTTTAAACTTATAGCTTTCCTTATAGGTTTCACTTTCGTCAATTTTATTTCTGAGTTTCTTACCAGGAATAAATTCCTTAAGGAGTTCATTAAAGAGATTAATTTTACAGGACTGACCTGAGAGGAAGTATCTGTCGTAAGATTCCGGATTTTCAGGAAGGATTTTCAGAAGTGTTAAATAGATATCACCGCAGATAAGTTTTCTGATTTCTTTAATGGAAATTTTGATTTCATCAAACGGATTATCAAATCTCTCCAGTTTATTGTTTTTTACCAAATAAATATAACTGCTCTTCTTTGTATTTTCAAGATCAAGATAAGTATCTTTATCAACCATTACCTTATCTTCACCGAAAAATTTTATCTTAATCTGTTCAGCAAAATTCCAGAGGTAATAGAAGTTTCTCTTTACCTTTTCCTTTCTGTCATCTGATATATCAGCCTCAAACTTTGTAGGAATAAGAGCTTCACATTCTTCATATGCTTTAAGGAAATCTTCATAAACATTGTCAAGAATCATGTATCTTTCTGATTCGTTAGACTCATACATCTTGTCTATTGTTTCAAGAATAAAACTTTCTGATTTTTCGAGTACATCTCTTGTAAGTCCGTTTATATAATCATAAGTCTTTATCTTCAGAAGCTGCATAATCTTATATGTAATATTGTTTCCGCCAAAGTTTATATCACCGTTGCCTGAATTGTTGATAATATTGAAAACAGGATAAGGTTCAGCCTGTTTTAATTCAATATCACATTCAACAAGATCTGTAGTACCGCCACCGCAGTCAATTACAATTACTGATTCCTTGCTGCCAACTTCCATGTTTAACGTATTTTTCTTTGATATATAATCAAAAATAACAGCAACAGCTTCATCTACTGATTCCTTCGATGAAAGAACCTGATACTCTCCCTCAAGAAGTCGTTCCATAAACTTTATAAAACTTGTTTTAAGTTTTACAGGAGCTGTAAAATGCAGTTTACTGAACTTTACACCGAAGAAGTCTTCAGCCTGATCTATGATATATTTTATATATGCTTTAACGATAGATCTTTTCTGAATATTTCTCTGTCTGTTGCCTTCCTGATCGTAAATGGTAACAACGTCACTGTACTTTGCTCCAACCCATTTCTTTATTTCAAACTCTATGGTTGCTTCCGGACAATATTCAAGTTCAATCATCCTTTTCTTTGCTTCAAAACCGAAAAGATATTTTATTTCGTCTCTGTTACTGCAGTCTTCAACGTAAACAATTGTAGGACAGATATTTGAAAAAGTATCATCTATTACATTTAAAAACTCAACCAGTTCAGGAGTTCTGTCTGCACCTTTTTCTTTTATGCTGAATGAACCCGCTGACGTACCGCTTGTACCAAAGTCGATACATAAAGGCTTATCTGTAAAAACAGCATCTTCTGCATTGATTTTAATTTCCTTAACAAAAATACTACAGTTTATTGAAGAAATATCCTTATTCGACTCATATAAACTGTCGAATGTTCCGTCAACAAGTATAAGATTAAATTTGACACTTGCAAACAGCTTGTCAAAATCAATATTCTCTTTTCTGGCAATAAAGAATTTTTTTACAACGCCATCTTTTTTGCCGTTTTCTATTCTTCCTGAAATAACAACATTTTGATTTTCCTTGTCTGTCACAAGAACCATTGTTTCTGATATATTCAGACTATCCGGAACATTGATATACATATTGTTATTGAATCCAATATTCATTGATTCATACACATCAATGTTTGAATGAACTTCTATATCATTTTCAGAACTGTTTATATTAAGTCTGTTTTTCTCAAAAAACAGTTTTGCGTCATCAAGGGAAAAAGTGTATCTTTTCTTTGATGAATTTTTATCAACTTGAATTTTATTTGAATTTTCTGAAACAACAGGTTCTGCAGCCGTAATTGCCGGTGCACTCTTATCTATATCATATACAGGTTCAACTACCTCAAAAAACTTTTTCCAGAAACGTGAATAATTATTTTCTTCATCATTCTTAAGTTCTTTAAAGTTTTTAAGTTCTGTATTCTTTTTCTTTTTGAATTCTTCACTGTCAACGTCTTCAGTTTCCTTGTTTAAAAGGATATATCCTTCTTCAAAAGGCGAAGTCAGTTGTTTAAAAGGAAACGTAATTTTATTATCAAACAGTGCATTAAAGAATTTCAAAAGAGTATCCTCATCAGCAGGAATATCTACTGATTCATTCTCTTCGATTTTACTTTTATAATCAAAAAAGAATTTCCTGATACTGTTAAGAGACCACTGATATTTTTCAGCCATAGCTTTATTCTCCTCTCGAAACTTAGTCTTTCATTTCTGTTATGTCTGCATAGATCTTCTTGAATATATTTCCAAGATCAGACATATCATTTGATGTGTAGAACAGTACTTTCTCTTCATCGGATATTACATTTGCCTTTGCAACTTCGTTAGCATATTCATATCCTGATGAATTACTTGAGCCAATGTAAATAACAGCAAGTTTAACATTTCCTTCTTTTCTTATCTGACTTGCAATGTCTCTGGATTTGTCTCCTGAATTAGGTGCACCATCAGTCATAAGGAAGATAATTTTTTCATCATTGCTGCTGGCTTTTAATTTTTCATAACTTGCAAGAACACCCTGACCCATCATAGTTCCACCACTTGCTGACATTGTATTAACAGAAGCAAGAAGAAGGTCCTGATCATTTGTAAGTTTGCAGATATTGTTTGCGGTATTATTAAATGTTGTTATACCCATATCATTCGTCTTAAGGTCAACAATCTCTTTTATCATTTTTCTGCAGGCATTCTGTGCGTCTATAAGTTCTCTGCCGCGCATACTACCGGATACGTCAATAAGAAGATCGATAGAAGTTGGTTTTGTCATTTTTTCCTCCTCAAAGAAAGCACCCTTTGTAATCTTTATTTCGTTAGTAGCATTTGTTTTTAGATCTGTTGCTGTTACAAGAAGAGTCTGGTCATAGTCAAAGTAAAAATCAACTTTTATCTGAGGAACACCTTTAGGTGCTTTTTCTATATTTTCAAGTTTGAAAAATCCATAGTATTCATGTTCGCTTATGTTTTCAACATCTTCCTTATCCGGTGCCGCTGCATAAACAGCTATTCCAACCGACGTCTGATTATCATAAGCTGTTGTGTATATCTTGGATTTCGGAGGTGTAAATGGATAGGTTGTACCCTTTTCTACAATCTTGGAGAACTTTTCACCCTTTACCTTAACACCCATTGACTGAGATATAATACCACCAAGTGAAGCACCAAGGGTTGTCCATGAATCTGCTATATACGCAGCACCTTCAGCTACAGCTGTTGTCTTATCAGCTACAGGGATTGACTTCATCCCTATTTTGTTTTCGATTATTTCAATTACCTTTGGAATATAGCATGTACCACCTACGAGTACAAGGTGAGTTATATCTGACAGCTTATATCCGCGCTTGTTTATATCTGCAATTGACTTATCAAGTCTGTCTGCTATTTTATCATATATTTCAGAACAGATATCATTAAACTCATCAATAGTAACTGTCGTTGAGTAAGGAACTGGCTTGTCATTATTATAATCTTTGATGGTATACAGATTATTTCTCTCGATTGTAACATCATCAGCCTGAGTGAGTTCTTCCTTTACTTCTGTTGCACAGTCAACAAGCGTACTGAGTAATTTATTATATTCAGTATAGTCAAGACCTGATTCATCCTGAGATTCAAGGTTAAGTCCGAATTCCATCTCGACGTCCTGTTTCAGATATTCAAATATCGCAGCATCAAAATTATCACCGCCAAGTCTTCTGTCACCTTCTGTACTTACAAGAGTAGGATTAAGGTTATTGTCGTAAGTGATAAGTGCTGTATCATATGTACCACCGCCAATATCTACAACGAAAACTTTACTGCCAGGTTCAATTGAATCAATACATGCTGTAGCAGCAACCGGCTCGGAACGAATACCAAGAACCGTCAGTCCTGCATCCTTGGCAGCCTGTTTGGTTTCTTCATTCTGTGCAAATGAAAAAGCTGCTGGTGTTGTTATAACTGCATATATCTCATCACCGTCTTCAAGTTTGAATTTCTTTTCTATTTTTGCTTTAGCAGCTTTCAGTATTTCAGTAGCTACATTAGTTGGAGTAAACTCCATTCTGCCTTTTGCTGTATCAAAAACATATTTTTTATCTGTGCCCATGTATGTCTTTGATGATCTGACTTTATTATTTGGATCAATCTGTCCAAGGCCTTTAGCTTCTTCACCTATGAACATTTCTCCGTCCTGATTAATGTACATTACCGAAGGAAGTACATTCTTTGAATCGAATTTTATTAAGTTGGTTTTTCCTTTTTTTATGTAGCTTACTAATGTGTTAGTTGTACCGAGGTCGATACCTACATAGACTTTTGTGTTTTCAGGCATTTTAGTCATTCCTCCCATTATTTATTTTTTTATCCAGTGCATCCATTAAATCTCTTGCTGTATCATCATCTATTTTATTTTGGAATGTATATTTTAAAACACTAATATATTGCTCTTTTGAAAGCTTATCCATTTCCGCTGTTAACTTATTTCTAAGTTCCTCGTCTTCTTTTCCTGATGATTGGTTACTATCTGGAATATTTGAGTCACCTGCATTTCCAGCATTTGAATTTGGAGAATTATTTCTTCTGTATATATTCACAATATTAATGAACTCAGACCATTTATTGTTGGAAAAATTTTCTTCAGTTCCAATTATATCTCTGATAGTGTATTCAAAATCATTAAATAGAGCTGAAGGATTACTCTTATGACTATATTTTTCATACATATTTCTTAGCAAATTACATTTGTCACCAGTTCCAAGTTTATCGACAAGCCCTTTAATTTGTTCATAGCTATATTGGGTTGCATTATGTAACTGTTCTTCAAGATGATTTTTTTCATTAATCGTATCTTCTTTTTCCTTTTCTGCTTTTTGTTTTTGTACAATAGCTTCTCTTTTTTCTTCTTCTGCTTTTTGTTGTAATAATAACGCATTTTTCTTTTCGTTTTCTGCGTTTATTTTTTCAGAAATTGCATTTTTCATTTTGTTCACAGCATTTTGCATTTCAGAAATTGCAATACTCTTATCATTTTCTGCTTTCAATTTTGCTGTAACTGCAGCATTTTTTCCCTCTTCTGCTCTCTTTTGTGCTAAAATTGCATTATTGGCGGTTCTCTCTGCCAACTTCTGTTTTAAAACTGCAGCTTCTTTTTCTCTTTCTGCTTTGACCTTTTCTTCTTCTGCAATTTGTTTTGCTTTTTCTGACTTATGTGCAAGTTCAATCGCTTTATCTTTTTCCTTATTAGCTTCAGCAATCTTCTTATCTGCGTCATTTGCTATTTCTCCTGCTTTTCTGAGTTTTTCATCCAGGCTGGAAAGAAGATTATCATATTTATTATACCCCTCTATTTGTTTTTCGAGAGCTTCTATTTTCCTATCTTTTTCTGAGCATTCATCTGCAAAATATACTGCAATTTTTTTCTGCTCGCAAACAACTTCCTCAAGATCTTTTATCTTATCTTTAATTGATTCTATCTCTTTCATTTTATGTACTCCCTTAACCTAAAATCTTCTTAATGCTTTCAAGTTTTTCATTGAGATTGTCATCTGTTTTTTCAATTGACTCTAAATCCTGATTAATCGAAGAAACAATCGCTTTCGCAAGCTTTTCTATGTTTTCTATATCATTTTTTGTATATTCATATTCAGCCATAATAACACCTCATATTTTTAATGTACTTACTATCTTTAAATTCTGACTTAAATTGATATATATTCCGTCATCGCTCTGCTTCATATTAATATAAATGTCGGAACTTCTGTCAAACTTGTTTTTATCAAGTTCAATAATACCTGTATAATATACATCAATATGATTCACATCATAAACACCATAAACATTCATTTCATCTGATGAACTCTGGTATATCTTTATCTTCCACTCATTAGCATCGAGAAAATCAAAAGGAACTTTCTTACTGGTTCCTTCTTCGAAGAAAGAAGCATTTTTATTAAGAACT
>JAUNJJ010000136.1 GCA_030533325.1 Oscillospiraceae bacterium
CGATTATCAACAAAACCGCTTGTGCTTCATTCAGATAACGGTTCACCAATGAAAGTGTACGCACAAAAGAAAACACGAGCATAAGTATTATTGTTAAAAACTAAATCACGAATGAATCCTGAAATATTAGAGATAAATTAATACAATCAAAACGGCTTCCTGAATCATTTACTTACTGCCCACTTTAATTATAAATTGTTTAAATCCTAACCTATATAATATATGGACAATAAATGCAAAAATATATAAAATACCCAATGGAACTCTAGATATAACCTTTATATATATTTGGCTATTTTTAATGTAAGGATTCTTCATAAAATTAGGCAAATGATACTTTAACCCTTTATAAGCTTTTTTCATATATTTATATTCTGGCTTGTCAAATCCTAAGATACATGTTACTATTGTATTGACATAATACAGTTTTAAAAAGAGAAAATCAATTTCCTCTTGATACTGTTCATATTTTTCTCTATTTTTAGTTTCTTCAAGTAAAAAAATTGCTGTATCTAAACGATCAAAAACTGTGTAATCATTTCGTTTACGGGATGTTGACATTTCATTATAAACGTAATGATAAAATGGCTTGCTTACTTTTCCTATTTTATCTGTGTATAAAAAAACAATTGGAAGATAAGGGTTATCTTCAAATTGTTTATGCTCAATAAATTGAATTGAATTCCTAATGATTAATTCTTTTCTAAATAATTTTGTCCAAACTCTGCCTGTATACAATATTTTATCTTTAGCTACTGGATTAAACTTATTAATATCTATACTACATCTTATTTCTAAAATTCCCGTGCTTGTTTCCTGGTAATAATCAGAATCCACAATATCAAGATGATCCTGTTCAGCTTTATTGTATAATTGTTGAAGCATATCTGGTTCAATCCAATCATCTCCGTCAATAAAGCAAATATAAACTCCCATAGCAATCATAAGACCTTTATTTTTAGCTCCACCTTGCCTATGATTCTCCTTTAAATCTATTACCTTGATGTTTTTGTACTTTATTTGATATTTATTTAATACATCAATAGAATTATCAGTCGAACAGTCATTAACCAAAATAATTTCTATTTCATTTAATGTCTGACAAAGAATACTATCTATACATCTCGATATTTTATTTTCCAAATTATATACTGGAACAATACAGCTAACCTTAACCATATATCCTCCAAATTCTGAAAGCTCTATACTAATGCTTAAATTTACCACAACATAATTGTTGTTGCGTATTCAATTTGTAGTCTATTAAACAAACCAAAACTAAGATATATTATTAGAATAAGTCAAAATTTATATAAAAGACCATCAACCTCAGGAAAGGTTCTCAAACCTGCACTGAACCTTATATTTTACTCGAATATTTTCTATACACGCTCCATAAATGCAAATACATCTATTGTAGTACAATTAATTATAATATTTGGATAATTGTCAATAATTAATTTGATTTCAGAACTTTGCCTGATTCTATATGTTTTATATTAATTTTATTTTATATTAAATACGCATAATAATTGATATAAATATATTTATTAAATCTACTATATATATATTAAAATGTTCTATCTTACAACAATTAACTCACCGATATAATTACATTTTTTCTGTCATTACATTTTTATTAAATTCTTCTGGCGTAATGAAAGTAGGAACCATATCGTGAAGAGCCGCTACAGCAAGGTCTTCCTTATTTTCCTGGGCTGCATTCCTAAGAGTCCTAAGTCTCTCTGCAAAGTATTTCTCATCAATCTCAATCTGCTTACCTATGAAAATAAGCTTGTTCTTTGTCTTTTGAAGTCCCTCCTCGTTCATGAGAAGTTCTTCCTTAATTTTTTCACCTGGTCTTAAACCAGTAAATTTAATTTCCACATCCTTGTACGGTATTTTTCCATACATACGTATAAGGTTTTCAGCAAGCGCAACTATACGTACAGGTTTTCCCATGTCGAGAACAAATATTTCACCGCCTCTTGCAAATGTTGCAGCTTCAATTACAAGACTTACAGCCTCTGGAATTGTCATGAAATATCTTATGATGTCGGGGTGTGTTACTGTAATTGGCTTTCCCTGTTCAATCTGTCTCTTGAAAAGTGGAATTACTGATCCGTTTGAACCAAGAACATTTCCAAAACGTGTTGTAACGAATTCTGTCTTTCCTTCATGTTGCTGAACAAGATACTGAACAATCATTTCACAGCACCTCTTTGAAGCTCCCATAACATTTGTAGGGTTTACTGCTTTATCTGTGGAAATCATTACAAACTTCTCAACGTTATGAAACTGTGCGAGTGTTGCTGTGTTGAATGTTCCAATTACATTATTCTTAATCGCTTCCATTGGAGATACTTCCATGAGCGGTACGTGCTTATGTGCGGCAGCATGAAAAACAATCTGTGGCTTGTACTTCTCATATATCTGGTTCATACGGTAATAATCACGAACTGAAGCAATGAGTGTGACCAGATTAAGTGAATCACCATATTCCATATTAAGTTCCTGCTGAATGTCATATGCGTTGTTTTCATAGATATCCACTATAATAACCTTTTTGGGTTCGTACTTTGATATCTGCCTTACAAGTTCTGACCCGATTGAGCCACCGCCACCTGTTACCATGCATACTTTGCCTCTAATGAAATTCTTTACTTCAGGGTTATTGAATTTGATAGGTTCACGTCCAAGAAGGTCTTCAACTCTGATGTCTCTAATCTGGTCTATAATCTTGTTATTGTTGTCATCGAAGATAAGGTCGCTGATAAAAGGAAGCACCTTAATTGGCACGCCTTCTGCTGAACATAGATCGAGAATCCTCTTTCTTTCGTCTTCAAGGCATGAAGGAATTGCAAAGATAATCTGCTCAATCTTGGCTTTTTCAACATACCTATGAATTTCTTCTGTAGTACCAAGTACTGGAACTCCCTCAATCTCATTGCCTATCATCTTCTTATCATCATCGATGATACATACAGGTAAAAAAGGATATGTATTTCTTTTTTCCTCGTCTGCTTTTTTTATTTCACTAAGTACAAGCCTACATGCACGTCCTGCACCAATAATCATTGTATTACTTCTTTTACCTTCCAAACATTCCATATGATATTCCCCATAAATTTCTTCGGTAATTTAATTACTACCGAGTAAATAATTATGATTAAAGCACACAATTTCGTTGTTTTTAAAAAATAAAAAACCAATTATTGACCATTTCTCGTAAGAATCTTGTCATATTTTAACTTTTATAACTACTTTTTTCACGGATTCTGGTCTATTAATTTCCAATGAAGGCATATGTGCATGTTCAGGATATAACACTATATAACTACCTTGTTCTAAAACAGTATCAATTATACTGAAACGTGAATCTTTAGCAACCCACAATGCAACATCATCATCAGCATTATAAGGTGTATCTATGCTAAGTTTATCTATTGAACAAACTTTTATCCTTTCTGCACCACCTGCAATAAGATGTATATCAATATATTTTTTATGAGATTCAAACTTGCAATGCTTTTCCTCTTTAGTCTGATAAGCCTGAACAGTAAAATATGATGAACTATCAATATCATACTTTCCTACAGGTATATTCAAAAGATTTTGACTTTTAACATATCTTATAGCGTTTGCTATTCGAACACTAACATCTTTTTCAATCATAGCTTTTTCATATCTCGTTATTTATAATTCATCATCGCTTCAGCAATTATAAAATCATATTCATAATCAATATCTACAGACTTTTCTTTTTCCATAATATATGCACATTCTGATTCTGATAATAATTCAACACAACCATCAGCATTATATTTAATCGTTCTAACATATACTGCACCATTAATTCTATAATACTTTGATAATTTTTGTCTTGGAATGTCAGATATACTTTCACGAAATGATTTTAAAGATAAATCATCACTTAGTGTCATACACCATAGTGGCGAATGATCACATTCACATACTGAAGTAACTGCATTACATCCTTTTTCTCTCAATAAATTATAACCATTTACTATATCTTCAGCATTTCGCAAAGGAGATGTTGGCTGTAGCAAACATACAGAATCGAACTGTATCCCCTGATTGCTATATTTCTGAAGAACTTCCTTTACGACATCCCAGCTACTTGCATTATCTCCACTATTATCTGAAGAACGTAGAAACGGAACCTCGGCTCCATATTTTTTTGCAATTTCAGCATATTTTTCAGAATCTGTAGATACCATAACTTTCGAAAACATTCCTGATTCCAGTGCCGCCTCAATACTATAAGCGATAAGAGGCTTTCCATTCAGTAATTTGATATTTTTATCCTTTAATCCCTTTGAGCCACTTCTGGCCGGAATGATAGCAATATTCTCCACAACAGTTCACTCCAAATCAAAAAATTTTTTCTTCAAGTCAATTTCATTGTTCATTATTATACCAACTGTTTTTTTGGCGATTCTATTAGCCGCAGTACCATTTCCATATGGGCTTACAACTGACTTGCAAAACTTCTGAAAATCTGGTTCTATTGCCTTTCTAACAGCGTGTGCAATAGACTCGCTGTCTGGTAGACAATTGATTATGCTTTCTGACTGAAGTCTCCCCTTCTGTCGGTCACCAATATTTACTGTCGGAATTTTAAAAGCAGGAGATTCAATTATTCCGCTTGATGAATTACCAAGAACGGCTAAAGCATACTTCATTAAAGACAAATATCTCATTATTCCCAGAGAAGTAAATACATGAAGATTAGTTACTTTTTTCTCCTGCTCATCAAGTATTTCATTTATCTTTGCTCCACCAAGATCAGCGTTAGACTTTGTTACAATAAACTGAATATCCGGGAAAAGTTTTATTGTTTCAATAAATTCACACATTTGCTTTTCCACATTCACGTCTTCCATTGTAACAGGGTGATAAGTACAAAGAATGTACTCGCATTCTTCCATGTCAATACTATTAAGTGCTTCAGTTTTAGATAACAAATCTAATCCAAGTATATTGTCCAGACTTGTTGAGCCATAATTATAAACTCTATCCGGAGATTCACCGAGCTGGATTACGCGTTTTCTGCTAATTTCATTAGTTACAAAATGTATATAAGCCATTTTACTTATTGAATGTCTTATCCATTCATCAATAGCTCCTTCCGTGGTATCTCCGCCACACAAATGAAATATAGGAGTTCTTGTATTTCCGGCAGCTATTGCAATTGCCAGTGTTTCATATCTGTCTCCAAGCAGAAGAACACATCCATATCCTTCGTTTTTAAAAAGAGCAGTAAATTTCACCAAGGCTTCAGCTTGATTACCTGATATATCAGTAACACTATCCGAATCAACTGAAATCTTTATAGTATGATCTATTCTGATATTGTCCTTCTTTATCTCATTTATTGTATTGCCGTACTTGTCACTTAAATGAGTCCCTGTAACAATGAGATCAACTTTTAATGACTCATCTTCATATTTTCTTAATTCTCTAATTACAGGATAAAACAATCCGTATTCTGCTCTTGTAGCAGTTACTATTGCTATTTTTTTCATATTTCTATTAACTCATCCTCTTTAAAAGATTTAATAGCTTTCTTACCAACTACATCATGCCATCTCATAGGAGAAATACCTGTTCCAGGTCTTTTTACAGTAATATTTTCGACTGTGAGTACTTCACCCTCGACTATGTCTCTGCTTGCTACAATGCTTTTTCTGGCAACGGACTTGTTAGCTTTTTCAGAATCTGATGTTGCCTTTATTCCATCACCAATGCTATTTTCAATGTTTCTTATTGCATTAACCATTGATTTTAATTCATCCGGATTAAGACTGGCTCTGTGATCCGGACCTTCCATATTTTTATTCAATGTAAAATGTTTTTCTATAACGGTCGCACCAAGTGCAACTGCAGCAATCGGAACCTCTATTCCTAATGTATGATCAGAATATCCAACAGATTTTCCGGTTTTTTCTTTAATAGTATTCATCGCTGAAAGGTTTACATCAGAAAAAGGAGTCGGGTACTGAGTATTACAGTGAAGTAGAACAATATCTTTTGTACCATTTTTCTCTAGAACATCAATCGCTGCATTTATTTCATCAATATCACACATTCCAGTTGACATAACCACTTTTCTTCCGGTCATTGCAATCTTTTCAAGATATGGTAAGTTAGTTATTTCACCTGAAGGCACTTTCCAGAAATCCATATCAAGAGTTTCAAGAAAATCCAGACTTTCAAAATCAAAAGGTGTTGAAATAAAACCAATCTGCTGTGTATCACAATACTCTTTCAACTTTACAAAATCACTTTGAGTCAAGGAAAGTTTACGAAGCATCGACAACTGAGATTCTTCTTCACCAGTTGTTTGCTTCTGATATTCAGCTTTTTCAGCGTATTTTGAAACCAGCTTTTCAGGAACAAATGTCTGAAATTTAACGTAGTCTACTCCAGCGGTTTTAGCAGCATCAACCATTTTTACCGCTAAATCAAAACTTCCATTATGATTTACTCCTGCTTCTGCTATAATACAAACGTGACTCATAACACACCTTCTTATTATCTTATAGTTGCTCCTGCCGGAACAATTTCATTCTGCCCAATTGTTCGACACTGAATGACTGTTGAATTGGCACCTAAAAAAGCAGCTTTTCCTATCTTGACCTGTCCACACACTATTGAGCCGACAGCAATATGTACAAAATCATCAACTATACATTCATGCTCAACAAGAGCAAGTGTATTTATAATGCACATCTTACCAATACTTGCTTCAGCATTGATAATTGCACCTTTTCCTATAAAAGTCCCTTCTCCTATTACCGCAGTATCTGATACAATTGATGACGGATCTTTTATAACAGGAAAACTGTATCCGATTTTCTTTATTTTATTATACAGACGTTCTCTGATATCTCCTTTTCCAAGATATCCAAGACAAATAACAACATTACGTACACCTTTTTCAAAATATTCCTGAAGAACATCATCATCTCCAAGATATTTGTATTTTGATATACTTTCCTGATTATCAGTATATCCAACAATATTAAACTGTCTTCCTCTTTCTATACAATCAGCTATGCTCTTGGCGTGTCCGCCAAAACCAACAAGAATAATATCTTCCATACTAGTTCCTTATTAAACTTTAAGTTTTTCTTCCATGCGCTTCATTTCTTCAATTTCACCCATATCCAAGAATGCATCTTCACTTACAGGATACATACCAACCTTAAGGCCTAATTCCATTGCTTTATCAGCTAACTGTGGCATGTGATAGAAAGTGTCATCAGGAATATAATCAATAAGCTCCGGATTAATAATATATACTCCTGTATTAACAAAATAAGAAAGTTTAGGTTTTTCCTGCATTTCCTCAATCAAGCCCTGCTCTTTTACTTTTAATACTCCATAAGGGACAACAATATTTTTTAGAGAGGATATGATAGTAACCGCATTACCTGACTTGATATGCTGTTCATACATATCACTTAAATCAGCATTAATTAATATATCGCAATTTGTAATAAACAACGGTTTATCAAATTTCTTATTTATTAGTTTTAAACTTCCGCCAGTACCTAACGGCTTATTTTCTTCAACATAATTTATTTTGTACTTCGGATTTAAATCCTCGAAATAGGATTTTATCATTGATTTTTTGTAGTTTACTGTTATATAAAATTCATTTGCACCGCATTCTACAAATCTGTCAATAATTCTTTCCATTATAGGAACATCGCCAATCGGAATAAGTGGCTTAGGAAGTATTTTTGTATAAGGATAAAGTCTTGTTCCCTTTCCGCCGGCCATTATTACAACCGGTACATCAGATAAAGATTTATTAGACTTAATTCTGTTTTTTTCATCATTTCGAAAAACTATATCTAATACTTGTTTATCCGTATTAAGCACTGGAAGAGCATTTATTGAATACTTGTCCATATATTCAATAAATTTATTCTTATCTGATGAAAAAACAAACTTAGGATTATTAAACATGAAATCTGATACTACTGCATTTAAATCAGCTGTTTTAATAATCCATCTTCTGATATCTCCATCTGTAACGCAACCGATTAATGAATTATTATCATCGACAACAAATACAATTCCATGTGCACCTTCATCAATCTGCTGCATCACTTCAACGATTGAAACATCAGCTTTTGTTATATATCTGGTAATATCATTATGCATTTGTAAACTCCCCAAGAACGATTTTAATCTGCTCTGCCACATACTTGATTTCTTCTTCAGTAATCTGTGTA
>JAUNJJ010000027.1 GCA_030533325.1 Oscillospiraceae bacterium
TAAATCGCCAATCAGATACAAAGAAAGCATTGATAAATCAGTAATATCCATTTTTCCATTTGAATCTATATCACCGTTTGTATCATCAGAAATATAAGCTTCATACAAGACAGAGGAAAAACTATCACCATCAACCATATTTCCATTTTCATAATGACAAAGATTTAAACTCACATTAGAATCAGAAACAAGTCTTTTCAATTCTTCGTAGTATAATGTATCATTTATACTTATGGAAATGGATTTCTGAAATTGTGCTGTATATGTATACATAGGACCTTTGTCTTTATTTATATCGATTTTTGTAATTTTCAATTCTAAGTTACTATATCTCTGAATAACTTCTTCCTCAGTTAAATCACTTTTAATAGTTACGTTATAAATAAAGCAGCCCGAATTTGAACGTATATCAGTAGATTCTGTTATATTATACACCTGTTCATATGATGCAAACAAATCTACTATATCTGATTTTGAATTACTATTATTTAAATTTAATATATATTTGAAATCGGAATTTTCAGACTTGACAAGGAATAATGGTGTGATTTTCAGATTAATCTCATCCAAAGGCAGTTCTGAAACAGAACTAACTATTAACTGATTGTTTGATTTTTCATGAAATATAATACCCGTTTTATCAATTATATAAAATTCATTTACATTTTCATTTAATGTTAAGGGAACCGTTATATAATTTCCTTCAATCTTTTCAAAAATTTTATCAATTGTAGTATTGGGATAATTTGTTTCATACCACGATAGTTCTCTAGCCATTATTTTGGTTTCACTGCTACTGGCAACTGAAAAGAAAAAACTCACTGATAACACAAAGATTAATATTTTACTAATCATATTCATAAACTCACCACCTTTTTATTGAAATTCAGTAAACAAAATTATTGTTTAGATAAAAATGTAATAAGTCTTCTGTAATCTTTATGCTGCCATTATTTCCATTTCCACCACAAAAATGAATTCCTATAATTGAAATATTATAATTATCATCTTGATTTATAATATTATCTGTATCATCAACATTAGCATACGTTGAATCAATTGCTCCAGTGCTAATATTTTCCCTTATAAACAACGGACCTCCACTCACACCTCCATCTGAATCAGCCGTATGCCATAGAGTAAGTCCATTTGCATCATTATGTGTTGCAGACCAGTCAATAGTTCCAGCTGATTTAAATCGATAACCATAACCACTAGGTGCCCCACTAGGATAAGTAGTCGGAAATCCCGAAACATAAACTGTTCCCTGATAACCATCCCTTATCATTCCAAGATCTAATTTATAATCACTTAAATCTTCTTCTACATATATCATTGCATAATCAAACTTATAATCATAGTTTTCCCCACCGTTTAAATAACTTCTGCAAACATGAATATAACGTGGAGAAATAGTTGTAATTGGAGTATTTCCGTTTCCAATAATATAAATGTTAGGTGAATAAAATTCACCTGTAGCCTTATTAATCACACAATGAGCACATGTAGCTATAACATGATCTCCAACAATCGTTCCGCTACCGTTATATCCTATACTTACAATACTCTGATTAGCATCCCTTTTAAAATCATTATTTCCAATTATTGTTCTCGGACTGCTATAGTTCGATAATCCAGGTAGAGTATATAAAGCGTACAAATCATAAGACGTTGAATCAGCATCTGAACAGTCGTGTCTCATATAAAATCTCATACTTGAAGAAGCATTAACTCTAACAGCTACAGATAATATTAAGCAAAAAAACACACCAACAAATACAACCAGTAATTTTCTCTTCTTTAATCTTGACATAAAATTTCCCCCTTAAGAAAATAAAATCCAATAAATGAACTAATATTATATTTGAACATTTATTAGTTACTATATTAATTTCAGAGAAAACACAAATGTAATCTATCTTCTTTTTGTTCAACTAATTTATCCCATAACCAGAAATATTAAAGATAAAATATAAGGAACGGTTAATGTCAAAAAAACTACAATGATAGATGAAATAAACCATGTTTTCTTTTGTATATACGACATTTTCTTTTTCATAAATAAATATTTTAAAGCCAATATTAATATATATATAAAGAGACTTTTAATTCCGTATCTCATAAAGAAATTTACATTATGTTTAAAAACAACAATAGCTTGTTCATTCAAATTTATCACACGAATCATCACCCTTGTAAAGTTTAGATAATTTTTTTCTCACAGTTAAATGAATCAAATAATAGAAAATTAAATATACCAATATAATTGGCACTTCACAATAGAACTTATTATTTAATAAATAATCCGTTATTATCCTTAACATTGTTACACTTCCAATCTAAACTTCAGAAACTATAGTGAACGCATAAATAAATTTAACCTAAGATAATCACCAAAAGTAGAACTACATTTTCATAGAAAAATTTGTTCTGAAAATTGTTTGAGATTAATATGAGAAGGGATAGAGACGCCAAGAAAATTGTAATATTTTTTAACCTGTTTACATGGCATTTCCACTCTAACATTTTCGTTCAAATCCCGATAGCACATAAGAGATTGCGTTTTGCCAAAAATTTCAGTAGTAGATATACCGGTATTGCTTAAAGCCTCTCGCAATTGCAGCAAAGCTATTGTTCCGATGATATCGTGCAGTATTTTTCCGCGTACAGTCAAATCAGACCATTTTGAAAGTGGAAGCATATCAAGATATTCCATGCTTGTCTTAAAAATATGTTCTATGTCTGTTCTGCCAAAGTATTCAGGCAATAAATCTTTAGGTGTAGAATCAATATTAGACAAAAGGACAAAATATCCATATTTTACAGTCATCCAGTCCTTATCTTTTGCTTTCATCTCAGAATACTCTTCTTCATGGTCTGCTAAATATGAGCTAAATCTGTGAAGTGCGTTGTATTTATCAACATAAATGTACGCATACATTCTATCGTCAAATATTTTTATTTCTTTCCTGTAACCAAAGTACGCATGACGATTACGGACAAACGTATATTTTCCTTTGCTGATAATATCTTTTACTTCGCAGTACAATGTTTTGTAAGGGTATCCTTTACGTGCTGGCATTCTGCCTATTATTGTCTTGTCCGTACCAATATGAAAAGCACTTATAACTTCCTTTGATATATAGCCCGCATCAAGGACAAGGGAATCAATTTCAATATTAAGTGTAACAGCCACATCATTAATAGTTGTCTAATCCTCATCTTTGGGAAAAACGCTTCTCAAAACAGCTATCAGACCTGATTTTTCAGAAAATTCAAAAACAAGAATGTATCACCAAAAACAGTATGAATTTCAGTCAGACTGGTATTAATATCATGTTCTATCCGGGTGTCATCACTCTCTATTTCATTAAAAGAATCTGATACTGAATTATATTCAACTAAACCGCGAGTAGGTGATGTAAAAATACCAGACTTTTTGTCTTCACTTATATAGAGCACCTTTCAAAGTTTTTCTCTAACAATATGTTTACAATGGCTTTTAGTGCCTGCTTTTTCATATTCTGTATCAACTATAGTTGCAGAGCCGCTTATTATCTTTCCCGAATTGTCACGGACAAGTTTTTGAATTTTTATAAATGCCATGGTGTACACCTCTCAATTTTAAAGTGGTAAGTATAACTACATTTATTGTACACCATTTTAATAAAAAACTCAACAAGGCACGTATTTTCGACGTTTATATTTTTGTGATCCGTGTAGTTCTACTTTTTACGTTCATCTTAGGTTTAATTCAATACAATTAAACTGCACAGATTGAATATTTTCTTAACTCCTTATACTAATACGACATAAACTGTTATATAACAAAATTAGTCAAACATACTTGTAGAAACAGAAAGTGTCATTGTAGTGGTGTTGTTAAGCTTTACAGAACTTTGGGCATCAAACATAAAATGAGATTTTTCACTTTTGAGATGACATAATTGCGTGGGTTATAAATTGTTAAAAATGAAAAAACAGGCTTTTGACACTTTAATCATATTATACCTTAAAGTGTATTTAATTCCCATGTTCTATGAAAATAACCACTTTTAGAAACAGCAAATAAATCACTTTATTTACATATTAATTGCAGACCACATCAAAAACAATATAAATCGATATTATTTTATAGATTAACCATTATTTAAGTGTATTCCATGTTTTTTCATAGACAATAAATCGTCATAAACAGGTAAATATCCTGCTCGATTCTTACTGCATGATTAATCATTACCTAATAATACAATCAAATTGTAAGACCAATTCTACTTATTGATTTGTTATTATTATACTACGTTATTTAACTCATGTCAATTATATATTGCCGAGTATAGTATTGACAACGTAATTTTCATGTAATAAACCAATAACACCCACAATAATTTGTATAAAATCAACATGAAAGGAAACGTTTCCGATGCAGGTAACAGGAAAAGAACTGAATAACTATTACAGGCAGATAAAAAACGAACCCGAAATGTCAGGCTTCGGGTTCGTTTAAAATATGAAAAGAATTAAAACTGATTTCTGAAATTATTTCTTGGGTCCGATATAATCGATAACCTTTGAAAGATACTGTCTGAGTGTTGCAAGATCCGGAAGATCAACCTTTCCGTTAAATGTAAGATCGGCTCTTACAACCTGTTCCTCTGTAAGGTCCTTTCTGTCTGCAATGGAAATAGAAAGAACTGAAAGGTCTGTTACGTCAACCTTACCGTCAAGATTTACATCTCCGTAAAGGATATCCCCGGGAGCCGGGACAGTTTCCTTTGTTGTTTCAACAGGCTTTGATGTTGTTTCTGCCGGTTTTGCTGTGGTAGTAACAGTAGTTGTTTCAGTTGCCTTGGTTGTTTCTGCCGGCTTTGCTGTAGTAACTACAGGTTCTGTTACAGCAGGATCGGACTCAACAGGATTGCCGTTTGCCTTCTTTCCGCCGTCAAGGTTACTTCCCTCTGTATTTGCATATGATGAATAGAATTCGTTAAGTGAAAGACCATTACTGCCAAGCGGAACCTGGTGGTCAAGACCTATGTACTTGCCGCTTTCAAGTGTCTGCCAGAGAGAAACCTCGAACATCTCATACTTCGGCTCGTTCCAGTCGATTGATGTACCGGAACCCTGCTGGAATCCAAGTCCGTCCCAGAGTCCGCCTGTATCACCTGAGTTTGTATTAAGGCACCAGAATGTGTGGTTAATGTGGTTCTTAATCATGTAGTCACGGAGAAGAAGCATCCACTTGAGGTTGTCGCCTTCCATATGTCCGCCCCACTCACCGATTAGTTCAGGCGCAATATCTTCGGCATTGATGTATGCCCATGTATCATACCAGTAGTCATCAAGAAGTGTCTGTTCAGTAAAGTCCTTGTCGAACCATGTCTGTGCATATACCGACGGGCCGTAGTCATGCGGTGAGTAAACTATCTGACTTGTTCCGTGCTTTGGTTTGATAGGGTACTCTCTTGCACCGCGGAAGTTACCGCCCCACCATGCTCCGATATACGGAGAGTTTTCCTTTCTGTCAGGCATGCCCCAGTAGTCGCCTTCCATAGCACCGCTGAGCGACTGTTCAACACCTTCGATAAGGATAAGGGCATTCGGATTTACATCGAGAATAGCGTCTGCACACTTCGTAGCTGCGTAAGCCCAGTTGTTTTCATCTGTTGAACCGTCCCACTTTGCAGCAGCCTCGCCTTCCTGTCCCTTGCCGTGAGGCTCATTCTTAAGGTCGTATGCAAGAAGTGTATCATCGTTCTTGTACTTGTCAGCAAGCCATACAAGTGAATCAATCCACACATCTGTTGTAACGCCTGCTTTTCCGTACCAGAGATTGTAGTTATGACCCGAGTTGTCAGTATGAGGGCTGTGGATATCAATAAATGCCTTAAGTCCGTAATTGTCAAGCTTCTTCATTATGATATCGAAGATCTCCATACTGTTTTTGAGAGTTTTTCCGTCCGCCTCACAAAAATCAGGGTTGATTGTAAATGCAGGGTCTGCATTTCCTGAAACGCTTGAAACCGGATTCGGACTGCCTTCCATCCATGAAACAATAAGTTCTGTGGCAATAGGCATACGAATTACATTAATACCGCGGTCTGCAATCTCTCTGAGACAGTCATCAATATCTGCACTCCAGAGATAGTGCAGACAGTTTTCCGAACAGTTAAAGCCAAACCAGTTGGCACCTGTAAGCCATACTTCATTTCCGTTCATGTCATAAAGACGGCTTCCCTCTGCATGAAGCCAGTCATCATTGTCTGTATCAACAACTGCTGAAACCTGTACGTTTTCATTTGAAAAAGGTACAGATGACAGGCTGAATGTGCCTGCGACAGCAAGAACACTGACAGCTGCGATAAGCCTCTTAAAAATACTCATAGTAGCATTTTCCTTTCGATTTCAAATTAAAATAATACAACAAAGCAACATTTTCTGTATTATATTATACAATATTGCGAAGTCAAATGTCAAGAGATGTAAGTAATTTGAACAAATCTCCGAAATATCATCAATGCAATTTTATACAAGAACCTTAAATATATACAAAGCCCCACCGGATTATTGTTCCGATGGGGCAAAAATGCAGAAAACGAGAAATATTCTGATTATTTTCCAACATAAACCTGCTGTGAATCACCGATAACTGGAAGAGCTGTTCCGTTCTGAACATCACCGCCGACAGTAACCGTACCTGATGATACAGTCTTGCTGCCAACGCTTACAGTTGAAGCTGACTTACCTGCAATGAAGGAAACAATTACATTTCCTGATGAATCGGAAACTGTGATTCTGTCACCCTTCTGAGCGCTTACTGTGGATGAGAATGAGGCTGTCATTCCTGAGCTTCCGCCCATTCCTCCCATTCCGCCTGGTCTGCCGCCCATTCCGCCGTTTCCGCTGCCTCTGAGTTCAACGAATGTGCCTGAGTTGAATGACTTTGTACCGTCGCAGTCAAATGCATCAGTACCGTTTGATATTGCTATAGCTCCGTCAATTGTGATCGAACCGTTTGAGTCAAATCCGTCGTGATCACCGTCAGCTGCACTTACATAAGCAAAACCACCGTTAAGAGTAATAGCATAGTTTCCGCCGCTGCCGAATCCGCCGCCAGGATTCCAGCCGCCAGGACCTGTTATTCCCGAACCGTCTGCTCCTCCGGCTGCATTGTAACCGTCATCATCAGAATATACTATAACAGTACCACTGTTCTGAATGATATTCTGTCCCTCGATACCTTCATAGCACTTAGGAACATAAATCATAACATCATCATATGTTGTTGCTGTTCCTGCGCCTATTGTAAGGTCTGTATCTGAGTGAACCGCATCATCTGCTGAGCGAAGTTCAAGTCTTCCGCCGATAATGTTTACATTTCCTGCTCCGTGAACAGCATCATCTGATGAATCAACTGTTATCGTACCACCTTCAATGTTTATTGTTCCTGCAGACTTGATTCCCTTTGCACTGAGGTCTGTCGGCATCTTGTTAGTATTTCCGTCAAAAGAACTTCCGCCGGTTGAGTATCCTGAACCTTCATATGTATAAACGTCAACAGTGCCTCCGCTTATCTTTACATCGCTTTCGCCCTGGATACCGTCTCCGAATGCCTTTACTGTCACTGTACCGCCGTTGATTATAACCTTGCCCTTATCAGCCTCTGTGGCGTTGGTTGCCTTTATACCGTCTCCGGCAGGTGTATTTACAGTTACGCTGAGATTTGAGAAATCAGTATCGTCGGCATCACCTATCTTAACACTGTCCTTGCCTCTGATTCCGTCATCAGCTGCATTTACAGTGATATTACCGTTGAAAATCTTAACACTGTCCTTGCCGACAATACCGTCAGCACAGTTTCCGTTTACAACAAGACTTCCCTTACCTTTTATCTTAAGGTCATCCTTTGAATATATTGCACCGCTGTCTTCGTCAGCGTTAATATATTCCTTACCGTCTGAAATGATATTTTCAGTACCCTTCTTTGCAGTAATAACACATTCGTCATCAATGCTTTCAATGTAAACTGCAGAATTGCTCTGTGAGTTAATCTCTGCACCTTCAAGTGAAAGTTCAACAACTCCTGCCGGATATGCTGTCTTGTCAACATTTACTATTATCTGTCCGTCATCAAGTTTTCCTGATATTCTGTAGACACCAGGCATGCTGATGGTAACTATGCTGCCTTCTGCAGCTGCACCGCTGCCTGTAATCTCAGCAGATGTACCATTGAGAGTAATTATATTCTCTTCAGTAACCGGAGGATCGGTAGGAGTTACAGGAGGATCAGTTGGTGTAACCGGAGGATCAGTTGGCTGAGGATTGAGAACTTTTTCAATAAGCAGTACACCATCAACAATATTAACTGAACCGTCACCGTTGATATCAGCATTTTCCGTATTAACATTTACGTCCCTGCCTAAAAGAT
Source organism: Oscillospiraceae bacterium (assembly GCA_030533325.1). Classification (GTDB taxonomy): domain Bacteria; phylum Bacillota; class Clostridia; order Oscillospirales; family Ruminococcaceae; genus HUN007. The sequence goes on from JAUNJJ010000027.1 coordinate 8,429, forward strand.
AGCTTATCATTGTAACCGCATCAGCTGTTGAAATTATGTCATCACCGTTTACATCCCCTGCCAGTGCAGTGCCTTCAGCTGCTCCTGCGGCGCATGTATATGAAGCTGCTACTGCCAGTGCGAGTATTCCGCACACAACAGATCTCATTTTCTTAAATTTTCTTTTCATTTTTATCGACCTCTTTCTGAACAAATAATTGTTTCGGATCAATAGACATATTATTTTTTGCTGTTTCACTAATCACTTTTTGCTGTTTTTAGCTTTTCACTGCTAACATTATAAATATAAATTGTGTCTTTTTTGTTTCATATTCGTAAACATTTACAGAAATCTCTGCGTAAAGCAACCCATATTCTGCAAATCCTGTATCATATAAATATAGTGCTGTTATTGTCATATATATCAGAAATATTTCTGTTTTAAGATTATTTTAAGAAAATTATTATAAAATTATGATAAAGAAAATATAAAACTTATTTAAAGTTTTAGAGAATGAGTGGATTATACGGGAATCATTTACTGAAAAAGGAAGTGAGTATATGGCAATAAGCACTTTCAAGAGAAAAGAAATCAAGTTTATCCTTGACGAAGAACAGTTTCACAGACTTAATTCAGTTCTTGTACAGTATATGAACTACGACGAATTCTGTGTTGACGGAAAAGAATACGGAATTTACAACGTATACTATGACACACCCGATAACTTTCTTATAAGAGAATCTCTTGAAAAACCTTATTACAAAGAAAAAATCAGACTTCGCAGCTACTACTCTCCTGCAAAGGATGATGACGGAGTCTATCTTGAACTGAAAAAAAAAATCGGCGGAATAGTAACCAAGAGAAGAATCTCACTGACACTCGGCCAGGCAAATGCATTTCTCCTCGAAGGTCAGCTTCCTGTACTGAAAGGCGGTTCAAAAGCATATATTCAGAATCAGGTACTCAGTGAACTGGTCGCATTTTTAAATAACTATCCTGTGGTTCCAAAACAGTACATAAGCTATCAGCGTTCCGCATATTTCGGTAAGGATGACAGCAGTTTCAGACTTACCTTCGACCGAGCGATTACCCAGAGAAGATTTGACGTTGGCCTTGACAAACCAAACTACGGGGTTCAGATTCTTCCTCCGGGACAGTATCTCATGGAAGTAAAAATAGGCGCCTCCATGCCGATGTGGCTTTCAGAACAGCTTGCAGAACTTGGAATCTACAAAACAAGCTTCTCAAAGTACGGTCGTGCGTTCAGGTCATTCGTAACCCAGACACATTAAAAACTATAAACTGAAAGGATGTATACCCGTGTTCAATTCAATTTTTGCAGAGGCCGGTCTCTGTCTCTCTACTTTTCTTCTCTCAACTATCAGTTCGGTTATGGCCGGATTTATCATAAGCCTCATTTATCTGATTACCAACAGAAAAGAAGGCTATTCACAGAGCTATGTATGGACAATAATCATGCTCCCGCCTATCGTTGCAATTGTTATCGCAACCATCGGTGACAACGTAGCAAGCTCACTTAGTCTCGCCGGTGCATTTACACTTGTACGATTCAGAAGTGCTCCTGGTGATCCGAAACAGATTGCCTACATTTTCTACGCAACAGCAACAGGTCTTATCTGCGGTCTCGGATACATCGGATACGCATTTATCTTCCTTGCACTTATTGCTGCAATTATCACTGTGCTTCACAAAACAAAATTCGGTTCCCCGACAACAAGCAGCATGACTCTCAAGATTTCCATTCCGGAAAACCTCAACTATGTCGGTCTGTTCGACAAAACACTTGACAAATATGCGGCAGACTGGAGACTCAGAAGAGTAAAGACCACAGAGTTCGGTACTCTTTTCGAACTTATCTACAGCATAGAAATTCACAATACAGCAAACCAGAAGGCATTTATCGACGAGATAAGAACTCTTAACGGAAATCTTAACGTTACACTTGTTCTTTACAAGTATGACGATAAGGTATATGCTCAGTAATTTTTTCCTCCGATATATTCCTCATTTACAAAACACCCTCTCTGCAAATGATGCGGAGAGGGTGTTTTCATTTGTATAATTCATCAAGTTCAATAAGCCTTAAGTTTTCACCTGCAGAAATATCAAATCCCGAACGGGAAAAAAATCCGAACTTATAACAGTTAAGCCCTGTTGCCTTAACCTGCTCAACTTCTTTTTTTATTGCCGATTCACTCAGCGGCTCTTTTCTGAACTTTGCCTCATAAAAAATATATCCCTTCGGATCTTCCGTTACTATATCAAATTCGCCGTTTTTCTTATTTACCGGGTCATCATAATAGTATTTGCCTATTTTCTCAAATGGTTCATCAAGCATTCCGGATTTGTTTAATCGTATCAGATACTGTTTACATATAGTCTCAAAAATATGCGGTACATATTTTTCCTCAAAATCTTTTTCTATAAACCTTGAATAAAATACTTCCGGAGCCATAACATTCATCTGAGAAAGATATCTGAAAATATACCTGTAATAAAAAAGAGAAAGATTATCTGAAATATAATATCCCGTTTTTCTTTTATTGCTCTGATCGTTTAAAGGCGCCTCTTTTAAAACAACTTCCATTCGTATAAGCTTGTCAAGAACATCGGCAAGAACCGGAGAACTACTGACATGTGACTGTGATAAAATATCACTGTACCTTGAATATCCACGGGCCAGTGTCTCAATTACTTCATTTGCATTTACTATTTTTGACATTTCTGATTTAAGATACATGGAAACTTCATTTTCCAGTCGTGCCCCCGGTGATGCAATAAGGTCAGTAACATTGTCTCTTACAGATACACTCTGATCTATAAGTCTGTTATAATACGGAATACCACCAAAAACACTGTACAGCCTCACCTTGTCTTCCGAAGAAAAATCAGGATAAAACATTGATGATTCGTAGTAATCCATTGGTTTCAGATCTATGGTTAGATCAACTCTGCCATACAGGGGATTTTCTCCTGAAAGCAAAGACTTCATAACATCCACATACGAACCGCAGACAATAAATTTTATAAGGGAACTCTCTCTGTACTTATCTATAAGTGACTGAAGGATACTGTCAAGGCCTTTTACCGCCTCTCTTAAGTACGGATACTCATCCAGAACAACAATCAGCGGCAAACCTGATGCGGCTCTGAAAAGATAATCAAGCAGTTCTTCCATACCGGAAAAATGCGGTTTTGGAATCTGAAACAGTTCTGAAATAACAAGGCTTAAACTGTCTGTATTATTCATTTCAGTAGTCTGCTTGCATTCATAATAAATACTTTTTATATCCGTCTCTCTTAAACTCTGCTTTATAAGTTCACTTTTTCCAACTCTTCTTCTGCCGTAAACAAGCACAGTCTGAAGTTCATTTCTTTCAAAAACACGTTTAAGATTTTTTCTCTGTACATCTCTTCCGTAAAATTTCATTAACTCGGCCACCTCCGACTCAATTTCAACCGAGTTAATTATAGCATGTTTTTATTGGATTTTCAATACTTCAAACCGAACAGTTACATTTTTTTACCTGACTGCCACAAAAAAATTAAAAAATACTGACAACTATAGTGAGCGCAGTAAAGTTTTTGAATTACAGAATATCAGGCTGCTGATTTGCTTTTATAAAATTATTATTGCAGCAGATAACCAGGCGAATGACTTTTCATAAATTTTTATTAAGGAGCACATTGCAGCAGAAAAATCCGCTTTCTTCGTAGACGTCATATATTCCCTCATACTTCTTTGCTATGTCACCTACTATCAGAGTACCTATACCATGATAGTAGTTTTCTGTTTTGGTAGTGCTGAGAGACGGATTGACATCGAGTACTGAAGAGTCTATCGAATTTTTGACGCTGAACAGATAGCTCCATTCGTCGGCAGATATATTCAGCTGCAGTATTTTTCTTGTGCTTCCGGCGGCTGCTGTTATGGCGTTGTCAAGTAAGTTTGACAGCAGACTGCACAGATCCGAATCCTCTATCCCTGTAAAATCTGCGACAGATGAATATGTACAATCAATCCCGATTGATTTTGCTGCGGAGAGCTTCAGGTTTACGACGGCATTTACTATATCATTTCCGGTTCGTACAAACACGAGCTTTTCATCACATCTACCTGCATTTTCCTCGATATATTTCATAGCGGTTTCTGTATTTCCTTCGGCAAGGCAGGTGTACACTGCTGAAAAATGATTCTTAAAATCATGGCGCATTTTTCTCATGGCATCGTACTGGATGGATGCACTGTCTATGTACTGTCTGTTGTATTCATTTTTCAGCTTCAGTATTTCATTTTCTCTGGCAATGGCATTTTTACGGTTAAGGTCTATTGTCAGATAACATGTAATGATGTTTATTATAATGATGCCAATAGAAGTAATTACCGTAAACAGTCTGGAATTATGATTTTCCGGCGAAAGAGACAAAAAATTAAGAAATATACATATCACTATGCTTATCAGAAGAACTGATGAGATGACTGTCAGCTCTGAAACTGTCATGGTATTATTTTTCCTGAACTCTTTTCTGAATATTTTCATTGACAGCAGCAGGACATATAATATGATAAGCTGAGCAGCGACCATTGCGACATATCTCTCCAAGCCTCTTGATGAAAGTATGTATCTGACAGGAACATTGAATATATATGCGAAAAAGTTTGTCGAAAGTATGCTTGACAGTGATGAAACCATAAGCGAAAAAACTGAAATAAAAATCTTAAGCACTATTTTCCCTTTGAGATGTTTAAAAGCATAAAGAAAAATAAGTACAGCATAAAACAAAATATAGAAATGTTCAAATACAGCTATGTGATTGGCAACGGATATTAATACTGAAAGTACAACTCCGTAAAAGAAACCTGCACTTCCGAAATAAGATGCCCTTTTTTTACTTCCGAGAACAGCATAAGTGAAATATGTAAGCATAATCCCCTGAAAAAAATTTACAGCTATCTCGATAAAATCAGTTAAAACCTTCATGACATTGACCTCAGATAAAGAGTATATTTTTCATCAATTGATTTTTTGAAACTTCTTCCCACCGGCAGTCTTCTGCCGCCTGTTTTAAGGGTTATGTCACTGTCGCTTAAGTTTATCGTTCTGAGATATTTCAGATTCAGAATATATGACTTATGAATCTTTACAAAATTATTCCGGCTGAATTTTTCTTCACACTCTTTCATTGTCTCCCTCATACGTACAGGTTCTTCTTTTCCGAGTATATGATACTCCACATAGTGCCGGTCACCTTTTATAAATATTATTTCATCGTAGTGTACAGCACATCTTCCTGATATATCATCCTCAAGGATTATCCTTTCATTTATCTGCATATGGTCCGCAAGTTTTTCGATAACCTTCGGAATACTTTCACTCAGGGGAATACTGCAGCTTTTTCTTATAAAATGAAACGGCTGAAAATCAAGGCTTTCATATACAAGTTCTGAATGACTGGTTATAAAAATTATGATACACTTTGAAAAATTTCTACGCAAAGTTTCTGCAACGTCAAAACCTGTCATTTCCGGCATGTCTATGTCCAGAAATATGATATCAAACGGTTCGCGACAGTGGTCGTTCATAAGAGTTATTCCGTTGAGGTGAGTAACTGTTCTGACATTTATCATCAGCCGTTCAAATGCTGATTTTACAATCTTTTCGATACTAACGCAGGAAACGTTATTATCATCGCATACTGCAATTCGCAACATAGGTAGTACCTTCCTGATTTGTTTTTTATTTTTTCAATCTGTCTACGTTCATAATTATGGAATACACACAGTTTCCATACAATACTGGAACAGAAGCAAATCCACCTGTCTGTGCCATTTGACATAAACAGGCGGATTTGTAAATTTATAAATGTTCTGTTGTTCTTTTAACAAAGCTGAAACACAGATTCTCTGTTTTCCGTAATCGGTACAGGATATAAGTGTAATCCGGCTGTCACCGCAATCTTCAGATATACAAGATCAACTGATACGTATAGTTCCTTCTTCGTTAATTATCTCTGTTTTGTTTTTTCGCCGATGACACTACAGATAATACTGCAGCTGAAATACCAAGTGCAATAATACCGTAAATATTCTTTTCTCCGGTTTTAGGTGTGCTGTTTACTTTTGCACTGGCCGCGTCAGTAATAACGGTACTCTGACTTTGCTGAGTTACTGAATCAGTGGTAACCGGCTGAGTTGTGGTTGATTCAGTAATAACTTCTTCCGTTGCTGATGTGGTTACTTCTGTAACGGGTTCGTCAAGTGGGATGAAGGTAAATCCGTTTTCATTTGCGTAGGTTTCGGCTGTAGAGCCAGTGTATCCACGTATAATTCTTTCTGAATTAACTGATGTGTCCGAATTGATACTAAATGCATCTTTTCCTATTTCTATATCTTTTGAAAGAATTGTTATATCATTGAGTAAAGTACAGTCTACAAATGAAGTATCTTTAAGTATTTCAACATTAGAAGGAATAACGACTTTTTCAAGTAAATCACAGGATTTAAATGCGCCGCTACCTATCGAAACTAATGAATCAGGAAATGCTATTTCAGTAATTTTAAGATCAGGGAAGACATTGTCACCAATGACTGTAACATTTTTACCTAATATAACTCTTTCTACGTTTTTTAGATAAAATACGCTAAATTCCAAATTTATCTCGCTGACATTATCTGAAAAAACTATTTCATTAACTGGATGGTCCACTCCCCATCCTTCAATTTTTTCCATTTCTGCCCGATCTGCATCATTTTCAACGTAAGAACCTTCATCAAGTATTGTACCATCGACAAAAAAAACACCATTTTCAACTATAAAACTCATGTTATTGAAAAGGAGTTTAACGGTTACTTTGTTTTCTGAAACTTCGACTTTTATCATTGCTTCAGAACTATCTTCCGCATATATTTCAGAGGACAACGAAACAAACATTAGAATAAAAGAAAAAAATATTGACACAAATTTTTTCATAAGTAAATTTACTCCTCACTAAAAAACTGCTCTATTTTGACAATAAAAGTATTAGCTACATTTCGATAATCAGAATCAGTAATGTTATTTGGATAATAAAATATTCTGTAATCTTCTGGATTAATATCATATTTACTGGCTAAATCTATTTTTTCGGCGGCTAATACTGTATTGAAATTAAGATTTACGATATTTGAAAATTTTTCATATCTTTCATTTTTTTTAGCTTTGAAGCATGTATTGATAATTTTCTCAATGTCATTATTACCATGTTTTATCTCATTGGCCACAACTTCAGCATCTATATCAGCATAAATATCACCTGCACTAAATTGATTACCTGTGCCTAATAAAATACCAACTTTATATGCTATATCTCCGTCTATTTTTGATTCATAGGCTTCATTTAAAAGTTGCTGTAAATCGCCGCCCCATGAAGCAAGTGTATCTAATTCATTGTTAACTTCAGAACGATCCAGACATATTTCCGCCAAAAATTTTTTAACTAAAGATATATTATTTGGCAATAACTCTGAGATAGTTGGATAGTAGCATAATGCAGATACTACTGCACCAAAATGATATAAATCTTCAAATACATCTTTTTCAGTAACGTATGTTTGATTAATTTTTTTGAAATATTCATATAATTCTGAATGCTGATTATTTATATAACTAAGAAAGTTCAAATCACTGCCTGCCGTTTTATTCCATTTACTGATAAAATAACGGGGTTCCTGACACCTTAAATAATAAAATACAAGCCAAACATCTTTATTGCCATAAAATTTATCTGAAGCAGAAGGTGTATAATTGCTTCCTAAATATTCCTTTGCAGCTTCTTGCAATTCGCCCATTTTACTTGCAAAATACCCGTTTAACTGATGCACCGTAGGTTCAGGATCAGCCTGATCCCAGTCTTTATCTCCATCAGTATCATTTTTCATAGGATCTGAATTATAATAAAAATAGTTTAAGCCTACTATAGATGTAGAATTATTTATAAGATAATTTTTCATCAGAATATAATCATTTACATCTATCTTTCCGTCACCGGTAAAGTCAGCCCTTGAAACATAGGCCGGATTTAAAGAAGATACTCCCAAAAGAGCATTCATCAGCAAGGCCAGATCAATTGAATTAACCGCACCGTCATTATTAAGATCACCCATATCCAGATTGTTTGGAGCATTATTAGAACCGTTGTCAATATAATAATTTATCTGAGCGATATCTGAAAATGTTATTTCCCCGTCCAGATCACAATCTGAATTTACTGTACCATTATCTGTTAATTCAGCGTTTCCGGATAAATAGTTTTGTAACAGTAAAGTATCGTCTGAATTAATAATTCCATCACAATTGGCGTCTCCACCGATAGAAAATACAATCTCTTCGCCATCCACTATTCCATCTGTATAGTAAATCTGGCCATTTTCCTCTATCGTTACAACATCATAAATTGTATCTCTTGATGTCTGTTTATCACTGTGTGGTTCATTTATAAGAGAAAATGTTGTTTTTCCATTAGAAAGAACGTATTCATTTTCCGGATTTTCACTGTTTGTTGATTCATAACAGTCTGGTATTCCATCGTTATCATTATCATCTGAATTTGAATTTGAAGTAAAATAATAATTCGACTGACTGTTCAGCATTTCAGACTTATCTACAACACAATATGTACTAAAATGAGGTACATTTGCAGAAACAGTTGAGTTTGCTGCATCATAAACACAGTCAACATTTCTGAATCTCTGAAATTTTTCATCAAACCAGACGATTCCAACATCCTGAACATTGCCTGTTTCTGCACTATCAAGTGTAAAAGAAATACTGGCAGAATCAAAATCAGAACTGCTTTCAAAACTGAAAGGTGAACCGATTATTCCGACTAATTCAGCAGCAAATCTGTTTGAATCATCTTTTTTTATCGTTGTTGTCGAATTGATGTATCCTGTTCCATTAAATGACACTTCTACTTCTGAAACCGGAAGTGTATCATCAGTTTCCGTATAAGTTACAGACTGCTGAAATTTTCTGTCACTGTCATTTGTTCCGTCATTTGCAGAATCAGCGTGTAACGGATCAAGATTAAGATTTATTTCATCAGAATCTGACAATGAATCTCCGTCAGTATCTGAATTTAACGGGTTAGTTCCATATATGTTATATTCTTCTCCGTCAGTGATATTATCACAATCTGTATCATCTGCCAGAGGATTTGTTCCGATAAAAAATTCAGTATAATTGCTGAGTCCGTCATTATCACTATCAAAATCCCCGTCAGAAATATTATCGTCAAAAGAATGAATATTTAAAGGGTCTGAATTAAGTGTATGAACCTCATAGCCGTCCGGTAAATTATCACCGTCAGAGTCAGCATTATTCTCGTCGGTTCCGAGTTTTCTCTCAAATAAATCAGGCAGACCGTCATTATCTGCATCACTAAGGGATTCAGATGAGATATTGCCATCAATCAGTTCGCCAATAAGAATAGCATCTTCATCAACAGTAACCTCTGTTAAAGAAGATGTTGAAATTTCAGGAGTACCATTTTTCGTACCTGAAAATCCAAGACTTACACTTGAATGCGGTTCAATTACATTTGTATATGAACCTTTTAACTTATAGCTGTATGGCTCGAGTGGCGTATTGATACCTGCCCAGTTACCTGTAATCTCTGTAATTGTGAAGTTTGTATCATATGTAAGTTCCCAGTCTTTAATTGTGTTGTCAGATACTGAAGTACAACGACGAAAATTCTCTTTCATGTGTGCTGGCACTTGCGTATTATTCTGCAAGGGACACATACGCGATATACCGTGAGATGCCCGGAGGAGAAGGATTTGCGGATCTGGTGTTTGTACCGTTAAAAGGCAACAGCAATCCTGCAATGATAGTTGAACTGAAGTGTGATAAGGACGCAGATACGGCGATTGATCAGATAAAAAAGAGAAAGTATTCGGAGAGCCTGAAGGAATATAAAGGAAATGTTCTGCTTGTGGGAATCAGCTATGACAGAAAGAGTAAGGAGCATGAGTGCAGGTTTGAGATGGACGAGGTGTGATGAATCAAGCTGCTGAAACCGATTTATAATGTATCATCACTTTTATCAAAAAATGAATTATCCGCAACATCTCAGGTTGTAATTCGTATGATAAAAGGTGAGATAATTCCGGTTTACAGTAGTGAAATATTTGCTGAATACAGTGAAGTTCTTACGAGGAAAAAATTCAAATTTCCATTGGATCAGGTTGTATCTCTATTGAATATAATTGAAAAATACGGTTGATTGATATCCTTGATGGAAGGTAGAACTGTAAAAACTGCCTGAACATTTATGCATTATAACAGTACCAGATATTACAGAGAACCATATTTTGTACAGATGACTATTCCGGATAAACCAAACAGTAAAATCAAAGATATGTAAAAATACAGCGAACCCGCCCGTCTGTGCCATGTGGCATAAACGGGCGGTTTGTTTTCGGATGACTGCAATGATTAACCGTAATTATCATAATCCCGGACCGCCGCAAATATACTGTTAATATATTCATAAACCGAAAGGAAAGACGTTATGAAAAAGGCAGCAGTATTATTTGTGTTTTTTGTATTTGTGTTTGTTCTGATTTTTTCATCGGACAGGCTTCCGGCAGGGAAAAAGAAAGAAGAGAAACCCGTGCAGGATATAACGGACAGGATAACATTTATCAGTGAAAAAGACTATGAGCCGCTTAATTACAGTTACCAGAAGGCCATGTGGTTTACTGCAATGGACTACGCCGAAATTCTTGCCGGAAAAACCGAGGAAGAGTTTACGGAGGAAGCAAAACGGCGTTTTGAAAATGCATATATGATGGGACTGAATACCGTGTATGTGCAGGTAAGGGCATTCTGTGACGCATACTATCCTTCGGAAATTTTTCCGCCGGGAAAATATTATACTGATACCGGGTATGACCCTCTGGAAATAATGGTGAGGATGGCGCATTCATACGGTCTTTCATTTCACGCCTGGATAAATCCTATGCGCTGTGTTACCACTGAGGAAAAGGAAAGCCTGAGTGAAGAATACAGCTTTGTCAGTGAAATGAAGAATGCTGAATTTATAAAGGAAACCGACGGCAGACTCTGGCTTGATCCTTCATATGAGGAAACATGTGACATTGTATGCGGGGGCGTGAAAGAAATTCTGGAAAAATACAGAGTTGACGGAATACATATAGATGACTACTTCTACCCCACAACAGATGAAAGCTTTGACGAAACTGAATTCAGAAATTCAGGTGCTGAAAATCTCGCCGGGTGGAGAAGAGAAAATACATGCAGGCTGGTAAAGTCCGTTTATGAAACTGTAAAGTCAGAAAATCCTTCTGTACTGTTCGGCATAAGTCCGCAGGGGAGTATTAAGCAGAATATGGATGTTCAGTATGCCGACGTGGAAAAATGGACAAGTGTGAGCGGATACTGTGACTACATCGTTCCCCAGATATACTACGGATACGAAAATGAGGAATGTCCGTTTTCCGAAACGCTTTCAGCCTGGAAAGATATGGTTAGGTCAGAAAACACAAATCTCATTATCGGACTCTGCACATACAAATACGGTTCCGAAGACCAGTGGGCAGGCAAGGGCGCAGGTGAATGGCTGAACAGTACAGATATAGTTTCAAATCAGGTAAAGGACATAACTTCAGACAGCAAAATAAACGGTATGGCATTCTACAGTTACGCCTCAACCTTTGAAGTACCCGAAACCTCCGGTATTATGCTTTCCGGTGAAATGCAGAGGATAAGGGAGATGATAAAATAAGGCTCCTCTGCACTCAAAGCCGATGAATAACCGAATCGCACCGTACATATTGCCGTATTGCTAAATACCTTAGAAAATGATATACTTATAATATCACAAAAACAAGGAAGGGAGCAGAGAATATGGGAATATATCTTAATCCGGGAAATGAACTTTTCAGGCAGGTAATAAATTCAGTAATATATGTGGATAAAACAGGTCTGATAGATTATACAAACTCTGTTATGAACACGACACAGAAAGAAATCTGCGTAAGCCGACCAAGGAGATTCGGAAAGTCGATAGCAGAAAATATGCTTGCGGCATACTACAGCAGAGGATGCGATTCAAGAGAACTGTTTTCAGGACTTAAGATAGCAAAAACAGCAGATTTTGAAACACATCTGAATAAACACAATGTAATTCATATTGATATACAAAAATTTCTGAGCAGTTATCCGGATATGAAGGGAATGCTTGCCGGTCTGACCGCAGAGCTGTTTTTTGACCTTAAGATGGAGTTTAAGGGTGTTGAGTATTACAATACCAAAGACCTGCCAAGAATTTTTATGGATATATACTCGCAGAAAAATGAAAAGTTCATATTTATAATAGACGAATGGGATTCAATATTCAGAGTACACAAAGATGACAAAGCATCACAGAAAGAATACCTTGATTTTCTCAGAAATCTGCTTAAGGACCAGCCGTATGTATCGCTTGTGTATATGACGGGAATACTGCCGGTGAAAAAGTACGGAGAACATTCGGCACTTAATATGTTCAAGGAATATTCCATGACAAATCAAAAAAGTCTCGCAGAGTTTACAGGGTTTACAGAAAAAGAAGTGGAGATGCTCTGTCAGAAGTACGGAATGTCTTTTGAACAGATGAAAAGCTGGTATGACGGTTACCTGGTAAACGGCTTGTCCATATACAATCCGAAGTCAGTTGTAGAGGCGCTGACGGAAAAAGTATTTGACAACTACTGGACACAGACAGAAACATATGAAGCCCTGAAAGTGCATATTTACAGAAATGAAAACGGACTTCGTGACAAGATAATACAGATGATATCCGGAGAGAAAATATCCGTAAACACGAAAAAATTCCAGAATGATATGTATTCATTTGAGAGCAGTGATGATGTTATAACCCTGCTCATTCACCTTGGATATCTGACATATGATTTTGATACAAAGACGGCATGGATACCAAACAAGGAAGTGCAGGAACAGTTTATAAGTTCCATAGAGGACAGAGGATTTGAAAAAGTAATGGAAGCAATCCACAGCTCTGACGAACTTTTAAAATACACACTTGCCCGTAACAGTGAGAAAGTATCAGAGATGATAGGAAAAGTGCACATGCAGGAGACATCGATACTGAAGTACAACGACGAAAATTCTCTCTCATGTGTGCTGGCACTTGCGTATTACTCAGCAAGGGACACATACACGATATACCGTGAGATGCCCGGAGGAGAAGGATTTGCGGATCTGGTGTTTGTACCGTTAAAAGGCAACAGCAATCCTGCAATGATAGTTGAACTGAAGTGTGATAAAGGGGCGGATACGGCGATTGATCAGATAAAAAAGAGAAAGTATGCGGAGAGCCTGAAGGACTATAAGGGAAATGTTCTGCTTGTTGGAATCAGTTATGACAGAAAGAGCAAGGAACATGAGTGCAGGTTTGAGATGGCTGAGGTGTGATGAGAACGTATATGTAAGTTGAAGGAGTATTTTATGATGACTTTTTCTGATTTTGGTGAAGTATTGGATTATATTATAGATATTGCAGAAAATTAGTATTATTCCAGATAAACCAAACAGTAAAATCAAAGATATGTAAAAATACAGCGAAACCGCCCGTCTGTGCCACATGGTATAAACGGGCGGTTTTGTTTTCGGTTGAGGAAAAAGAACGACCGGGCGAAGATTGCTGCATAATTTTGTTGGCGAAAAAAATAAGTTATTATAATCGAGGCCTTCTGTTACAGATGAAAATGTGAATACAGTTTTGTATATCAGATAATACGCAAAAATTATTTTCTCCGTTTACCGCAAATCTATTGCAACTTCAACGGAATTATGATAGAATAGTATTTAGTACGGCATTTTAGCACGGCGTAACAGACCATATTTTTTCATGGTTTTAGTTTATAGAAGGAGAGATTTTTAATAATGTTTAAAATCGTTACCAAGAGAGTTTTAAATGAAGCAGTAGTTTTAATGGAAATCGAAGCTCCGTTTATTGCTAAGAAAGCACAGCCGGGTCAGTTCATCATTTTCAGAGTTGATGAACACGGCGAAAGAGTACCTCTTACAATCGCTGACTATGACAGAGAAAAGGGTACAGTAACTATTATCTTCCAGATTGTAGGCAGATCAACAGAAAAGCTTTCAGCACTTAACGAGGGCGATACAATCCTTGACTTTGTAGGACCTCTCGGTGTTCCTACACATATAGAAGAAGATGCAAAGAGTGTCTGCGTTGTCGGCGGCGGCGTTGGATGTGCTATCGCTTATCCGCAGGCAAAGGCTCTTTTCAATAAGGGTATAGATACAACAGTTATTGCCGGATTCAGAAACAAGGATATTGTTATTCTTGAAGATGAATTCAGGGCAGCAAGCACAGACCTCATCATTACAACAGATGACGGTTCATACGGCAAGCAGGGCTTTGTAACAACAGCACTTGAAGAACTTATCCAGGGCGGAAAGAAGTTCGACGAAGTTATTGCAATCGGACCGGTTCCTATGATGAAGTTTGTATGCGATGTTACAAAGAAGTATGGTATCAAAACCACTATCTCACTCAACCCGATTATGATTGACGGCACAGGAATGTGCGGCGGATGCAGAGTTACAGTAGGCGGCGAAACAAAGTATGCATGTGTTGATGGTCCTGACTTTGACGGTCATCAGGTAAACTTTGACGAGCTTATGAAGAGAAATTCAACATACAGAGAGCAGGAACACAACTGCCGTATGATGAACAAGGCGCAGTAATCTGTTTTGAGGAGGAAGTTTAAAAATGCCAAATATGTCTTTAAATAAAGTAGTTATGCCTGAACAGGATCCGAAGGTAAGAGCAAGAAACTTTGAGGAAGTTACACTTGGCTATACTGAGGATATGGCTGTTGAAGAGGCAGAGAGATGTCTTAACTGCAAGAATAAGCCTTGCGTAAGCGGATGTCCTGTAGGAGTAAAGATTCCTGAATTTATTTCCAGAGTAAAGGAAAGAGATTTTTACGGTGCATATGAAATAATCAAGTCAACAAACGGACTTCCTGCTGTATGCGGACGTGTATGTCCGCAGGAAAACCAGTGCGAAGGCAAGTGCGTAAGAGGTATCAAGGGTGAACCTGTTGGTATCGGCCGTCTTGAGAGATTCGTTGCTGACTATGTTATGAACGGCAAGGCAGTTCCTGCTGAAAAGCCGGTTTCAAACGGTAAGAAGGTTGCAGTTATCGGTGCAGGTCCTGCAGGTCTTACATGTGCCGGAGACCTTGCACGTCTTGGCTATCAGGTTACAATTTTTGAAGCGTTCCACGTAGCAGGCGGGGTTCTTATGTACGGTATTCCTGAGTTCAGACTTCCGAAGGCAATTGTTCAGAAGGAAGTAAATGCACTTAAAGAACTTGGCGTAGAGATTATGACAAACATGGTTATCGGCAAGGTGCTTTCAATCGATGATATCATCGATATGGGTTATGAAGCAGCATTTATCGGTTCCGGTGCAGGTCTTCCGAACTTTATGGGTATCGAAGGCGAATCACTTATCGGTGTCTGCTCAGCTAACGAATATCTCACAAGAATCAATCTTATGAAGGGTTATCTTAACGAATATGACACACCTGTTATCAAGTCAAAGAAAGTTGCAGTAGTAGGCGGCGGTAACGTTGCTATGGACGCTGCAAGAAGTGCGATGAGAATGGGTGCTGAACACGTATACATTGTCTACAGACGTTCAGAAGAAGAACTTCCTGCAAGAAAGGAAGAAGTTCATCATGCTAAGGAAGAGGGCATTGAATTCATGCTTCTCAACAACCCTGTTAAGATTAACGGCGATGAAAACGGCAGAGTTTCTTCAATGCAGTGCATAAAGATGGAACTCGGCGAACCTGATGAAAGCGGCAGAAGAAGACCTCAGGAAGTACCTGGTTCTGAATTTGACCTCGAAGTTGACACAGTAATCATGTCAATCGGTACATCACCTAACCCGCTTATCAGAAGAACAACAAATGGTATTGAAGCAAACAAGAGAGGCTGTCTCGTTGTCAATGAAGATATGATGACAACAAGGGAAGGCATCTATGCAGGCGGTGATGCTGTAACAGGTGCTGCTACAGTTATTCTTGCTATGGGAGCCGGCAAAACAGCAGCTGCTTCTATAGACAAATACCTTTCATCAAAGCAGTAAACGCAATATATAAATTGCGTTTACCAGTGCCGATCTGCACGGAGATGACGCAGTCATCGGATGTGCAAGGCAATAAAAATAAATCAATTATAGTGAAAGTCAAATTAATTTTGACGTTCACTATAATTACCCGGAGGCTTGATAAATAATGAATTTTTCACCAGTAATTCTTGAAACAGCTGCAAGTGACGCAGCAGCAGGCAGTACATCATCTGCACTTATGTCAATGCTCATTACTTTTATTCCGCTTTTTCTTGTGTTCTATTTCTTCATAATCAGACCGCAGAAAAAACGTGAAAAAGAAGAAAAGGAAATGCGTGAATCCATTCTTATCGGTGATGAGATTGTAACAATCGGCGGAATCATTGGTCTTGTTGTACGTCAGACAGATGACACACTTGTTATCGAAACAGGCGGAGACAGAAGCAAGCTTCGTATCCAGAAGGCAGCTGTAAGAGACAACATTACAGCAATGGAAAGAAGACAGGCTGCAGCAGCTGCTGAGAAAAATGCTTCTCCGGCTGAGGTCACAAAGAAAGAATCCAAAAAAGAAAAAGAAAAGAAGTAATAAATTACATGTTTGTCCGGTATAATTATAGTAAACGAAAAATTTTTTTTTAGTTTACTATAGGTCGGATGGTGATTATTATGAAAAGACGAAGTAATGCTTCGGGATCATTAATATTAAAAATTGCAGCTGTTTCTGCTTTGTCAGGGACAGCTGTGTTTTTTTCTCTTTCTGCAGTTTTTGCGTTTATTTTTTTTCTGGCGGATACCCCGTATCATATATACAGACTCGCATCTGAACTTACTGTGGCCGCCGGCTCATTTGCTGCCGGGAGAACAGGGGGATTCTGCAACAGAGAAAACGGGATTGTTACAGGGGCATTATGTTCCATGCTGGTTTTTATACCTGCTTTTATACTGTTTATTGTTTTTTCAGGAAAACCTTTTATGCCGGTGTTTATTATGACTTTTGCAATTTCAGCTGTTTCAGGAGCGGCGGGCGGAGTATACGGAGTGAACAGACATATTGCAGGAAGACCGTTCGTTTATAAGGGAAATGATGAGAACGTATAATTTTTGTTATTTTTCACTATATTTCCGGATGGCTTGCAATGATAATTGATGAAATGACGTTATACACTGTTTGAGTACGTTTATCTGCTAAAAACCCTTGAAAATGAAAAATTATTATGATATAATACTATTTAAGCTAAAGAAAAACGGGGGTGTTGTGGTGTGAAACATATAAAAACGCTTAATAAGGACACGGTTAAGCATACAGAGAAAAAATCAGACTGCAGCAAATGTGACTCTGTCTGCCGGCCGGCATGCAGAACTTCATGTACCGTAGTAAACAGTAAAAATACACGCGAAAAGTAGTTTATACATCGAAAAGGGACAATTTTATTGTCCCTTTCTGTTCCGTATGACTCTGGTTTTTCCTGAAAAATAATGAAGGGATGGTTCATATGATACACAAATACAAACTTGCAGGATACAACATAGTAATTGATGTAAACAGCGGGGCAATTCATGTGGTTGATGATCTCACATATGATATACTTGATAATATTGAACCTCCGTTCGCACCTTCATGTCCTGAAAATGTACTTGAAAAACTGCAGAAGTTTCACCGAAAGGAAGATATATGGACATGCTATAATGAAGTAACGGAACTTTACAGGGAGAACCTGATGTTCAGCGATGAAAAAGAAGTTCCGGAACCGGAAAAAACAATTCCGCCGTTAAGAGCCCTTTGTCTTAATATCTCCCATGACTGCAATCTCAGATGTGACTACTGTTTTGCATCCGGAGGTTCATTCGGCGGAGACAAAATGCTGATGACTCCTGATACAGCGAGAAAAGCAGTTGATTTTCTTATAGAAAAATCAGGAAGTATAAAAAATCTTGAAATATACTTTTTCGGCGGCGAACCTCTTATGAATTTTGAAACCATGAAAGCAGCTGTTGAATATGCACGTTCAAAGGAAAACGAATGCGGTAAGAATTTTAAGTTTTCAGTTACTACAAACGGAATTCTTCTCGATGACGAAAAAACAGAATTTATAAACAGAGAGATGTCAGGTGTTGTTCTTTCAGCTGACGGAAGAAAAGAAATAAATGACAGTTTACGTGTGGATGCATGCGGTAATGGAACCTACGACATTATAATGCCTAAATTCCGCAAACTTGTGGAAAACCGCGGAAACAGCGGCTATTATATAAGAGGAACATTTACAAGAAAAAATCTTGATTTTTCAGAGGATGTA
Organism: Oscillospiraceae bacterium; assembly: GCA_030533325.1. Taxonomy (GTDB): domain Bacteria; phylum Bacillota; class Clostridia; order Oscillospirales; family Ruminococcaceae; genus HUN007. Next base: position 26,900 of record JAUNJJ010000027.1, read on the forward strand.
TTCAGTCTTTACAATAACGGTTTTAAACATATATCCATAGAACCGGTTATAAACGGAGCAGATCCTGAATATGCAATTACTGAACTTGAGCTTCCGGGAACCTTCAGAGAATATGACATACTTCTTCAGAAAATGATTGACCTTGAAAACAGCGGTCAGAGCTTTGACTTTTTTCATTTTGACATAGATACAGACGGTCTGGACTGCCTCAGAAAAAAAACCAGAGGCTGCGGCTGTGGAAATGAATATGCCGCTGTTACCCCGGAAGGTAATATTTATCCGTGTCATCAGTTTATCGGGGACAGTGAAATGTGCCTCGGAAATATACACGACGGAAAATTAAATGATGACATAATACAGCTGTTCGCATCAGCGGATATAAATACTAAAAAAGAATGCAGGGACTGCTGGGCAAAGTTCTTCTGCAGCGGGGGATGTAATGCCTGCAACTATCACAGTTCCGGCAATATCAGAGGCACTCATAAGATGTCATGCCTTCTTATGAAAAAGCGTATAGAATGTGCAATAGTTCTCAAGGTGTCCAGAGCAGAGAGACAGGAAAGTGTTTAAAGTATAGTGAACGTATAATTCTTTTTTACGTTCACTATATTTTTTTCCATAATTTGTGCTGAGTCCATTAATAGTAACGAAAAAAATATAAAAAAACGGAAAATATTTTTTTTTAAATGCTGATATTGATATTGAAAATAATATCAGATTATAGTATAATTAATATCAGTATGATTATTCGTGAGAGAGACAGCTTAATAGGGGAAGGAAGATTGGCAATGCCTGAAAACAGACCAAGAAACACTAGCAGACCACCAGTAAGAAGAAAGAAAAAACGCTATAATCCTTTCAGACTCTCACTGGTTCTGATGTTTTACATAGTAAGTATAGTAGTAAGCTTTTTGTTATATGCAGCGAACTTTGATATCTCATCAAAGCCTTCTGCAAATTATCAGTCATCAGATTCATCAGAATCTGAAAAGGTCGTTGTAACAGATGCCGAAGGTTCGGCACTGACAGATGAGGACGGAAATACAGTAACAGAGATAAATGAAAATGAAACTGAACCTGAGGTGTCAGCAAACGGAAATCCGGTTCCTGAATCAGAAAGACAGTCTGATGATTACCTTAACACATGTATGTTTATAGGAGATTCAATAACAACAGGTTTTTCCGGATATAAGCTTGTACCAAGTGAAAATGTACTTGCTGATGTCGGATTAAGAATAGACAATATCACTGAAACAAAGATTAAAAATCCAAGATTCAGTGAACCTGTTAATGTGATGGCTGCACTTGAATCAGTTAAGCCTGAGAATGTATATATTCTTCTCGGAAGCAACGGTGTCGCATGGTACAACAACGACACTATGATTGAGGAATACGGTAAATTTATCGATGATATTAAAACAAAGCTTCAGAATTCACATATCTATATTATTTCCATAACACCTGTAGGTACTATGAAGGAAAATATAGATACTATTGAAAACGGAAAGGTACTTAATTCCGAAATCGATCAGTTTAATAACAGACTTCTTGCTCTTGCAGATGAGAAGAATGTTCATTACCTCAATGTCAATCCTGAACTTAAGGATGAAACCGGAAAGCTTCCTGATGATGTAACAAGAGACGGTATGCACTTCAATCTTGATACATACAAGAAGTTTATAGAATATATTCTGACACATACAGCCAAATAAACCGAAAGGCGGAAATTATTACGAACAGCAATAATATCAGCGTCAAAATTACAGCTGCAGCTTTATCAGTTGTTTATGCGGGAAGTTATATTTCCTGCATTGTCCAGCAGGAAATTGATGATTACACAAAACAGGCTTCAGCCGAATACGCGGAAGTATTTGTAACGAAGGAAACTGCTGTGACAACAGTTCCTGTAACAAGTACAGTTTCTGAAACTGTCACGCAGTCAGTTACTTCAGTAGTTACAACTTTACCTGTTACTACCGTTTCAGAAACGATTTCAGAGACAGTTTCGGAAACAGTTTCCGAAACAACTTCTGTAAGCACAGAGATAATTACAACTCCGGCAGTTACAGAGGCACCTGCATATGATTACAGTGCGCCGGTACCGGCTCTTGCAAAGCCTAAAACCAGCAGCTATTTTGACCAGTGTGCATTTATCGGGGATTCACATATCAAGGGGCTGAGCGGATACGATATCGTCAGTGACGGAAGGGTATTTGCACAGAACGGAATGAGTATAGCTCATATCAGTGACTATATCTCAGTGGATGATGTAAAGAAAGTCAATCCGTCAAACATTTATCTGATGATGGGTACAAACGGGGTTATGTGGCTTAAGTGGGAAGATATGATTTCCCAGTATGAGGCATTTATAAAACAGGTTGAAGCGGCAATTCCGGAGGCGAAAATATATATTTTCTCAATTCCTCCTGTATCAGCAGGGCGGGAAGCAAAACCGGATGTTGCAAACGGAAAGTATCTTAACTCAGAAATAGACGGATATAATGCGGAGCTTCTTAAGATGACTGAAAAAAATCAGTGGTATTATGTTGACATCAACTCAGCTGTTAAGAATGCTTCGGGATGTCTTGATGATGCCAGTACAACTGACGGCATTCATATGAAACCTGATTTGTACAATGTTTTTTCGGACTATATATTAAGTCATGCAGTGGATTAAAGAAAACGGAGGAATAAAGATGAAAAAATTATTATCAGCAATACTTGCAGCGGTTTCAGCAGGCGTGATTTTATGTTCATGCTCAGGAAAGGAATCAAATACCGCAGCTTCTGAACTGCTTGAGGCAGCAACAGGAAGCGGTGCTGCTTTTGAGGAACTTGTCAGTGTTGAAGGTTCTGATATAAAATATACATACGATATTGATGAAAGTCTTTATGATGACTTTGCTGCATCCGTTGCAGGAAATATGGCTTTTGCAGATGAGATAGTATTTGTAAAGGCATCATCTGATGAGGCTGTTGAAAAGCTTCAGTCCGCACTTGAGGCAAGAGTTGAGAGCAGAAAGGAAACTCTTAAGAGTTATGCTCCGGATGAATATGACAAGCTTTGCAGCAGTGAAGTAAAGACAAAAGGAAAATATGTTTACCTTGTAGTAGGTGCTGATTCAAAGACTGCACTCAAAGCAGCTGAAAAGGCGTTTTAATTTTACGAAAAAGAATATAATTTCATGCAGATACCAGACACATTACTGTGTTTGGTATTGTTTTTGAAAAAGGAGAGTGCAGTTAAAATTGATAACAAAGATTATCAAGAGAGACGGACGTAAAGTTGCGTTTAATACAGAAAAGATAGCAGGTGCAATATACAGAGCTGCAGAATCGGTAGGGGGTACTGACTATCAGGAGGCTCTTGAAATAGCACAGAGAACAGCTGATATAATCGAAGACAAATTCAGCGGCACTGTTCCGACAGTTGAGCAGGTTCAGGATATAGTTGAAAAGGTTCTTATCGAGGAAGGCCATGCACAGACCGCTAAGGCATATATTCTTTACCGTTATGAACGTACACGTTCAAGAGAAATGAAATCAAGTCTCATGAAGGTTTTCAGAGATCTGACATTTAAGTCGGCAAAAGACAGCGATATCAAGCGTGAAAATGCAAATATCGACGGTGATACTGCTATGGGAACCATGCTTAAGTATGGTTCTGTAAGTGCCAAGGAATTCTATGAGATGTATGTTCTTGACCGTGAGCATGCAAGGGCACATGAAAAGGGATATATTCATATCCACGATCTTGATTTTCTTACTCTTACAACAACATGCTGTCAGATAGACCTGATCAAACTGTTTAAGGGCGGTTTTTCCACAGGTCACGGCTTTCTCAGAGAACCGAATGATATTGCGAGCTATTCAGCACTTGCCTGTATTGCAATTCAGTCAAACCAGAATGACCAGCACGGCGGACAGAGTGTTCCGAACTTTGACTATGCAATGGCAGATGGTGTAAAGAAAACCTATAAAAACAGATATGTTCAGAATATCGCCAGAAGTCTTGAACTGCTCTGCGGAGAAGAAAATGCAGCAGAAAAGGCAAAGCAGATTGCAGAAGAAGTTGAAAAAGAAACCGGACTTGTACCTGTACTTGCAAATGACAACGGCTATCAGCAGGCGGAATTCAGCAAACTCACTGCGATTACCGATGATGAAACTGCAGAAAAGATTCAGCAGTTTACCGCAAAGGCAGCGTTCAGAGAGACAAACAGAGCAACATACCAGGCTATGGAGGCACTCGTCCACAACCTCAATACCATGAACAGCCGTGCGGGAGCACAGACACCTTTCAGTTCAATAAACTACGGTACGGACACTTCACCTGAAGGAAGAATGGTCATTGAAAATATTCTTCTTGCAAACGAAGCAGGACTCGGAAACGGAGAAACACCTATATTCCCGATTCATATTTTCAAGATAAAAGAGGGCATTAACTACAATCCTGAGGATAAAAACTATGATCTGTTCAGGCTTGCATGCAGGGTATCGGCAAAGAGACTGTTTCCGAACTTTTCATTTATCGATGCACCTTTCAATCTTCCTTACTACCGTGAAGGTGACTACAATACAGAGATTGCATATATGGGATGCCGTACACGTGTTATAGGAAATGTCTATGACAAGTCCAGAGAGATAGTAACAGGACGCGGAAATCTCAGTTTCACCTCCATAAACCTTCCTCGTCTTGCAATCAAGGCAAAGGGAGACCTCGAAAAGTTCTACAGACTTCTTGACAAATACATGGATCTTACTATAGATCAGCTTATGGCAAGATACAAAATTCAGGCACAGAAAACGGTTAAGAACTTCCCGTTCCTTATGGGACAGGGCGTATGGATAGATTCAGACAAGCTCGGTGAAAATGACAGAGTTGAGGAAGTGCTTAAACACGGAACCATGTCAGTGGGCTTTATCGGACTTGCAGAGACGCTTGTTGCGCTTACGGGAAAACATCATGGTGAGGATGAAGCTTCACGTAAGCTCGGACTTGAGATAGTGACAAAAATGAGAGAACGTGTGGATGAGGAAAGCAGAAAGACCGGCCTTAACTTCAGTCTCCTTGCAACTCCGGCAGAAGGGCTTTCAGGCAGATTTGTAAAGATGGATGCTAAAAAATACGGTGTTATCAAGGGTGTAACTGACAGGGAATACTATACAAACTCCTTCCACGTTCCGGTTTACTACAATATAAGTGCATTTGATAAAATCCGGATAGAAGCTCCTTATCATGAACTGACAAATGCCGGACATATAAGCTATGTTGAGCTTGACGGAGATCCGCTTCAGAACCTTCCTGCATTTGAAAAGGTTGTAAGATGCATGAAGGAATCAGGAATCGGCTACGGTTCAATCAATCACCCTGTTGACCGTGACCCGATATGCGGATATACAGGTATTATCGGTGATGTATGTCCTAAGTGCGGACGTACTGAGGCTGAACACATGTGTAAGTTTGACAGAATAAGAAGAATTACCGGTTATCTTGTAGGAACTGTTGACCGTTTCAATAACGCAAAACAGGCAGAGGTAAGAGACAGGGTAAAACACGGTGTTTCGGAAAATGAATAAAACAGAACTGAGAATTGCCGGTACCGCAAATGATTCCATAGTTGACGGTCCGGGACTGAGGTTTGCCGTATTTACTCAGGGATGTCCTCACAGATGTCCGGGATGTCACAATCCGCAGACCCATGATTTTAACGGAGGAAAGACTGTTACGACAGAGTTCCTTGCGGAAAAGATAAAAAGCAATCCTCTGCTTGACGGTGTAACATTCAGCGGCGGAGAACCTTTCTGCCAGCCTGAGGCACTTGCAGAACTTGCAGGAAAATTACACGATACGGGACTTAATATTGTAACTTATACGGGGTATACTTTTGAGTATCTGTATGAAAATGCAAATGAGGAAAATCACTTCGGTGAACTTCTCGCGTGTACCGATATTCTCATTGACGGCCCGTTTATCGAAAGTCAGAAAAGTATAGAACTTCTTTTCCGTGGCAGCAGAAACCAGCGCATACTTGACTGTAAAAAAAGCATGGAATCGGGTGTGCCGGTTCCATATGATATTTCCGTATTTCAGTACTAATAACAGTGAAAGGAGCAAAATTTGAAACTAACTCTTTATCTCAGAAAAATAAACACCATTATCCTTGTCATGCTCCTTCTGATGATGACGTTTACCGCGACAGGCTGCGGAAATGAGGAGGAGGATGACGGTTCAGGATATTCATTTACCTGCACCCTCTACGAAAATCCGCAGAACCTTGACCCTCAGCTTGCCACCGACAAATCTTCACTTACTGTAATAAAAAACATGTTCACCGGACTTATGACTCTTGGTGCAAACGGAAAAATAGAATACGGAGTGGCAAAGAGCTATGAAGTTTCAGATGACGGACTTAAATACACCTTCGTTCTCCGTGACAACTGTCACTGGCACAGCAGCGCAGGACCTGAGGGACTTGTAACCGCACATGACTTTGTTTATGCATTCAAGAGAATATTTGATCCTGTTATGAGATCGCCATATGCTGAAAAATTCAGTTTTCTTCAGAATGCAAAGTCTATTATGAACGGAGATATGGAGTTTACGGAATTAGGGGTTTATGCGGTAAACAATACAGAGCTTGTTTTCTGCCTTGATGAACCGAATTCAGAATTTCTCTATCTGCTGACAACCGCACCAGCCATGCCGTGCAACAAGCGTTTCTTTGAAGGAACGAAGGCGCGCTATGGTCTTGATGATGAATCTGTAATATCAAACGGCGCCTTTTATATTTCACAGTGGGCATATGACCCGTATGGTTCGGATAATCTTATCTATATGAAACGCAACTACGAAAATTCTGCAAATGACAGGGTTTATCCGTATATGCTTACTTTCATTATAGAGCGTGACAGTGCAGCAGTTGCTGAAAACTTTACCTCGTCGGTAACAGACTGCTTTGTATCTGAAACAGCTCAGAAAAAGTCCTTTATGGGAGCTATAGATGTTAAAAGTTACGAGACCACATCATACGGAATCATATTCAATAAAAATCTGAATATAGACAGCGATATAAAAAGGATGCTTTCCCTTACCGTTGACCGAAAGGGACTTGAATCGATTGCACCTGAGAATTTCAAGGTTGCATACGGAATTATACCGGGAAGTCTTTATGTGGGAGACAATGTGTTCAGAGAACAGTACCCTGCCATTTCCTACGACTTTTATTCAGCGGATACAGAGGAAATGCTTCCGGATGTGGTGGACAGGATTAACCGTGATTATCCGGACGGAGTAAACATACTTGTTATGAACAAATCGGAAGCCGGTGTTATAGGAAAGATAGTCGATGACTGGCAGGATGAACTTGGAATATATGTCAGGACGGATTATGTGGAAGAGGATGAATACTACAGCAGACTTGAAGTGGGCGAATACTTCATGGCATTTGCCGAGATCAGTTCCGATGACAGTTCAGTTTATTATTACCTCAGAAATGTTATTGATGAAATATATAATAAAGATGATGCTTACGAAACAAAATCTCTTCTTGACACCTCTCTTTCCTGCATAAGAGACGACATAAAATGTGAAATATACCGTGATGCAGAGAACGCTGTTATGGAGGCCGGCGACTATATCCCTCTGTTTTACAGAAAACTCTTCCTCATATACAGAAAAAATGTCTCCGACCTCGGATTCAACCCGTTCTCAGAACAGCTTGATTTTGAAAAAGCGAAATATTTTAAATAATAAAAGGTTGATCTGACTTAAATATGCGAACAGCTCCGGAAGAAATATTCCGGAGCTGTTTGTCAGGTATTGGTTTTCAGGTCAAAGGAATGAGGAAGAATAAAAAATGAAATATTACAGACTCTTAACTAAATCTGAGTATAAAGGTTGTTTTTTAGAAAATGAAAACACACTTAAATTAATTAAATCTTATTATGACGGGACAATTTTAAATCGAATTGCACCAATAGAAGTAAGTTTCAACTCTGAGAACAGAAATAAATATCTTGTTCAGAAAAATATCCTGTCATTTTGGGGTTCAGGTGGAGAATTTGTGGTTGATGAAACTACTAAAAACAAATTAGAATTTCATTATAATGATTATTTTGCATTCATAAATGTAATTTGTATTGATGATAATAATTATAAGAATATAAATTTTTATTTATTATACATAAAAAAGACTATTGATGGACTGGATAGAGAAAAATCTAAAATAAAGTTTTTAAATGATGATTATTTTGTTTTAAATAATCATGCTAAACTAACTTCTATATTCAAATTCGAAAATCTGAAGAATTCAACTTTTTGCGACGAAACATTCAAAGCATTTGTTGAAGAAAATAACATAGAAGGCTGGATATTCAGGGAAGCTTTTGAGAAATAAGAAGGGCGGATTATGACAGAATTATAACATAGTGTATAATTGTATAGATATAATCGAATTTGTATTTTGTTAAGAAACAGAAAAATATAATCGCAAAAGGAGAAGCAAATGAAATCCAAAATTTTAACCTTTATTATCAAGGAGTCCTCCACCTCTATAGGTGGCGTGATGAATTGCGACTAATAAAAAACACTTGACAAATCTCAAAAAATCGCATACAATATAACCAGAACAACTATAAGTTGCTAACGTGGACTGACACGATAAAAATCCGAAATTATTGCCGTACGAATGTGACGGACGGTTGGCGGACAACAGAAAAATCAGTCACAACAAAAGAGAAGGAGCTTTAGCTGCGGCAAAGTTTTCTTCTCTTTTTTTATTAAGGAGAACATATGAAAAAAAGAGAAATTATTGATATAATGTATAAATCTGCTCAACTTTTCGAACAGAATCTAAAAAACAAAAATCTGTTAATAATATATGGAAATGTTAATTTGCCCAAAATCATAGAAACACGGGCAACAGAAGAGTTATTGATAAAAATGAGGGTAAAAGCGACGATGAAATTCAAAGGGCACTTTGTGATGAGCTAACAAAAATTAAAATTGACTTATTCAATAGCATCATTACAGTCAACGATTAATCTAAAAGGAGTTTTAAGTAAATGAAGTACTTTCTTTTGTGCAAAAAAACAAATAATAAAACGTGTTCTCTCGAAAACAGAAATTCATATATTTTTAGAAAACAGTACTATAATAACGAGTTATTTAATACTGCAGAGTCTATAGAAATAAGCTTCAGTAAGGATGCAGCAAACAAATTTTTACCT
>JAUNJJ010000028.1 GCA_030533325.1 Oscillospiraceae bacterium
GGTGGTGTGAGAGGTCGGCTAATCAAATAATGGTTAGCCTCCTACTCGATTTATTTCTTTTCCGTTTCAGAGGAATGGCGGCATATTTTTTTAGCTATATACTGGGGACGGTGTTTGGTTTCCGTATATGTTTTTGAAAGGTAAATTCCGCTTATTCCGTTACAGAAAAGCTGGATACCTGAAATAAAACATATTATACATGCTGTGGACGGCCAGCCGGCAACCTTGTCTCCGAAGAGAAGAGCACGTATAAATATAAAGCACACACCAAGAAATGCGATAATGCAGAAGATTATTCCTATGATTGAGGAGATTGCAAGCGGAGCTGTGGAAAAGGCAACTACGCCGTCAATAGCGTATATAAGCAGCCCCCAGAAGGACCACTTTGTTTTTCCGCCGACTCTTTCTCTGTTTTCAAATTCAAGCCACTTTGTTTCAAAACCGACCCATGAGAAGATTCCTTTTGAAAATCTGTTGTATTCTGAAAGTGACAGTATGGCATCGACCATTCTTCTGCTCATCATTCTGAAATCACGGGCACCGTCGACGATTTCGGTTTTTGAAATTTTTGCCATAATCTTATAGAACATCTTTGCAAACCATGATCTTATCTTAGGTTCACCGGTTCTTGTATATCGTCTTGATGCAACACAGTCATATTTTTCTTCGGTTTTGAGAATCCGGTACATTTCCTCAATAAGTTCCGGCGGATCCTGAAGATCAGCATCGATTATTACTGTGTAATCAGCATCGGAATTTTCAATTCCGGCATACATGGCAGCCTCTTTACCGAAGTTTCGTGAGAACGTTATATAGCTTACCCGTTCATTTTTTTCTGAATACTCTTCAAGAATTATCAGAGTTTTGTCCTTTGAACCATCATCGACAAACAAATACTCCATATCTATATCATATTTTTCACGCATGCTTGTATAAACTTTTTCCATTTCCTCAACGAAAACAGGTATAGTTTCCTCTTCGTTGTAGCATGGAATTATTACTGTGATCTTTTCCATTGAATCCTTCCTTATCGAAAACATATACATTGATTATATCATAATAAGTATTCGTTTTCAATATGATTCAGATTAAAAGTTATAAATTTTTTTCAGTTTTTGAACCGGAGTATTGACATTGTTAAGAAAACAAAGTAAACTTATATTAAGTGTGATTTTTTTTAAGTTTTTTACTGGAGGTAAAAATGAATTTGTCGGTCATAAAACAAAATAAAATTATTTATTTCAGCTTCAGACTTGTGATTATATGTCTTGCACTTGAGATTTTTGTTTTCAATATCAATTCTGCTCACCTGCTTTTCGGCAAGTACGAGGAGAAAGTTCTTGATATATCTTCTGCTGAGCTTCAGAACTTTGACGCTGTTTCCGGAACAAATGAAAGTGGCGGTAACTCTGTCATTGAATTCAAAGGTATTAACACGCCGGTCGGAACGATATGTTTTGAAGCACAGTCTGATAAAAAGAGCGTAGTTGAGTTTTCCGTGGATATGAGTGATGACACAAATTCAGCAGGCTACAGATGGGGAGCGGCAAAGGCAAATGTAATTAAGGATAATATAAGAAGCCGTACAGTTCCGTGTAATTTTTCGGGAAATGTACATGACCTTAGAATATCATTTAACACCGATGATGACGAAACTGTGTTACTGAGCAGTATCAGAATCAATACTCCGATCAGATTTCACTTTTCGATAATCAGATTTATAATAATGATTGGTGCAGGATTTATAGTCTATTCACTGGTTTCACCTGAGATATTTTTCAGAAAATATTCTGAAGTTCAGAACAAGGCTGAACTGGCAGCAAAGGTATTTACAGTATTTATGGTTCTGCTGTCACTGTTTGTAACCAATATGGCACGATACAAGGACAGTGATCACAGTATAGCAAAGGATTTTGGTTCAACATGGGGAAACCAGATTACAATGGAGCTTGTTGAATCATTTGAAAACGGACGCGTTGATATCATGACCGATATGAACGAAAAACTCCTTGAACTTGAAAATCCTTATGACTGGAGCCAGAGAACTGATGAAGTTGGTTCATATCCGTGGGATCACCTCCTTTATAACGGAAAATATTATTCATATTACGGTATAGCGCCGGTTCTCACACTTTTCCTTCCGTATCACAAACTTACCGGATGTTATTTTCCTTCATGCTGGGCAGTATTTATCTTCGGCGCCTTTGGAATAATCTTTCTCACAAAGTTCTGGCTCAGTCTTGCTGATAAGTTTTTCAAAAATACATACGCCTCTCTTATACTTGCCGGACTTGTAATAATGCAGCTTTCATCGGGAATAATTCTTTGTAATTTCTCACCGCTTTTCTATGAAATTGCTCAGTCATCAGGTTTCCTTTGTACAGTGGCCGGTGCGTACTTCCTTATGAGTTCCAATGTTCTCGGAGAAGGAAAGGTGGTAAGGTGGCGTGTTGCTGTTTCAGGAATCTGGCTCAGTCTTGGTGTTCTCTGCCGTCCTACGATATCAGTTTATTGTATGGCTGCGATGATACTGCTGTTTGCCGGTTTCAGAAAGATTAATTATCTGTCTGACAGAAAACAGGGATTTTCATATCTTGCATGTGCTCTTGTTCCGTATATAGTTATCGGTTCAGTTCAGATGTGGTATAATTATGCCAGATTCGGAAATCCTTTTGATTTTGGGATACAGTATTCACTTACTATAAATGATTTCACTTCGTCTCAGTATCATACTCATTTTGCTGTAGCAGGCTTCTGGGGATTTCTTTTCCAGCCACCTGTATTTACTGAAACATTCCCGTTTTTCCGTGCTGACAGAATACAGCTTTTCACTCCGCAGGGCTACTACTTTGTTGCAACCGGTGCGGCACTCGGACTGATATGGAAAGCACTTCCTGTTGCAGCTTATGGCAAAGCGTTACATGCGTACAGATATTCACAAGATAAAAATAAACGTCTGTATGCCGTAATAATCGCAGCGGTCTGTATAATCTGTCCGTTTGCAGTTATTTTCTCAATCTGGGAAAGCGGTTTTGCAGCAAGATACTGTGTTGACTTTGTCTGGGAAATGATTACGGGTGCTATGATAATCTGCTTTATTATTCACAATAACTGCAGGGAAAACACAAAAATACATCTGAATAAAATGCTGATTTTTTCACTGGGAATCAGCGTTGTTATGAATACAGCTCAGCTATGGTCATACATAACACCGCCTGAGCAGTTCAGCGTTGAATGGCAGGCAAAGGCACTTTCGTTTGCTCGTCTGTTCGAATTCTGGATTTAAAATAGACTAAAATACAAGGAGAAAAAAACAATGAATACACCTGAAAAATTATATATGGTTGTACCATGCTACAATGAAGAAGAAGTACTTAATGAAACTGCCGGAAGACTGAAGGAAAAGTATATTTCACTTATCGAAAGAAATATGATCTCGCCGGAGAGCAGGGTGGTTTTCGTAAACGACGGTTCAAAGGATGCAACCTGGAATATCATCCGCAGCCTTCATGAATCTGATCCGGATTTCTTTTCCGGTATAAATCTTGCCCACAATGCTGGACATCAGAATGCTGTTCTTGCAGGTCTTATGACAGTAAAGGATATCTGCGATATGGCTATAACAATGGATGCCGACCTTCAGGACGATATTGACACTATTGATGCCATGGTTGAGAAATATTATGAAGGAAATCAGGTGGTTTACGGTGTAAGAAACGCGCGTGATACAGATACATTTTTCAAGCGTTTCACAGCAGAAGGCTTTTATAAGTTTATGAAGGTTATGGGCGCCGATGTTGTTTTCAATCATGCCGACTTCCGCCTTATGAGCAAACGTGTTCTTGCTGAACTTGCAGGTTTCAGGGAAGTAAATCTCTTCCTCAGAGGTATGGTTCCTCTTATCGGTTTCAAGAGCTGCAGTGTTTATTACGAAAGACATGAAAGATTTGCCGGAGAAAGCAAGTACCCTCTGAAAAAAATGATGGCATTCGCGATAAACGGCATTACCTCGTTCAGCACCAAGCCACTTAAGCTTATAACTACACTTGGCGGAATAATGTCGTTTTTAAGCATACTTGCATTTATATGGGCGTTTGTTGTTAAGGTTATCGGACACTCAGAGATAGGCTGGTCAAGTATGATGTGCTCCATCTGGCTTATCGGCGGCCTTCAGCTTCTCTGTCTGGGTATTATCGGTGAATATGTCGGCAAAATATATGCTGAAGTAAAGCAGAGACCGAGGTATATCATTGATAAGTTTATAAACAAATAAAAAATAATTAATCCACTACATGTTTCGACAGATTTCACTCCGAATCTGATGTAAAATTATAGTAAACAGTAACACTAAATTTTATATCAGAAACGGGGTGATTTTTTGTTCGGCCTGTCATTCGAGGGCGGGAAGCTGATGGTACACCTTTGTGAAGAGATTGATCATCACAGCGTTTCATCAATGCGCAGCAGAATTGATCTTGAAATAAAGCAGCACGTTCCGTCAGAAGTGATTCTTGACTTCGGAGATGTAAGTTTTATGGACAGCTCCGGTATCGGTCTTATCATGGGCCGGTGCCGGATTATGAATGAGATAGGAGGAGTGGTAAAAATCAAAGATGCTTCAGAGCAGATCAGAAAGATATTCAGACTATCAGGGATAGACAGAATAACAAAAGAGTATTAAGAGGAACAAAGATGAGTGTAAGTGATCATATAAAAATCAGTTTTCCGGCCAGAGCGGAAAATGAAGGATTTGCACGAACGGCTGCCGCAGCATTTATATCCAAAGCGGATCCGCGTGTTGACGAGCTTGCAGATATCAGAACCGCTGTTTCGGAAGCTGTTACAAATGCTGTTGTACATGCTTACCGTGAAACGGAAGGTATGATATCAATGACAATTAAACTTACTGAATGCAGGGAAGTGATAATACATATAAGAGACAAAGGCTGTGGTATAGAGGATATAGAGAAGGCTATGACGCCGCTGTATACAACAGCTGAAAACGAAGAGAGATCAGGACTTGGTTTTTCTGTTATGGAGAGCTTTATGGACAAGGTATCTGTGAAAAGTGAAGCAGGAAAGGGAACCTGCGTGTGCATGAGAAAAAAACTTTCGGCAGGCACTGATGCAGAAGGTTGAGGACAACCTCGGACTTGTAAGACTTTGTGCAAACAGATTCCGCGGTAAAGGTATTGATTATGATGATCTGTATTCTGCCGGATGCGAGGGCCTGATTAAGGCGGCCCGGTCGTTTGATGAGGAACGCGGTGTCAGATTTTCAACATATGCGGTTCCGGTTATTCTGGGTGAGATCAGAGGTCTGTTCAGAAACGGCGGAGTTGTTAAAGTCAGCAGAAGCCTGAAGGAACTTTTTTTAAAGGCTTCGCGTGAACGGGATTCCTTTATGAAAAAAAACGGCAGAGAGCCGCAGATGTCAGAACTTGCTGAGATTTTAGGTGTTTCCGTGGTACAGCTTGCAGAAGCGATGTCGTCCGGACAGCCGGTTCTTTCTCTGACTGAATCAGATGAGGACGGAGAGGGACAGATTGATGTCCCTGTTCCGGCCCCTGATGAGAAAATAAGCGATTTTCTTGCACTTAAACAGATTATTTCACAGCTTGATGATACTGAGAAGAAGCTTATCGAGTTAAGATATTTTAAAAATCTTACACAAAGCTGTACTGCTGATATTCTTGGTATGACACAGGTGCAGGTGTCAAGGAAGGAAAAGAAGCTGCTTCTGAAAATGAGAGAGAAATTAATGGAGTAATTTTTCTCAAAGTCCTTGACTTTGTATTGAAAAAATGTTATCATAATAATTGTTTCGGCCGGAACCAGAGGTTCGGGCTTGTTTTTTTACAGGAAGGAAAACGGATAATATATGAAATTTAATGAACTGCATTTAACCGAAGAAATACTCAGAGCAGTAGAAGATATGGGATTTACAGAAGCTACAGAGATACAGGAAAAGAGTATTCCTCTTATTCGCAGCGGAGCTGATATTATCGGAAAATCAAATACAGGCACAGGTAAAACTGCGGCTTTTGGTATTCCGGCTATAGAAAGTATTTCCCGTGAGAAGAACGGAGTAGAGGTGCTTATTCTTTGTCCTACGCGTGAGCTTGCAATGCAGGCATGCGGAGAGATAAAAAAATTCTCCAGGTATATGAACTGGGTAAAACCTTGTGCAGTATACGGCGGAGCAAGCATGGAAAGACAGATCCTTGATCTTAAGCACGGTGCTAATCTTGTTGTAGGTACACCGGGACGCGTTATGGATCATATGAGAAGGCGTACTATTAAACTCCAGAATCTCAAGATGATTATTCTCGATGAAGCTGATGAGATGCTCAATATGGGATTCCGTGAGGATATTGAGAGTATTCTGAACGAGATACCTGAGGACAGACAGACGATACTGTTCTCTGCAACAATGCCGCCGGCAATCCTGGCTATAACAAACCAGTATCAGAAAACGCCGGAACTTATTAAGATAGAACAGAAGTACAGAACAGTTGATACTATTGATCAGTATTATTTTGAAGTTCCTTCAGGTATGAAGACTGAAACAATGCAGTATCTTCTTATGGCTTATGAACCAAAGGCTTCGATGATATTCTGCAACACAAAGAAGATGGTTGATGAACTTACAGAAGCGCTTACTGCAAAGGGCTTTAAGGCTGCCGGTCTCCACGGTGATATGAAGCAGAGCCAGAGAAGCTTTGTTATGGACAAGTTTAAATCAGGAAAAATAAATATTCTTATTGCAACAGATGTAGCAGCAAGAGGTATTGATGTAAACGGAGTAGATGTTGTATTCAACTATGATCTTCCTCAGGATAACGAATACTATATCCATCGTATAGGAAGAACAGGACGCGCAGGAAAGTCGGGAACGGCATATACACTTATCAGCAACAGAAAACAGGTTTATGATCTCAGAGCACTTTCAAAATATATTAAAACAGAAATCAGGGAAAAGGAACTTCCGGAAAGAAGCGAGATAGTAAATGCCAAGATGCTCAAGGTGGTTTCAAAGATAACTGCAGCCTCTGAGCAGCCTTTAAGAGAAGAAGCCGAGATAATTCTCAGTATTCTCAGCAAGGAAGGATATTCTGCTGAAGAAATTGCCGGAATTCTTATTAATCTCCGCCTTAACAAGGAACTCAGGAATATCCCTGAATTTGAAATCCCGAAGGTGAGCAAGAAGGAAAAGATGAAATCACAGGGAGCAAAGCTTACAAAGGATAAGGCTGTTAAGATAGAAATTTCATCAGGAAAACTAAGCAGAATAGCACCTAACTTTATTCTTGGCGCACTTGTTGAAGCAACCGGAATGCCAGGCAGAAGCTTTGGAAAGATTGAAATATTTGAAAGATATTCCACTGTTGAAGTTCCTGATGCTGATGCTGAGTTTATTGTAGATGCACTTAATAATACAAAGATAAACGGTAAAAAAGTCAGCGTAAAACTTTGTGAAAGAAAAGTATCGGACAAAGGCGGTTCACAGCGTCACGGCGGTTCCGGAGGAAACGGCAGAAGAAATGATCGTTCGGGAAGAAAGGGGCGTCCGGGCGGTCACAGAAGAAGAAAATAATCAAACGGAAGGAGAAAAGAATAATGTCAAACAGGAATGATGGAAATAAGCATGTTTCATCTTCGGGACAACCTAAAAAAAGTATTGTTCTCCGGATAATTGTGCTTATAGTCGCTGCTCTTATGTTTTTAGGTGCGATAATAATTCCGTTCTGGGCATCCGGAACATTTAACTACTAAGTAAAAAAACCTGTCGGATTTAACCGGCAGGTTTTTTTGGGAAATGAATTAAATAAGTGTATTTAAAATGAAAATGTCAGAAAAATAACAGACACATTATGTGTTAATGTTGTCAGCTTATATAAATAAGTATATGCTTTTTCGGTTGCACTATCAACCATAAATATGAATCAAAGGTATGAAAAATGAATGTGTTTTTATTGAAATAATCAGAAAAAAATGTTATACTTTATCATATGTACCAGTATGATATTATTAGAAGGCGGAAAATAATGAAAAAAAGACTTGTTTTTACAGTGGTTACAGCGAGAGCCTCCGCACCGGAACAGAGACAGCTGCTTGACGGCATTATTTCTCAGGCTTTTGAAATGGATACCGATGTTATCGTTGTTTCCAATGTTTATAATGCATCAGAATACAATTCATTTATTACTCACGAAAACAGTATATACGACATAATAAATTCCAAAAAACATGACGGAATAATATTTACAGATGATTCGTTTATGAACTGTGAACTCAGAAACAATGTCATGAATATGATTGATAAAAGCGGAGTCCCTGTTGTCTGTATAGGAGCCGGCGATACAAAATATACAACAGTAAACAGCGATACGGAAAAAGATATCGAAAAAATCACAGACCATCTGATTGACATTCACGGATTTAATGATATTGATATTCTTACCGGACCGAAAGAAAACGCGGATTCCGAAAAAAGAGTAAACGGATACAGAAACTCTCTTAAGAATCATGGAATAGAATTTTGCGAAGATAAAGTAATACATGGGGATTTCTGGATTACATCAGGAGAAAAAACTGCACATGAGTATGCTGATAAAAAGCGGAGTCTTCCTCAGGCGGTTTTGTGCACTAATGATTACATGGCATACGGGCTCTGTGATACACTTGTAAGTCGTGGTATAAGAATCCCTGAAGATGTAACAGTGACCGGATATGAGTATATCGGAGGCCGAAGTGATCATTATCCGGTATTGTCAACTTTTCACAGAAACAGAAAATCACTTGGCCGGCAGGCTGTAGCTATGCTTTACAGTAAAATTCACCATAAAGAAAATGAATATGAATTCAGCATGGACGGAGATTTTATTCCGGGTGACAGCTGTTCATGCGGCGCGGATTATAATCAGATTTCCTCAGAAATCAGAGAGAAGAAAATGCAGTCTTACTATTCAATGCTGAATGATACCGGGATGCTCGAGCAGTTTCTTACAGAATCGAGAAGTATTGCTGATTTTATTTCAGCACTAAACAGGCATTCGTATTTTATTCCTGACCTTTCCGGACTTTATCTGTGCCTTTACGATGACTGGTGTGTTTCCTCTGAAACAGGAAAGAAAAATTTTCAGGGGAAAGAGGGCGTGGTTTGCTATACTATTTCAGATATATACAGAGATAATGCTCCGCCTGTGCATTTCAGAAGAAATGATATGTTTCCGGATGAACTTCATAATCAAAATAAACCTAATGCCTATTACTGCTGTCCTGTTTTCTTTATGGACCAGGATTTCGGATACATGATAGTCAGGTATGATAAGGTAAAATGCTTCGGAGAGTCATTCCGTAACTGGAACAACATCGTGGCAAATGCGCTTGAATTTCTCAGAATGAAGAATGACATAAATTATCTTATGCGATGTCAGAATCTTTCTGAATTTCATGATTCATTAACCGGCTTTAACAACAGGGACGGATTTGTAAATGAAATGAATATCGCACTGAGAAATGCAGGAAAAGATTCTTTCAGTATAATGATTATTCGTCTGAATGCCGGAAATACACTGCTGTCCGGAGAAATGAACATGCAGGAATCATCCATAGCAATTCTTCTGGGAGTCAGTGATATAATCAGGGAAATATCATCGGAACGCGGAAAAATATGCGCTCGTCTTGACCGCAATACCTTTGCAGTGTCGGAGATAATTACCGATAAGTCTGAAGAAATGAGTATTTTTGAGGAAAAGCTCAGGGTTCGTCTGTACGGTTTTTTCAGAGAAAAAAATATTTACGGAGATAATTTTTATAATCTTTTTTCAACGGAAGGAAAATCTGATTTCAGTTCTGAACTTGAAAAAGCTGAAAACAGCATACCGGAATTTACTGATTTGCAGAATTACAGCGGGTATTCAGATTTTGTCGGTCTCAGAAGTATGATATATTTTTCTCCGGAAAAAAGTATAACCGCTGAGGAAGCGTGCAGAAAATTCTGTGTAAGCAGCGGTTATTTCAGAGTTATGTATAAAAAATATTTCGGAATAAGTTTTCATCAGGACTGTATCGTGATGAGAATAATGCTTGCAAAATATTATCTCATTTCATCTAAAATGAATATTGCCTCAGTATCTGACCGGTGCTGTTTTGACAACGAAAAATATTTTATGCAGCAGTTTCGCAGAATAACAGGCTATACACCAAATCAGTACAGAGACAGATTTTCATGACTGTTTATGCAGTCATGAATTTTTTTATAAACAAAAAAGAACACTTCAAATGAAGTGTTCTTTTGGTGCGCCTGGAGGGGCTCGAACCCCCGACCTACTGGTTCGTAGCCAGTCACTCTATCCAACTGAGCTACAGACGCATTGTTATTAACTTTAAAAGTTACATGAGGTATTGGGGATTCGAACCCCAGACCCTTTGATTAAAAGTCAAATGCTCTGCCAACTGAGCTAATACCTCATCGTTTTCAGGACTTCGTTTCGTCCGTGACAACGATATTAATTATATCATGCTTTATTCTGTTTGTCAACACTTTTTTTGAAAATTTTTAAAAAAATTTTTCATAACATTATGAATCCCAAAACTGCGTGCACTAATGGGGTTGAAAAATTGTCAATAATAAGGTATAATATTTATAACAGCATTTGCAGATTATACGGATAATTTAATAAAAGAAGAGGTGTTTTTATGTCACAGAACAAATTTACAGTAACACTGCAGCAGATTATCGATGAGCTTAAACTTGAGCAGCTTTATATGCCGCGACCTGCTGAAGAGGTGCTTATTTCTGAAAATGAAGTAAACAGACCGGGCCTTCAGCTTATGAATTTCTATGAATACTTTAATCCCGAGAGAATACAGATTCTTGGAAAAACAGAATTTGCTTATCTTGCTTCAATTGGTGAGGAGAAGCGTACGGATATTATTGCAAAGCTTTTTTCAACAAAAATTCCTGCTCTTATAATAACCAGAGAGCTCGAATGTTTCCCTGAACTTCTGACACTTGCAGAGAAAGAACAGATTCCTGTTCTCAGATCAAAGGACAGTACTTCAAACTTTGTAGCAGCTCTTATCGCGTTTCTTAATCTTAATCTTGCACCAAGAATAACACGCCATGGTGTTCTCATAGAGATATATGGTGAAGGTGTGCTTATTCTCGGTGAGAGTGGTGTCGGAAAGAGTGAAACAGCTATTGAGCTTGTAAAGAGAGGACACAGACTTGTAGCCGATGATGCTGTTGAAATAAGAAAGGTATCAAACATCAGTCTTGTCGGAACTTCTCCGGACAATATCAGACATTTTCTTGAACTCCGCGGTATCGGAATTATTAATGCACGCAGACTTTTCGGTGTTGGTGCAGTAAAGGTTACTGAGAAGATTGATCTTGTTGTTGAACTTGAGATATGGAATCCTGAAAAACTTTATGACCGTATGGGAATTGACAACGAATATGTTTCAATTCTTGGCGTAAACGTTCCTCTTGCTACTATTCCTGTAAAACCAGGCCGAAATCTTGCAGTTATTCTTGAAGTTGCAGCTATGAATAACAGACAGAAAAAGATGGGATACAACGCAGCTCATGAACTGCTTGAAAGACTTGGCATGGAGCAGTCGGGAACGGACATAATAAGAGACCTTTGATAGCAAACAACAAACATGGAGTGATTATTAAATGTCATATACAAATGCACTGATATCATTATGTGACAGTTTCGGCTGTTCGTATAAACTTGACGAATCTCTTAAGGAACATACAACTTTCAGAATAGGCGGAAAATGCAGAATTGCCGTTTTTGTAAACAGCGATGAGTCACTTTCCGGAATTGTCGGCTTCTGCCGGTCAAACAATGTAAAATATGCTGTTCTGGGTAACGGAAGCAATATAATCGCTGATGACAGATTTTTTGACGGTGTAGTCATAATAATCGGAAATGATTATTCAAAAATACTCAGTATAAATGATGGCACAATCGTATGTCAGGCCGGACTTATGCTGAGCAGGCTGTGCATCACAGCAAAAAACGAAGGATACACAGGACTTGAGTTTGCATACGGCATTCCGGGAACTGTCGGCGGTGCACTGTATATGAATGCAGGCGCATACGGCGGAGAGATGTCAGATGTTGTTGTATCAGCTGATTATCTTGATACGGACGGAAGTATTCGTACGATACTGAAGGAAAATATGGATCTTTCATACAGACACAGTGCATTTATGAATTCCGGCAGGATTATTCTCAGGGTAAGAGTTAAACTCAGAAAAGGCACTGTCAGTGAAATTGAACAGAAGATGGAAACACTGATTTCAAAGAGACGGGAAAAACAGCCTCTTAACTATCCGAGTGCCGGAAGTACGTTCAAGAGACCTGAGGGTGCTTTTGCTGCTGCACTTATTGAAGAATGCGGACTTAAGGGATTTTCAGTCGGTGATGCACAGGTAAGTGAAAAACACAGCGGCTTTGTAATCAACAAGGGAAATGCTACTTTTGACGATATTATGCACCTTGTTGAAGAAGTGCAGAAAAAAGTAAAAACAGATACCGGATATGAGCTTGAACTCGAACCGGAAATTCTCAGATAAAATTTCGTCATACAAACTTTACACTAATCTTTTTTTCTGGAGTGATGATCAGAATGCAGTTTATTATTGTTACAGGCCTTTCCGGATCAGGAAAATCAAGTGCTATGAATATACTTGAAGATATTGGATTTTATTGTATCGACAATATGCCTCCTCAGCTTATTTCAAAATTTGTCGATATATGCCGTGACGGAAATATGAATAAAATAGCTCTTGCAATTGATATTCGCTCCGGAGATATGTTTTCAGAGGAAATTCTTTCATCGATAGAACAGATGAAAAACGAACACTTTGATTTTAAAGTACTCTATCTTGAGTCAAGTGATGATGTTCTGATAAAACGATATAAGGAAACAAGAAGAAAGCATCCCCTTGATGCTGAGTTCGACGGATGCCTTGCCAAAGCCATACAGTATGAGAGAAATAAACTCAACAGTCTGAGAGGTATTGCGGATTACTTTATTGACACATCATATCTGAAAACTTCACAGCTCAGAGAGTCACTTGTTAATCTCTTCCTTAAAAATTCAAACGATTCAATTCTTATAAAAGTAATGTCCTTTGGATTTAAGTACGGTGCATCTGCAGAAACAGACCTTGTATTTGATGTCAGATGTCTGCCGAATCCGTTCTACATACCTGAACTTAAAAATCTTACCGGTAAAAATCAGGAGGTAAGAGATTATGTGATGAGTTTTAGCAACTCAGTTGTACTCATGGATAAGCTGAAGGATCTGATAAAATTTCTGATTCCATTGTATGTGAGTGAAGGAAAGAGTCAGCTTATTATCGGATTCGGCTGCACCGGCGGAAAGCACCGTTCAGTTACCTTTGCTGAGCTGATGGCGGATTATATAGAAAAACTGGGATACTCTGTTCGTACTTCACACAGGGATATCACTAAAACATAAGGAGATTTATTTTGTCATTTTCAAATGAAGTAAAAGCAGAAATTATTTCTGCAATTACAGACAAGGATAAAAAATACGCCTGTCTCTATGGCCTGATAATATTCTGTAACAGATTTTCTTCCGACGAAATATGTTTTCAGTCTGAAAGCAGGGAAGTGGCTGATATATTTATGACTCTTGTGTCAGAGATGTTTAAAAACACACTGAATATCAGTGAAGACATAGCGGAGCGTAAAAACGGCACGTCACTGTATTCATTTACCGTATCGGGTGCTGAATCAGTACAGACAGTAGCTGATTTTTTCAGAATTACTCCCTGCAGCCGCAGAATTTCCATAGAGAATATTGACAATAACAGTATTTCCAATTTTATAGCCGGAGCTTTTCTCAGCTGTGGAAGTATCACAGATCCAAAAACCGGGTACCATCTTGAATTTGTAATTAATTCCGCGGAATTATGTGAGGATTTATCAACATTGCTTAATTCATTCGGCTTTTCTGTAAAGAGTGTTATACGCAAGAATAATTATATTCTGTATATTAAAGAGAGTGAAAATATCGAAGATCTTCTGACTTTTATGGGAGCACAGAGTTCTACTCTTGAGATAATAAATATAAAGATTCTGAAAGATGTCAGAAACAGAGTTAATCGTGCCCGGAACTGTGATGTAGCCAACTGTAACAAAACAAGTGCAGCATCGGTAAATCAGATACAGGATATCCGTCTTATAGAAAGTGAACTCGGTCTTGACAGCCTTCCGGCTACACTCAGAGAGATAGCTGATGCACGTCTCGAGTATCCCGAATTCAGCCTTAATGATCTTGGTGAGATACTCGACCCTCCTATAGGAAGATCCGGAGTTAATCATCGTCTGAAGAGAATAAGGCAGATTGCTGATAAGCTCAGAGAGGAGATGAAGGAAAGTGAGTAATTTTGTCCATCTCCATCTTCACAGCGAGTACAGTCTTCTTGACGGAGCATGCCGGATAAAAGATATAGTAAAGCGTGCATCGGAACTCGGTCAGGATGCTGTTGCTGTTACTGATCACGGAGTTATGTACGGAGCAGTCGAATTTTACAACGAAGCGGTCAAAGCCGGTATAAAACCGGTTATCGGGTGTGAAGTGTATGTTGCACCGAGGACGAGATTTGACAAAGTTCATAAACTTGACAAGACTCCTTATCATCTTGTTCTTCTGTGCGAAAACAATCAGGGCTATCATAATCTTATGAAGCTCGTTTCCGAGGGATTTATCAGCGGATTCTACAGCAAGCCGAGGGTGGATACAGACCTTCTTGAAAAATATCATGAAGGTCTTATCTGTATGTCTGCATGTCTGGCCGGTGAGGTAGCTGCGGAACTATCTGCCGGAAACTACAGCTCGGCTAAAAAAGCTGCATTAAAATATCAGCGGATATTCGGAAAAGATAATTTTTTTCTTGAAGTTCAGAATCACGGGACAGAAGAACAAAAAAGAATAATCCCTGATCTGATAAGGCTATCAGATGAAACGGGCATTCCGCTTGCTGCATCAAACGATGTTCATTATATAAATAAAAGCGATGCGGAACTTCACAAAGTTCTTCTTTGTATCCAGACAGGCAGTACTGTTGATAATCCTTCAATGGAATTTCCGTCAGATGAATTCTATATGAAAAGCGAATCAGAAATGATGGAACTTTTCGGTGATATTCCGGAAGCAGTAACTGTTACTTCGGAGATTGCTGAAAGATGCAGCGTAACAATAGATTTCGGAGCGGCACCTTTTCCGGAATTTCCTCTTGAGGAAGGAAACGATAAGCTTAAGTATTTCAGAAGTCTTTGCCTGAAGGGATTAATAAAAAGATACGGTGAAAATCCTTCAGCAGAAATTATCAGCAGAATGGAGCATGAGATAAAAGTCATTTCTGAGATGGGGTATATAGACTATTATCTGATTGTATGGGATTTTATCAGATATGCAAGAAAACAGGGAATACCTGTAGGTCCCGGAAGAGGATCGGGGGCAGGCAGTCTGTGTGCCTACTGCATCGGGATAACCGCAATTGATCCTGTAAAGTATAATCTGATTTTTGAACGTTTTCTCAATCCTGAAAGAGTAAGTATGCCTGACTTCGATATAGATTTCTGCGTCGAAAGAAGATCAGAGGTTATAGAATATGTAGCTTTGAAGTATGGAAAAGACCATATTGCTCAGATAATAACTTTTGATACCATGCTTGCAAGAAGTGCAGTCAGAGACGCAGGGAGAGCTATGGGAATCCCTTACAGTATCTGTGACAGTACAGCAAAATTAATATCTTCTGAGCTTAATATTACTATTGACAGGGCTATGGAAAAAGAAGAAAGACTCAGGAAACTCTATGAAACTGATTCCACAGTAAAAAAACTTATTGATATGGCCCGTAAGATAGAGGGAATGCCGGGAAATACATCTGTTCATGCTGCGGGAATCGTACTTGCCAGTGCCCCTGTAAGCGACTTTGTTCCTCTTCGTGTCAGCAATGATATGATTACGACTCAGTATCCTATGGCTGTTCTTGAAAGCCTTGGAATACTGAAAATAGATTTCCTTGCACTGAGAAACCTCACCATAATCAATAATTGTATTAATAAAATTAGGGAATCAGGAAGAACGATTGACATAAATTCTGTACCTGTTGATGATAAGGAAGTATTTGATATGCTTTCTGACGGAAAAACATCCGGTGTATTTCAGTTTGAAAGCAGAGGAATAAGATCTCTTCTTACAAAACTCAGGCCGGAGAGTATAGAAGACCTGACAGCAGCACTTGCCCTTTACAGACCAGGTCCTATGGAGTCTATTCCTGAATATATAAACAATAAAAATAATCCTGATAAGATTAAATATGACTGCGAGCAGCTCAGAAGCATTCTGGAGGTTACTTATGGATGCATAGTTTATCAGGAACAGGTAATGGAAATCTTCAGAAAACTTGCCGGTTACTCATACGGGGAAGCTGACATAGTACGAAGAGCAATGGCTAAGAAAAAACATGATGTAATGGAGAAAGAGAGAAAAAGGTTTATATACGGCAGTGATAAACCTGATTCTGAATGCCATGGCGCAACAGGCATTGGTATACCTGAAAAAACTGCAAGTAAAATATTTGACCGTATGTCTGCCTTTGCCTCTTACGCATTCAATAAATCGCATGCGGCAGCATATGCTTATCTCGCATATCAGACAGCCTATCTGAGATGCCATTATTTTAAAGAATATATGGCATCGGTTATGACAGGGTGTATGGATAAAAACAACGGTAAACTCATGAATTATATGAACGAATGCAGATCAGAGGGCGTCAGGATTATTGCTCCGTCTGTAAACCGAAGCAGCATGGATTTCACTGCTGTACCTGAAGGAATAATCTTCGGACTTTCAGCAGTGAAAAATATAGGAAAGTCAATTGTTGATAATATTATTTCTGAAAGAAATGAAAATGGAAGATATAAATCACTCCGTGATTTTGCCGTAAGAACAAAGTCTTTCGGAATCAGCAGAAGGATGACTGAGAGCCTGATCTGTGCAGGTGCATTTGACGGACTCGGGCTGAACAGGAGACAGATGATTGAAAACATTTCCAGGCTCACTTCTGTTGACAGCAGTATGATTGACGGACAGCTTGACCTTTTCGGCGATTCCCCGCAGGACGACTGTTTTGTTCCGGAGACACCGGAATATCCGTTCGATGAGCTGATTGCAATGGAAAAGGAAGCAACCGGCATGTATATGTCAGGTCATCCTCTTACTCAGTATGAGCTTTTCAGAAAACTTCTCAGGATGCCGTCAGTTTCTGAAATAACTGAAAACTCTTCCGGAAAATATAATGATAATTCAGAGGTATCCTTTATTTGTATTGCCGGTGCAGAGAAAACACATATAACGAAAAAAGGGGATAAAATGATTTTCTTTACTTCGGAAGATATATCCGGAAGCATTGAATGTGTTTTGTTTCCTGATGCATGCAGGAATTTCGGCAGGAAGATTTCAGTCGGAGCTGTACTGTATCTGACCGGCAGAATATCAGATAAGGACAGCAGCAGAAATATTATCGTCAGTTCTGTTTTTACATCGGATGAATTTTTATCTTTAATATCACGAAAAAAACTTTGTATAAATACTTCAGAAAAGGATTTACCGGAGGTGATAAGCAGAATTCCTCTTAACAGTACCGGAAATATGCAGGTGTGTTTTTATATTTCGGACAGAAAAAAGATGATATCACCGAAGGAAAATAACAGAATCACTTTCAGTGCTGAAAATCTGAAATTAATCTCTGAGAGAATATTTTCAGACAATATAGCCTTAATATAGCAAATGTTTTTCTTTTAGGTCTTGACAAACTTTTTAAATGTAGTAAAATATATAGTAGCGGGTTTTTTTAACATCCGCAATCAGATTCAGACATATATGGTTTTTATATACGAATAATATATCCTGTATTTAAAGATTGTATTGTAGGACCATATTACATAACAAGCCTTTGGGCAGAATGGAGTATAAGAATATGATCAAAACTATTGGTGTTTTAACAAGCGGCGGAGATGCGCCGGGAATGAATGCAGCAGTTCGCGCAGTAACCAGAACTGCTATCAGCAGAGGTATTAAGGTTTACGGAATCAGAAGAGGTTACAATGGACTTATCAATGGTGACATCATCGAAATGAATGAACGTTCTGTTTCAGATATACTTCAGAAAGGTGGCACATGTCTTTACACAGCAAGATGTCCTGAATTCAGAACAGCTGAAGGTGTTGACAAGGCAGTTGAAAAATGTAAGGAAATTGGTCTTGAAGGTATTGTTGTAATCGGCGGTGACGGTTCATTCAGAGGAGCTGCTGATTTATCAGCAAAGGGTATCCTGTGCATCGGACTTCCGGGTACAATCGATAACGATATTGCCTGCACAGAATACACAATCGGCTATGATACAGCTATGAACACAGCTCTTGACATGGTTGACAAGATCAGAGATACAGCACAGTCACATGACCGCTGTAGCGTTGTTGAAGTAATGGGCAGAAATGCTGGTTATATTGCGGTTAATACAGGTATTGCATGCGGTGCAACAGAAATTATCACTCAGGAAATGCCTTACAATCTTGATGATATCGCAAGAAAAATGCTTGAAACAAGAAAAACAGGCAAACAGCACTTTATCATCGTTGTATCTGAAGGTGTAGGACATGCGCAGGAAATTGCACAGACACTTCAGGAGAAGACTGGTATCGAAGCAAGAGCGACAATTCTTGGTCATGTACAGCGCGGTGGTTCTCCGACATTAAGAGACAGAGTAGTGGCAAGTCAGATGGGGCACTATGCTGTTGAACTTCTTGAACAGGGTATCGGCAACAGAGTTGTTGGTATGCAGGCAGGAAAGATAGTTGACTTTGATATTCAGGAAGCGCTTTCAATGAAAAAACCTTACGAAGAGGAACTTCACCAGATTGCAAGAGAAATTGCTATCTGATAGATTTACTGATAAAACAGCTTTTCCGGTTATTCCTGAAAAGCTGTTTTTTTTATTTAAAAACACTTGACTATTATATCCAAAAGTGTTAAAATAAAAAAGATAGTTTATGATTTAAATCTTATTTAAGAGGTGGATAAAATGAGCGAAAAAGAACAGAACGAAAAGAAATTTATCAAAGTAAGTGAGATAGAAAATCCTGCTCTTGTTTATGCTATGTACGAAATGAAAGAAAAAAAGACAAGAGAGGCTGAAGGAAAGTTTATTAGTGAACTCCGCAGAGCAAAATTTATTTCTCCGGCTATTGTTGAAGTTATGGGTCCGGACGGAGAATATAAGGTGGCTGACAATTCTTCAGAAAGAGGAGATACACGTATTCAGTTCATGATGCTTACAACTGAGAGCGGAGCAAGATTTCTTCCGGCATTCACAAGTATGGATGAAGTAAGAAAGTGGCGTAAAGAGGAAAAGCTTCAGACTGTTGTATGTAACTTTGATCAGTATATGCGAATTGTCACATCAGATGCAGAAGGTCCGAGCGGTATAGCTATCGATCCGTTTGGTTCAAACATTCTTCTTTCACGTGAGCTTCTTGAAGGTCTCAGGAAGGCGATTGAAGAACAGCAGAAAACTCAGGTATATGTCGCTGACGTAAAGGAACATCCGGAAGAGCTTGAAACAGCTCTTACAGAATTTTTTGATGAAAACGGACAGGTTGAAAAAGCATATATGCAGCTTATGAAGAGAGGGGAAACAGTAAGCTTTCTTCTTATAGTTGATCATGATATTCCTGATGGTGCTTCAGATGAAGAGATTAAAAATATCAGGAAGGAGCTTTTTGATAAGATTGCTAATATCAGCAAACCAAAGCTTAAAGGAATGGCTCTCTCAATTGCAGCATTTGCTGATGATTTCGGAAGAAAAGCAGTCGACAACAAATTCCCGTTTTATACACGATAAAATGCAGTTATCGTTAAATATTCCGGATTCAAAAATATAATTTTGTGCACATCGTTGCGATAGTATATAACAGAACTGATATATTTTTGTGCAAAGATACATATTTGTTTTATTTTTAATGATATGTATTAAACTATATTGACAATTCAATTCAGATGTGCTATAATATAAACATGGTGAGGGAAAACAAAAAAGTTCCTTACCTGCTAACTTATGAAATTTTCTTATAAATAGTGTTTTTCTCATATCTCCTTTGGAAAGCCTTGTTCATTTGAACAAGGCTTTCTCCCTTTTACAGGAAAGTTTGATGAAATAAATAAGTAAAAACTTTTGTCAGGTATTTAATATTTTCTTGTAATTAAATTTTAATAAAAAAAATATATAATTTTTGTTGACCTTGCAATGAAAATAAGGTATTATATATATGTATGTAATTTAATCATTGTAATTTTTGGAGGTTGACTTTTTTGACAACATATATTTCCGCTTCTATACTTGGGGCCGATTTGCTTCACCTTGCTGAAGAATGCGACAGATTAAAGGCAAACAATGTTGATATGCTTCACTTTGATGTTATGGACGGTCAGTTTGTAAACAATATTTCATTCGGGCTTCCGGTTCTTGAGAAGTTAAGCAGGTATACTGATATTTTTAAGGATGTTCATCTTATGATAAGCGACCCTTTAAAATATATTCCTGATTTTGTCAGAGCTGGCAGCGACATGATTACATTTCATGTTGAAAGTAATTCGGATGCAGACCAGGTTATAGAAGCCATTAAGAATTCCGGTGTTAAATGCGGTATATCAGTTAAGCCAGGAACACCGGTTGAAACTGTTTACAGGTATCTTGACAGGGTTGATATGGTACTTATAATGACAGTTGAACCTGGTTTTGGAGGACAGGGTTTTATACCTGAAACTGCTGAAAAAATCAGAACACTCAGAAAATATATCACAGATAATAATATCAGCATCGATATTGAAGTTGACGGTGGTATAAACGAAAAAACTGTATCAGTAGTCAGGGAAGCAGGAGCAAATGTTCTTGTTTCAGGAAGTTATCTTTTTAATGCATCCTCAATGGCTGATGCAGTAGTTTCCTTAAAGTAAAATTTTACCCGAAAGTTTTTCAACTGCACAGTTATCAATTACACATTCGAAGTATTCTACGGTCTGAGCTTCTATGATATTTCCGTACATACTCCGTAATCTGTGACTGTCAGCACAGTCTGCTATGCTTTTTGATTTTGACTGTTCAGATTCAATCAGTATTCTGAATATATTATTATAATGATAAAGCCTGCTGTTTTTACAGTAATCATTATAATACCTGACAAGATCTTTCGAAAATGAAATTATATCCTTGCAGTTTCCGGATTCAACAACAGTTTTTTCAGTAACTGAAGAATCGGAGTAATCATACTCATAAGAATCTGAAGATACTGAGATATACAGTATGCATTTCTGACCGGAACCGGAAAATGCTTCTACATACAGTGTTTCATTAAAAAGATTAAGTCCGAGATGATTATAAATTTCTTTTAATATATTTTTCAGAAGTTTTTTTGTGTTTTCATTGTATTCAGTCATTGAATCAAAGTCAAGTGAGTAGATTTTCAGCTCTTCAGATGAGAGGGAAACCTTTATTGTCAGACTGCTTAGCTTTTCTATTATCATTTTACCGTCCCCCGTTTATTAATATAATATCCCATAAAGCTTTATGTATTCACAATAATATTATATACATTGAAAGAGTATAAAGTGAGATTAAAAACGTATTATTAAAAAGGAGAAAAATGTATGAAAAAAAATAAAGGAATGAAAATATATAAACAGAGAAGAAAAAAACGCGGAAACAACAGTCAGATCCTTTCTATTCTCGGTACATGTGCTGTAGTATTCGGTGTTGGTATATTCGGATACTATGTAGTAGCGGTGCCTGTTTATGATCTTGTAAAATCCATGGATGAACCTGAAAAAACAGTATCTGAAGATATACCTGTTGTTACGGAAGAGTATACTGAAGTTCCGGTTACTACATATAAAAGTTTTTTTGAGGACTCTGAATCAACTGTGCAGACAGAGAAGCCTGTAACAACTGTAGTTACGGATAAGGAGCTGGTTTCTACAACTGTTACCTCTGAAGGCGGGGATGTTTCAGTAACAGAAGCTGCTACTGAAACTGAAACAAAGACACCAGCTCCTTCAGCAACGGTAAAGGGAGGATGTTACTACCTTTCTGTTTCAGATATATCAAGTCTCAGCTCACTTAAAGAAAAACTTGATACAATTACAGGATGTACGTCGGTTGCTGTCCCGCTTAAGACTACCGGAGGAAAAGTAAACTATGCTTCTTCAGTAAGTACAGCTTCACTTTCAGGGGCAGTATCATCTGATCTTACACTTGAGGAAATAGTAAACGCCATAACTGAAAAAGGTCTGACTCCTGTGGCAGAATTCAGTACAGTTGCTGACAACATATATCCGAGAACATATAAAAAATCTGCATATCAGTTTGATGACGGATATACAGGCGAATGGCTTGACAACAGAGCGGAAGACGGCGGAAAACCATGGCTTTCACCGTTTTCTTCGGAAACATCCGAATATCTTTGCAGTCTTGTTGATGAAATAACATCTGCCGGTATCAAAACTGTAATCTGCACAGATAACTATTTTCCGCCTTTCCGCGAAAAAGACCTTGGATATATCGGAGAAATTGTACAGTCTGAAACGCGCTACAAAGGACTTACTGATCTTGTAAACAAGCTTAATAACAGTGCTGCGTCAAACGGTGGCAAGACAATGCTCTCAGTTTCAGCAGCAGATATATTCAATTCATCAGCTGAGGTATTTAAACCGGAAGAATTCGGTTCAATGCCTGTTGTCGTAACAATCAATATGAATGAATTATCAGAAGATTCAGTTTCAGCTGTTCTGAAAAAGCTTGACGGAATGACAGGAGGCATGAAGCTTGTTCCTTGTCTTGTAAGTGAAGGTCAGACTGAAACATGGGTTGAATCCTCTGTTAATACATTCAAATCAATGGGATATGATATTTATATGATAAAATAAAATTGCGGGACGGTTTATATGGAAAATTTTTCGGATCTTATTAATGGAATTCTTGATCAGATAGTTACATTCAAAGGTTTCGCAAGTGTCTTTGTTATGCTTTTTATAGACGTATGTGCACTTTTTATTCTTATAAAGAGCTGGTCAGAGAAAAAAATGTGCCGAAAGATATGGCGCAGAGAATTCGGCTATCTGGCTGTTACTGACGGACGAAGAGTAATTCCGATTGAAAATTCAGAGATTCTTCTTGGAAGGCACCGTTCAGTTGATATTCAGTTTCCGGATCTCTCTGTTTCAAGATATCACGCTGTACTGACTTATTCTGACGGAATATTTTTACTTGAAGATCTCAATTCCAGATCAGGCACATATCTTAACGGGAAAAAAATCAGGTCGGCAGTTGTAAATGTGAACGATGAGATAAGACTAGGCGCTGTTGTTTTTCATATAAAGAAAATAAAGGATGTAAGCAATGTACAGAGAAAGAACGAAAGAAAAAACAAAGCTTAATTATTTTTTTATAAGAACACTTATTATTATTACACATGTCATTCTTCTTGCAAATGTATATCTGAATGGTACCTATGATGATGTATTTGAGATAATAAAATTATCTGCAGTAGTTGTTGCTTCAGATCTTATTTATTTTATTATTCTCGGGACGATGGAGCAGGATACATATACTGTTGACTATCTTCTGATACTGATTATGAATATCAGTCTGATATTTCAGTCATGTTTTGGCGGTGTGGTTTTTAATCTTAAGCACTTTATTACATTAACTGCTGGGATGATTGCGTGCCATGCCGGATTCTTATTTACACGAAACAGCTATAAAGCAGAAAAAATGAGACCATTCTGCTATGCAGGAATTGCAGTACTGATGGTTGTGATTGTGCTGTTTACCGGTGAGAGAAGCATGTGGATTGATTTCGGCGCATTTTCAGTTCAGCCTTCTGAGTTTATAAAGCCACTTCTTGTTTTATGCTGCGCTTCCTCTCTGACAAGTCAGCAGATGAAGAAAAAATACGGTCCGTTTTATATTGCTCCGAACAATATTGCTATGACAGCTGTTTCCGTGATGATTCTTGGACTGCAGTGGTGGTGCCGCGATCTTGGAAGTATACCAACGTTTGCAGCTGTTGCCGGATGCGCTCTGATAAACAGATTATGTTATCCGAAAGCAGCATTGTCAAAAAAGAAAATCGGTATTCTTGCAGCCGGAGTGCTTGCAGCTGCTTTTGCTGCGTTTAAGCTTGCCCCGGGATATGTAAAGGACAGACTTCATGTGGATATCTGGGCTGACCAGTACGGAAACGGTTACCAGCAGTGCAGAGCGCTGATTGCTATGGCAGAAGGGGGCTGGCTCGGAAAAGGCCCGGGTGCAGGTCGTCTGTGCAATGTTGCTGCATATGATACTGATATAGTTTTCTCTTCTGTATCCGAGGAATGGGGAATGCTTGCAGCGATACTGTTTGTAATACTGATTCTTCTTCTTCTTGCTTCAGTACTCGTGAATACCCCTAAGTGTTATTATCATGGAACAGTTGCAGTAGGTGTTATTGCAGTATTTGTTGTTCAGATGTCACTTAATATTTTTGGTTCATGCAATATGATTCCGTTTACCGGCGTTACACTTCCGTTCCTTTCAAACGGCGGTACATCAATGGTAACAAGCGGATTTCTTATAGGGATGCTTAAAGCCACACAGTCTCCTGTATTTGTCAGAAATATAGTTGAGATTCCTTCTGATGAAACCGCTGAAAGGAGAGAAAACTGATGAGAAGTATTGCGAGAAATCTAAGACTTGTTACAATAATGCTTACTCTGTTTATGATTGGGATGGCTTTGCTTGCATATAAGATTTACAGTGAATCTTCTTTTTATATAAGCAATTCAGATGATGCTGTGCTCGGAAAAGTATATGACAGAAACGGAGATGTACTTTTTGATCAGGATGCAACTCCGGAGATTTACGGATACGACCATTTTACTGATGTAGCAAATTTTATCGGAAATGACAGCGGACAAATGACGAACACTCTTGTTTCAGAAAATATGGAGCTTCTCAGCAATTATTCATTTTCAGTAGGACTTAGAGACAATGACGGGAAGAGTGCGGTTTATACAACACTTGACCACGGTGCCAATCAGAATGTATACAACGCATTTAACGGAAAAAACGGTGCAGCTATAGCCTATAATTATCTTACAGGAGAAATACTCGTATGTGTAAGCCGTCCGGGTCTTAATCCTTTTGCCGGATATGAAAATCTTGAGGACGGCAGTCTTCTGTGCAAGGCATTTTACAAATTCACGCCTGGTTCAACCCAGAAAGTGCTTACTCTTATCACAGCACACGAAATAATGGGTGAACCATTGCTTGCATCAAAGAGATATTCATGTTCAGGTATTTATAAAAATAAAGCAGATCAGGATATTATCTGTCATTCTTCATCCGGACACGGAGAGCAGGATATTGCAGCGGCTTTTTCAAACAGCTGTAATCCTTTTTTTGCTCAGCTTGTTGAGGACCCGGATTTTTTCCTTGACAATGCAGTTTCATCACTTAAACAGATGGGATATTCAGTAAACGGTTCTTCACCTTTTTCATTTGAAATAAACAATATTGCTGTTGAGTCAGCTTCAACAACAATAAAAGATAAAAATGAATTTTCTACTCAGTGGGGATTAATCGGACAGGGCGAAACAATGATAAGCCCATGTATGCTGATGGTATGGCAGAGTGCTATTGCTACTTCCACCGGAAAATCAGTCCTTCCCTATGTTATAAGCAGTACTGCAGACGTTGTAGGCAATACGGAGAATAGAGGAAAGACAACATATTCCCAGCAGTTTTTTTCGCCTGCATCGGCTGAATATGTAAAAAACATAATGATTCAGAACGGGCAGAGATATACGGATTCCATTCCGGGATATACCCTTGGACTTAAAAGCGGTACTGCACAGGTAAAGAACGGCGACGAGGAGAATTCATTTCTCGTTGGTTTTGATACCAATCCTGATAATCCGATTGCCTTCTGTGTTATCATTGAAGACAGAAAACAGGGTGATGTTACAACTGATTCAATTGTATATACTATTCTTAATTCTGTTAATTTACAGTAAAGTAAATGAAACACAAAAAAACATTGACGAACAACCGAAAATTTCGTATAATAAATATATATAATCTGGAGTTATTTTTTACTTTAAGAGGTGAAATCAGTGGAGGAGATATCTTTTATTCAGGAAAGCTTTGATTCGTATGATGATACATTTACATGGTATATTCCTGATGAAGATGAAAAAATATTACTAAAAGATCAGCTTGCCAGAGAAACATATGATAATCCTCATCTTCATATAAAAAAGTATGATGCTGACAAAATATTAACTCTTGCAAAACACAAGGAAAAAAATGATGTTTTATTTCTTCTTCCGGACGGGCATTGTACAATAGCTCATCTGAGCATGGATAATAAAACTGATGACAGTCTGCATTTTGTTTTTTTCAGTAATTGTTGTTCAGCCATGAAGTATATTCTTAAGCAGTACCGAACCGAATATCTGGGTGAGAAGGAATTTGTTCTTTCCTCAAAGGATAAAACAGAGATAGTATTGTTTGCAGTACAGTTTATTCTTTTTTTAATTATGCCAAAAAGTGTGAGAGGTATAGTTTCAGTTATACTTGGAATTATTCTTTATATAATGATTCTTCTTGACTGGAAGGAAAGCGGATTCAATATCATCCGTGACCGGAAGCTTGATCATGTGAAAGTAATTCCTCTTCTGAGGTATCAGATAGCATATATTTCTATTATAACAATAATGCTTCTTATTGGGATTCCGCTTTCTGTTGTAACCGGACTCAGAGTATGAGGAAAGGGGGATAAAAAATGGAAAGAGTCATACAGCAGAAAATTGATTCCGGAAACGGAATCATAATTTTGCCTCCGGGGGAGTATCAGGGACCGTTTTATATTAATCATCCGTGTACGGTTGAAGGTAACGGAACAACATTGTGGAACAGGGGAGAGACGGTTCTTGTTGTTGCTTCTGCCGGTGTTACACTGAAAAATCTGCGTATAGAACTTATTGACAGAGCTGCAGATTCATTTTCGGTTTGCTCATCAGAAAAAGTATCCGTGGAAAATGTAGAGATAATAGGACGCACATCAGGATTTGGAAATGAAGATACTGTCCCCGATGTAAATCGTCAGATGAAACTTGGCAGATTCAGTGCTGATACAAAAAATACATTTATTTTTGAAGTTTACTCACCTGGATTTTCAACACTTGAAACGGATATCAGAGATATCACTCTTGAACCCCCTGATTTGATGCCCGGAATCAATCGTGTCAGACTTACAGTGAGCAGCATTCCGGCGGGAACATTTTTATTTGGTGATATAATAATGCATTCTGAATTCAACAGAAGATTTTACATACAGGGTGCGGCGTATAATTCAGAAAATACTGCAAATGATATGCTGATCGCAACTGTGGATTCAGATGAAATTGAAACTCTGAAAAAAAGAGTTTCAGCTATGGAAAGCGAACGAAAAGAACTGATAAAAACTATTTTTGCACAGGTATCAGGTGCTGAACAGAGTATTACTGAGTGTCAGAAACAAAATCCTTCAGGAAATGAAGGAACCTATATTCTCTCAAGAGGTGAGAGAATAAGTATTGAACAATATTCAGGTGATGTAATAAAAATATACATGAGTCATAAATCAGTCAGTCAGGATATTGATATTGATCCATATGCTTTTATGCTTGGAGCTGACGGAATAACAAGCTGTGATGATGACTTTGTTTTCTTTGGCAACAGAGATACTGTGAGCGGGGCACTTGTCTTTAATGAAGATAAATCGATAGAAGTAGACCTGAAAAAAGTTCCGGATCATATAAAAAAGATTTCATTTGTTTATTCAATTTATAAACCGGGACCGCTCGATAATTTCTCAAAGGTAAAAGAACCGTTTGTATCTGTTTCACAGAACAACAGAGAAATATTAAAATACACAGCAACTGAACTGTTTGCAGAAACAACAATTATTTTTTTTGAAATATATAAACATAGTTCCGGCTGGAAAATAAACGCAATAGGACAAGGATACAAAGAAGGCTTAAAAAGACTTTGTGCTGGTTATGGACTTATAGTATCATAAATAAAAAAGAGGAATGACAAAATGAATAATTTTAAGGGCAAAATACTCAAACCGCTGCTCCTTCTGGTGTCAGTGCTTTGTTTTGCAGTAGTTAAGATTAATAAAAAATCAAAAAATAATAAATGGAGTGAATAATATGAAAATTACAAATGATATTTTATACGTAGGTGTGAACGACAGAAGCATTGATCTGTTTGAGGGACAGTATGTTGTTCCTGAAGGAATGGCATATAACTCATATATTATTTCCGACAGCAAAACAGCAGTTATGGACAGCGTTGATGCAAACTTTGTTGATGAATGGCTTGGAAATATCAGCAGTGCGCTTGAAGGCAGAGAACCTGATTATATTATTGTTCAGCATATGGAGCCGGATCATTCTGCAGGGATTAAAGCCTTTATGGAAAAGTATAATAATGCACAGATTGTTTCTTCAGCCAAGGCATTCCCTATGATGAAGAACTTTTTCGGCAGTGATTACGAAGACAGAAGAATAGTTGTCGGAGAAAACGATACACTTGAGCTTGGCAGCCATACACTCAATTTCATTACTGCCCCTATGGTTCACTGGCCTGAAGTTATAGTAACATACGACAGTAAGGACAAGGTGCTTTTCTCAGCAGATGGTTTCGGAAAGTTCGGTGCACTGGATGCAGATGAAGACTGGGCATGTGAAGCAAGAAGATATTACATTGGCATTGTAGGCAAATACGGTGCACAGGTTCAGGCTCTTCTTAAGAAAGCCTCAGCACTTGACATCCAGATAATCTGTCCTCTTCACGGACCGGTACTCAGTGAAAATCTCGGTTATTACATAGACCTTTACAACACATGGTCAGGTTATAAAACGGAAAGTGAGGGTGTTGTGGTTGCGTATACTTCAGTATACGGAAATACAAAGAAGGCAGCTGCATATCTTGAAGAAAAGCTTCTCGAAAACGGGTGTCCTAAGGTTGTGTCATTTGACCTTGCAAGAAACGATATGGCAGAATGTGTTGAAGATGCATTCAGATACGGAAAGATTGTATTTGCCACAACAACATATAACGGAGATGTATTCCCGTTTATGAGGAATTTTATTGAAACATTAACAGAACATAATTTCCAGAATAAAACTGTAGCATTTATTGAAAACGGCTCATGGGCACCTACAGCATCAAGAGTGATGAAGGGAATGTTTGAAAAGAGCAAAAACCTTACATACTGTGAAAATGATGTTAAGATTATTTCTGCAATGAATGAAGAAAGCAAGGCACAGATTGACGCACTTGCAGCAGAACTCTGCAAATAAAATATGAAAAAAGTATTTAACCGCAGGCTCCTTTTTAGTGCACTGAAGATTGCAACTGGATGTGTTGTTGCAGTATTTATCTGTACTCTGATGAATCTTCAGTTCAGTGCTACGGCAGGGCTTATAACGGTTCTGAGCATTCATAATACAAAGAAAGAAACTGTATTTACAGCATTAAAAAGAATTGCAGCATTTTTTGCAGCGGTAATTATTTCAGCTGTATGTTTCAGTACTGTCGGGTATAATACAATTGCATTCGGAATATATTTGTTTTTTTTCATCATTTTCTGTAATATATTCAAATTTCAGAGCGCTATAGTTCCGGTATCTGTTCTGATAACTCATATACTAACTCTGGAGGAGATTTCATATCCTATACTTTCCAATGAATTTCTCCTTCTGTTTATCGGTGCCGGCATTGGTGTCCTGATAAATATGCATCTTCACAAAGATGTCCAGAAGATGCGTGAACGAAAAAACAGAGTAGACAATGAAATAAAAGCTATTCTCAGACGTATGTCAGACAGAATTCTTGAAGAGGACAAAACTGATTATAATGCAGAATGTTTCAGAAGAATAGAAATATATATTAACGAGGCAGAAGAAATAGCCAGAGCAAATAACGATAACTCTTTGTTTGCTTCTGAAAATTATAACGTAATGTATTTAAAAATGAGACGTGAACAGTGCAGTGCCCTTTATGATATGTACTGCTATGTAAAACAGATGAATATAACCCCAAAACAGGCAGTTATCATATCTGATTTTCTCAGAAAAATATCTGATGAGTACGATGAAAGCAACACTGTAGGTGCACTTGTTGAAGAAGCTGACAGAATATTTGAAATTATGAAGCTTGAAAAACTTCCTGAGGAAAGGGAAGAGTTTGAAAACAGAGCAATTCTTTATGCTTTACTTTTAAAAACCAAGGAATTTCTGCGTATAAAATATATTTTTATTAACCGTCAGTACAGCTGACAAAAAAGGCATGGATACATCGGGTTTGTATCCATGCCTTTCGGTTTTCTTATATTATTTTTCTACAGAATATTTCAGACTGTATTCCTTAAACTTATTTGAATAATCATCCGTATCGTTTCTGAATGTTCTGAGTGATTCATGAAGATTAAGATTTCCGGCTGACATATCGATTATGCATCCGGCAATATTTGAACAGTGATCTGACACTCTTTCGAGATTGGTAAGAAGATCTGACCAGATAAAACCTGCTTCAATTCCGCAGTGTCCCTGCTGAAGTCTGAGAATATGATTTGTTCTGAGAGTTTCCTTAAGGCCGTCTATTACCTGCTCAAGAGGTTCAATCATCAGGGCACTTTCCGTGCTGTTGTTTTTAAATGAATCGAGGCAGAGGTTTAGTATTTCCCTTATTGCACTGAACATAACATTGAGTTCTGAGAGTGCTTTATCAGAAAGTGTTATATTTTTCTCAATAAGTTCTTCTGAAGATTCGGTAATATTAACAGCGTGGTCTGAGATTCTTTCAAAGTCACCGATTATTTTAAGAAGTTTTGCTGCTTCGTTACTGTCTTCTTCGCTTATACGAAGTGAACTTAGTTTTACAAGATAAGTTCCAAGTATATCTTCATAATGATCTGTCCTGTCTTCAGCTTCACGGATTTTTCCGGATAATTCCGGACTGTAGTCAGTGAGTGAAGTCAGTGAATCTCTGAGTGCTGTTACAGCACATTCGGCCATATCACAAGCGACTTCATAGCATCTTTTCAGTGCGATAGGAGGTGTAGTAAGAAGTCTGTAGTCGAGTTCCGACTCGCTTTCAGGCTGATTATCATCATGAACTATTTTACATACCAGTTTCTCAAGTATGCCTGACATAGGCAGCATAAGAGCTGTGCAAAGTACGTTAAAAGCTGAATGGGTAGCTGCTATACCGAAAAGTGATGCAGGCTGGTCAAGAAATTCCGGTTCAAATAATGCACGGTAAATGCAGAATACTATAAGGCATACCAAACTGCCTATTACATTAAAGTTAAGATGTACCAGAGCTGCACGTTTCGCATTTTTATTTGCACCTACTGATGAAATCATTGCAGTTACACACGTACCTATATTCTGCCCCATGATGATAGGCACAGCGGCACCATAGCTTATCTGACCGGTAACAGCAAGAGCCTGAAGAATTCCAACAGATGCTGAACTTGACTGAATTACCGCAGTAAGAACAGCTCCGGCAATCAGGCCGAGAAAAGGATTTTTAAAAAGTAAAAACAGATTTGTGAATTCTTCTACTTCGCTGAGTCCGGAAACAGCATCGGACATTGTTTCCATACCGAACATGAGGGTAGCAAAGCCAAGCAGAATCATACCGGTATCTTTTTTCTTTGTACTTTTACAGAACATATACAGTATTATTCCGATAAGAGCAAGTATCGGAGTAAAGGAGGTTGGTTTAAGAAGCGAAACGAAGACATTGCTGCTGTCTATTCCAGCCAGACTAAGAATCCAGGCTGTAGCCGTAGTACCTATGTTTGCACCCATGATTACATTAATAGCCTGTTTAAGTGTCATAAGTCCGGAGTTTACAAATCCCACAACCATTACGGTGGTTGCTGAGGAACTCTGTATAACGGCTGTTACTCCAAGACCTGTCAGAAGACCGGCGGCTTTGTTTGTTGTCATTTTTCCAAGAAGACTTCGAAGTTTTCCTCCGGCTCTCTGTTCGAGTGACTGTCCCATTATGTTCATTCCAAAAAGAAAAAGGCTCAGACCACCGATCATAGTCAGTACACTGAAAATATCCATAAATCAATTCCTTTCAAATTTTTACGGATAAATCATATCATACCGATGTTAAATCTGTTATCTGAGCAATGTAAAGTTTTTGTAAAGTTTTTATAAAAGAGATTTTTCAGGAAATATAACGCTTATAGTTGTTCCGCCGTCCGGTACACTTTCAAGCTTTATTTCAGCATCATGAAGTCTTGCTGCATGCTTAACAATTGAAAGTCCGAGTCCGGTGCCTCCGACTTCTTTGGAGTGACTTTTATCAACTCTGTAGAATCTTTCAAAAATACGTTCCTGGTGTTCTTTCGGGATACCTATACCGTTATCAGAAACGGTCAGTACAGTGTTGGTATCATTCTGTGTAACAGTTATATCCACAGAACCGTCCTGTCTGTTATATTTTATTGCATTGTCACAGAGATTGTAAACAAGTCCGTTTAAAAGCTGAGGGTAACCGTATATTTTAGATGAAACTCCGTTAAGGGTTACTGTAAGATTTTTTGCTTCTGCTGCTGATTTCAGTATATCTACAGTTTCCTGAGCAACAGCGAAAAGATCGGTTTCCTCAAGTTCCATATCAGAAGTACCTTCGTCAAGACGAGAAAGCTTAATAATGTCATCAACCAGTACAATCATTCTCTGTGCTTCTGAATAAATTCTTGATGAAAAAGAAACAATATCATCTTCTTTGACCAGTCCGTTTTTCATAAGTTCTGCATATCCTGAAATGGAATGCAGCGGAGTTTTAAGTTCATGCGAAACATTTGCAGAAAATTCACGTCTCATCTGTTCCGCTTTTTCTTTTTCTGTTATATCAAATACAATAAGAGCAATTCCGGAAATACTGCCGTCCGATACAATAGGACTGGCATTTATCTGATATTCCATACCGTTTATATTCATCATGACATCAGCATGTTCTCCGTTCTGTGCCTTGTTAAGGAGATTCTGAATTTCAATTGATTTGTTTACAAGCAGTATGTCTTTCCCGATGCAGTATCTGCTTGCAGAAAGAATTTTCGAGGCAGAATGGTTTATGCTTAGTATTGTGCCTGATTCATTCAGAAGAACTATACCTTCATTCATATTATAAGTAGCTGCGTTAAATTCTTCCTGTTTGCGTCTGAGTTCGGCAGACTGGGATTTTAGCTGACGCTGCTGACTGTTTATTCTTTCAATAAGAGGCTTTAGTTCTTCATAGCTTTCCTTTAATTCCGGTTTATCTATATTAAGTTCATTAAGGGGTTTGATAATCTTTTCTGAAAGCCTTGATGCAAGAATTAATGATAAAACAGCAGCGATTACTGCAACAATAGCAATCGGCTGGGTCATCATTAGAATAAGTGAAAGAACAGAGTA
Source organism: Oscillospiraceae bacterium (assembly GCA_030533325.1). GTDB lineage: Bacteria > Bacillota > Clostridia > Oscillospirales > Ruminococcaceae > HUN007. The sequence continues at coordinate 33,634 of JAUNJJ010000028.1, forward strand.
ATGAGTTTCGGAGAGTCTGATAACTGTTCCGTCCGGAAGGAGTTTTGCAGTGTATATCTGACGTTCAAGAAGGGTAGAGGAATATCGTGTACTCTCTCCGTATCCTTTGGCAAGAGCCTCTCTGATTTCTTCACGTCCCAGATGATTTTCCATTGAATCAGCAGGAGAAACTGTGTCATACAAAACATCGCCGTCTGATTCAATAAGTGTTATACGAAAATCCTTGTTATCAATTTTTTCAAGGAAAGAAATCCCCTGATCCTGTACAGCTACAGCAACAAGTTCAGTTTGCTTTTTTAATGTATCAAGCTGTATATCAGAAAAATAAGTATAAAGAATGCTCATTATGAGCAAAAGAGATGCAAGAAATACACCGGTTGCTGCCAGGCATATTGATTTAAATATACTGTTTTTCATTATACCGCCTCAAATCTGTAACCGACGCCCCGTACTGTTTCTATACAACTTCCGCATTTACCAAGTTTTGTCCTTAGTGTTCCAATATGAACATCGACCGTCCGTGTTTCTCCGGCAAATTCTGCTCCCCATACGCTATAGAGAAGCTGATCTCTTGTGAAAACAAGTCCCGGATTTTCCATAAATATTTTTAAAAGTTCATATTCCTTTAGGGTTAAATTGATTCTTTGTCCTTCAGCTTCAGCAGTATGTTCAGAATTATTCAGAACTATACCCCCGTACTTCAGAACACTGATTTTTTTATTTGGCTGTGTTCTTCTGAGAACTGCTTTCACACGGCTTATCATTTCCATCATTCCAAAAGGTTTGGAAAGATAATCATCGGCACCCTGATCAAGACCGATAACTTTATCATATTCTGTTCCTCTGGCAGTAGCCATAATAACAGGAATGTCAGAGGTTGTGGCATTTGTCCTGATTTTTTTCAGGATTGAAAGTCCGTCTTCTCCCGGTAGCATTATGTCAAGCATTATCAGTTCAGGTTTATTTATTTTTAATTCGTCCATCAGTGCAGCTCCATCAGAAAAACCTTTAGCTTCAAATCCGGAAGCGGATAGCGTGTAAATCATAAGTTCGCGAATTCCGTCATCATCTTCAACGCAAAGTATCATATGCTCACTTCCTTTTCTTTTTTTAAAATATTATATCAGTGAAGAATTAAATTTGTTATCGTTTTTTTGTAAAATGCTTGTAAAGTGCCTGAATTTATTATAACATAATGAAAGTGACTTTAAAATAGATTTTTCAGTGACACGAAAATTTTTCGGTAAAAAAAATTTAGCAGTTTAAAAATATTGTTTACCGTTTTTCTTGATAATTTATTCATAATATGTTATCATAGTTCAGGAAGAAAATAAGATAACGCAAAGTATATAAGGAGTAATAATGATTGCATTAAACGATTATCTTTACAATGGAGATACAGTTATAAAAATTCTCCATAATTATTCATCAGATCTCAGAGCAGATGCTAAAAAAACAGGTAACCAGATAGATATGATTCACAGCAATTTTCTTCTGCAGATGTCAGATTTGCTTGAGCATAATGATTTTCTTACTTCGCAGTCACAGAGAATCAGAGAATTTTATAAGTATATGACCGAGGCGTATCCGGATTTGTCATTTACATTTAAAGGACGTATAAAATCACTTATACGTGCCGAATCAAAGTTTAACGGTCAGGTTGCTTCATATATTTATGAATACCACAAGGAGAACGGTACATATCCGTCTGTTCCTCAGATAAGAGAAAGATTGTCAACCTTAAAGGATCTTATAGCATACAGGATAATAATTTCCATTCCAAAGTGCCGTATACGTAATCCTGAAGAGCGTGCAGAAAAGGAAATAAAATATCTTTATGATATCGCCAATATACTCCCGGCATTTCTTGAAGAAAGAGGTTTCGAACCACAGCCGGCCAGACTGTCACCGGGGAAAAAATATCTGGAATACAAAAACCCGGAAGAAAATGAAAAATCCTTGCTGAATGAGAGTATGAGACTTTATTATAAAGATTATGTATCAAATAAAATATCCACAGGATACAAGTCGCTTCACATTACGTTCTATGACAGCCTTTCAAGAAGCTTCATAGAAGTACAGCTTCGAACATATGATATGGATAACTACGCAGAGATTGGTCCGGCAAATCATATGGGTTATGAAGAAAGGCAAAAAGAAGAACGCTCAAGAAGAGGAGAGATTCCAGTTGGTGAATGCACGTTTTTTGACGATGCATATGAACGAATTATCAGACTTCAGCATATAAAGCTTAATGAGCTCGATGTCAATATGTTTGCAGCGGCCAGCAATTCAATGGTAAATGACGGCTGCGGACTTTATAAAGGAAGACTGATTCTTCCGTATGAACATCTGTCGAGATTTCAGAATGATCTTATAGATTGAATTATTTTTTTGAAAAATAAAGAATAAATTTCAAAAAAAGTGTTGACAAACTGATTTTGACGTGATATAATAATAAAGCTGTCG
>JAUNJJ010000137.1 GCA_030533325.1 Oscillospiraceae bacterium
AAAAAAATCCGGACAAACCGTTTAACTGAAATGTCCGGATTCTTTGTTTTATTTTATATTCAGCATAAAAACGGGTATGTGCTTTTGCACATACCCGTTTTACACCAGAAGTGAATTATTTTATCGTATATTTTTATTATTCAGCAGCTTCTTCAGTTTCCTCAACTGCGAGAATATCTTCAGCAGGCTTTGGTCCGAGTACCTTGTCACGGCCAACGAGCTTCATCTTTAATGCTGCAAGGTCTGCAAGGTTTACGTTATCATCATCTTCAACGTCTGCAACTACAGTCTGGTCTTCATCAAACTTCTTGTCGCCGATAACGTGAAGAGCAATGTTTGTAAGGTCTGTTACGTCAACCTTCTTATCCATTGTTACATCTCCGTATACACGGTCTGCATGCTTATCAACGTTTTCCTTTACTGCTTCCTCAAGGTTTTCACAGCCTTCAAATGCTTCGTCCTTGATTACTTCGAGTTTTTCAGGCTTGTTTACCTTCTTAAGCTTTTTGTCACCCTTGAATGTTTCTTCTTCGATTACCTTGATATCTTCAGGAAGTGTTACTTCTTCAAGGTTTTCACAGTCTTCAAATGCACCCTTGCCGATTTCCTTTACGCTTTCAGGAAGTTCTACCTTCTTGAGGTTTTTGCATCCGTCAAATGCGTGAGGTGCTATTGTTTCAACGCCTTCAGGTACTGTGAATTCCTCATCTGCCTTGCCTGCAGGGTATTTGAGGAGTGTCTTCTTATCCTTGTCAAAGAGAACTCCGTCCTCTGATGCGAGTTCGTCATTGCCTTCGCTTACTTCGAACTTCTTAAGTCCTGTGAATTCCTCAAAGCCGTGTCTGTGTCCTTCAGGCTTTGCATTCTCCTTGTTTGCCTTTATGATATCCCTGAACATATCCTTAAGTTCCTTTATTCCGAAACCGTCTGTGATTTCAAAACCTTCGAATTCTGAGAAATCAGGGAGAAGTGAGGAGATCTTGTCTACAAAATCCTTTATTGCCTGGATTACATCTTCGTTGAATCTGATTTCTTCATGTGCAGGTCCTTCAGGCATCTCTGGCATTTCCGGCTTTTCAATGTCTTCAGGCTGCTCTGCATCTTCAGGTATCTCCGGTTTTTCTGGTCTTTCCGGCTTTTCTGTATCTTCTGATTCTTCCTTGTCTTCATCAGAGATTTCCGGCTTTTCCGGTCTCTCCGGCTTTTCAGGCTTTTCTGCTTCTGTAATGGATTCGTCAGCTGCTTCCTCATCTGCAGGTGCTGATACTGTTGTATCGTCCTGTACAGGTACGTTGAGTTCTTCTTCTGTTACCGACTGTGCTGATACTGCACATACATTTGCTGCTGCCATTACCAGTGCTGATACGCCTGCGATAATCTTGTTTGTTTTCATAGTAATTACATCCTTTCACATCTTAAAAATTGTTTTTGTTTTTTATCCGTTTTAATTTTCATGAACATATTTTTATGTCCGGTTTTTATTTATGTTTTTTGTTTTCTGTTAATTAGATGAATCAAAACAAACAAAGGTTCCCGGAATTCTTAAATTTTTTTTATAAATTTTTTCTGATGTGCAAGGCAATATAAATTATCAACACTTATTTTTTTTCATTTAAATACAATAACACTCTTTCATGTATTCTCCGTGATGTTTCAGAAGCTGACTGTTCTCCCTCAATAAACGGTGCTAATTCTTCCTGACATATTGCATATAATTTACTGTCATATACAAAACTTCTGTTTGTATTAAATATAAGATTTGTACATTTCTCCTTTTCCTTATCTGTCAGATAACCAATTTCTTTTTCCTGTAAATCAAAATAAAATTTATTCTCGATTACTTCACCATTTTCATCAGTGTGTATAATTGTTGACCTTGCACCTGCTTCATCAAGTGCTTTTTTATTAACAGGAAATTTATACTCAATGTTTTTCTGATAATCATAAGATAAATATCCCTTAATAAAATCCCATGCCAGCTCCTTGTTTACGGACTTGTCGTTAATAGAAAACTGTAGTTCAGATGATATTAAAGAACTACTTCCGTTAATACCTGGAAATCCAACAAATGATATATCTTTTTTATTCCAGTAACCGGCAGCATAGGTGTGAAATTCATCAAATGATGACAAACAAACAAAATCCAATAACGCATTCCCATTTGTCATTGCAAATGGATTATCATTGCTTTTATCATTTGTTCCTGTCTTATCGAAGAATTCCAATAAGTTGATAAATTCCTCAGAATCAAAATGACTTATTCCGTTATCATATTCCACATAAAGCCCTAAACTATATAAAAGAATTTCTTCAACTAACTGTTTTTTATTGTTACTTTCGAGCAGACTGGTGATTTTTGAATTATTATATGAATCAATCATTTCATTAATGTCCCATTTATCTTTGGTGATAAAATTCTGAGACAGGCCACATAACGTCATAACCTGGAAGTTTACCGGTACACTATACAAACAGCCATTATTTTCATACGCTTCCAGAACATTTGTCAAGAGTTCATTTTTATCAAAACTATCATCATTATTCATTAATGTATATAAATCAGAAAATGCTCCCAGATTTTCAAGTGCTTTGGAATTTTGAAAGGATGAATATAAAATAATATCAGGGGCTTTTCCATGCAAAAACTCTTGTTCCAGTTTGTTCATTCCTGCTTCCGGATTATCGTTTGTATTGTACTGGGAATAATCAGTTAATATGATTTTGTAAAACTCATTTGATTTGTTAAAACGTACAATCTCAGATCTGGTAATTTCGTCAATCCAACCACATGCCACTGTAATAATCTGCTTTTCCTGATTTGGATTATCCGGTGAATTCTGAGAAATTAAATACATATTTCTTTTGTCAGCAAAATCATCGTATTCAAGTATTAATAAATCACCATTTGAGTTGATATCCAGACTATGAATATTATTACCGTTGAAACCTAAAAGTGTTAAATCACAATAAATGCTACATGTACCTGAATCAATTTTTAATATTTTTGAAGATGTCATAATATAATTAATATTATTGTCTCCTGTTAAAAGTTTCATAGTTTCATTTGCGGATTTAAATTCATATAATTCTTTTATACATTTACTTTTCAAATCTAAGGTTCCTATGTATTTTTTATCATTGGAATAATATATAACTGAAATATCAGAATATTTTTTATCCACACTTTCAATCCATTCTATACTGTCATCAGAAAACAGTGAAGTGATTTCAAATTGTTCATTTAGTTCTATAAAGCTGTTTATCCCCGTATCGCAGTTGTATGTATTTAATACGATCTGATCCTTATCAATAAGAAAAAGTTCAGATACAGAAGTTAAATCATCACATATTTCATTGAGCTGATAATCAGTACATCTCTTGTCAGAAAAAGTATACTTTTTTAAATATTCTTTATTTTTTACTGTTATAACAGATGAATCATCTTCATCTGTTATTTCCACTCTTTGTGAAATAAGGGCAATAAAATTACCATTTTCATCTGCATCCCATTTCACAATTCTTTCATTATTTTTCAATCCAATATCTATAATCTCTATATCTTCGAATTCTCTATTACAAGAATATAATTCATATGAATTACCTTCACTTTTGTAATTATTACTATACCCCAGTATTATATAGCGGCTCAACTGTTCGCAAAACTGAAAATTAATTACAGAATCAAAATGTAATTCCTTGCCAGCCAATGATTGAACTGAAAATTTATCAGCATCATTGCTTATTTCATTATTTTGATTTTCATTTGAACAGCCCCAAAATGAGTAAACAGCAAATAATATTAAAGTAAAAAGTGTTATAATTTTAATTCTTTTTCTGCACATAGTTTTACCTTCTCATCATGTGTAACAAGTACAATAGTTTTTCCATCATGATGCATTTTTTCTATCAGATTCATTATAATATCTCTGTTAGCAGCATCAAGACTTCCGGTTGGTTCATCAGCAAGAATGACATCAGGTGACTTAAGCATAAGCTTGGCTACAGCGATTCTTTGCTGCTCACCACCACTAAGCTGATATATTTTTTTCTTTTCAATTCCTGACAGACCAACTGTGTCAAGAACTTCTTTAAATTTATCTTTTTCAAATTCTTTTGTCCACTTTTTAAATTTGGAAGCAAGTTTTAAATTATATTCTACTGTTTGATTATCAACTAATCCAAAATTCTGAAACAGATAACCTAATTTATATCTTAAAAGCCACACACCGTCTTTGGAACCAATTTCCGGATTTTTAATTCCGCATATACTATAATCTCCGCTATCTATGCTTTCAAGTAATCCTATGATATTTAACAGAGTACTTTTTCCGGCACCGCTTTTTCCGGTAATTGCAATGTAATCTCCTTGTTTTATTGTTAAACAAAAATCATCAAATATTTTTTTACCATCATACGATTTACAAATATTTTTTAATTCTATTATATCTGACATTACTATTCTCCCTTTAAAATCTGAGCTGAATATTTAACAGTTTTGGATTCTAATTTCCCGTAAAAAATAATGTAATCCATAAATATCATAACTAAAGGAACTATAAAATTACTATGTGTTGAACAAGCAAAAAGTATTAATATGGCGCTTAATAAAGTCTTGCATACAATCTGAGTTTTATGTATGTTGATAAAAGAATAGCCCTCAATCTTCTTCAAAACAAATAATTTTCGATTGTTCTCAAAGTATATCCACGTTTCATACATAATCGTAATAAATAAAATAAGAATTAAAAAAACATTTGAAGTGAATACAACCAGCATTTCTATCAGTTTCTGGTTTAATACTTCCAATATATCATCACCTGCACTCACAGAAGAAGCCGTAGAAAATTCTATACCGTACTCCTGAAGATAAGGCATAATTTCAGAATTAAAGTCACTTGTATGAGCTTTAAATATTAACTCTTTAGTTGATATAGCACCTGTTACATTATCATTTAAATTATGAATAATTACAATTGGATTCTTGATATATCCGGGATATTTGGTTGTTTCCATGCTTGATATTATAAAAAACTTCTGATTATCTTTATAATATTCTATATTTAATTCATTTATTTCAATTTTCAGCTTACGGGAATATACCTCGGCAATTATTTTTTCTTCCGGCTTTTTACCTTCAGGAACTAAAATAGTACGCTTGTTTTGAGGAAGTTTACTAAATTCTATAATATCTCCGTTTATAGATTCAATCGGATTAATATTCATGTAATTATCGTTTACATATATGAACCACTGATAAATATTACCTTCATCATCCGGATTCATGCAATAATGTGCCGTCATCATAATTGCATTGAATCGTTTATTAACTCTTTTATAGAAGTTTACATAATCTTCTTCATTAATTTTTCCATCACGAATGGAGAGACAATAATAATCATGTAAATTTTTCGAAATATTATTATAAATTGAATATTCATCTCTATACTCTTTAAAAAGAATAATATTAGACGAGAGCGTAATTATAATCAAAGACAGCACACAGTATTTTACAAAGCAAGTAAGAACAATCAATATTCTTCTATCATTTTTACCTTTTATTGCATGCAATGGTTTAATAAAACATATATATAAGCATGTCAACAAAAAGAGCACTGGTGTTAAAAAAGAAAACATCAATATTAATTTACCATAATTTTTCAGATACATCATAAACAATTCAAATCCGCTGAAAACAGAAACAAATAAAACACTCATCAAAAAAACAATTAAATATTGTATGGAATAAACCAATAAGAATGAGCTGTTTTCATCTATGAGAAAATCCTTAAAACTATATCCATCAAGTATCTTTATTGCAGTTTTTTTTGATTCAGACAATTGATAATAGATCATACTAAAAAATATTAAAAACATTAATACTGTTAATCCGCACAAAAATATAATATGTAAATTATTGCTCTTTTGAGAGAAGTGTCCTTCCGCCTTTATCTGAATAAATTTATCGTTTAGTTTTTCAGATAAAACTGTTATTTTAGGAGGATCCGTTAAACATATAGCATGATTAAGCTGAGCATTGGATATTGCACTTAATGGATAAACTGTATAGTTATAAAACAGATTAGGATAAACTATTTTTTCCCACGAGTATTCATTTGTTTTGCTGCCGGGATCTGTGCTGTATGCAATATTTTGATCTATTTCCACGTTATTTCCAAACTCAAAAAAACCGGAATCATTACCAGTTGTAAACAATATAATTTCTTTTTTGTCTTTAGGATAAAACAAAAAAACAATGTCTGTATCTGATTCAAGACAAGCTTGTTTAATTCTTGAAATCATTTCTTCTACACCATACTCGTATTTAGAAGACAATGATATTTTTTCTTTATCAGCAAGAAAATTAGAAGACTTTTCTTCATAGAAAACCAATATTGAACATACATAAAAAAATATAATTGTAACCAGTATCATACAATTTAATATTCTCTTCATTTTTCCTCCGTTTATATGACAAAGCAGAAATAATACGCTTGGTTTTTCATATCTTTAATATATCATTAATTTCCTTCCGGCAAAACTATTTTTGTTAAACATATCCTGTCACCTCATTTCGTTTAGTATTTTGTCACATTCATCATAGTCCACATCCTGAGTCATAAGTGTCAGCGTACTATCATGAGAACTTAACACAACAATCATCTGATTATCTTCCCTTGACATTATCGCACTATGTCCGTTTATCTGTATCTCAGAGAAGTTATTTTCATCACTTGGAATAAAGATATGGTCAATATAAGGTTGAAAAGTCATACTTATAAATGCCTTATCTCGTTTGCTTCTCTTATAAGTCATACAGACATATCTTTCATCAGGCTCTGTTTGTAGTGTAGTTAATTCAAAGCCATCCGGCAGATAATGCGGAGTTTCAATGTTTATTCCATTTTCACGGCATACGGCAAGAATGCCATATGGATCATCTTCGCTGACCGGAATATTGATTTCATCATTTCTGCTGCTTATATCAATGACTGCTCCGTCCCTTGTCAGCTCAACGATGAATGAGAATATATTTGTATTCCATGCTAAAACAGAATAGATATTGCCACAGAATAAGATAAAACAAGCAGCAGTCAACACAGCCAACCATTTTGGCAAGCGAACAGGCTTTTTACTGCTGTGAATCCTGTGTTCAAGTTCCTTTAAATGTTTATCAACATCAAATGAAACTGCTTCTTGACCAGTTGCTTCCATTATGCTTAATGTGAGTTCGTCAACAAGTCCAAAGTCTATTTCATCTTCAGGCTTGGAAAGTTCATAATCGAGTTTTTGCCATAGTTCGTTTACAGTATATATTTTTATACCGTCATTATCCGCCATTGCTTTCTCGAATATGATATCATCAAAATAATTTGATTTGTTCAATATGAACACCCTTTCATAATATACAATACGAAAAAAACACGATTTTCTTACACCAGAAAAAAATTCACTTATAGTTTGTATATTTGCACAATTATTTCTTCGTAAAATTATGTATCTTGTCTACATTTTTCCTGATTTTATTCTTTAGCCTGCTTATTCGCTGATACATAGTATTAGCAGATGTGTTGTTTTCAGCCGATAGCTTATCAATATCCTCGCCATCAACGTAGTATCGGGTCATTATCAGATATTCTTCCTCGGTCAGAATGTCATTGAAAATTCCTGCGTTTTCTGTTGATTCATCAGGAATATCACCGATTTCCTCAATGGATACAATGTCTTTTTTCTTTTCTCCACAACGTCTTAATACAAACTTTGCCGTTGAATACAGCCATGCAGCAATATTGGCATCCGGTCTGATAGTGTCTATTTTCTTGGACAGAACAAAGAAAACTTCCTGAGTACAGTCCTCGGCTAATCCCTTATCGTGAAGATGAATATAACAGAAGTTGAATATTCGTTTAGCGTATTGCTTATAGATATCATCAAAATTCAAACTTCATCAATCCTTTCAAACATATCACTTTTTTCCCTCCTCAGTTTATAAGATAATTCTGATTCTGTAAAACCAACTATATTTCAAATTATATTAAACCGTCCTGAAAAAGCTATATATATCATTATACCATATTTCTTCAGTGAATTTAATGAACATGACGAAATTTACAGTTTTGTTGACGTGAACTAAAATTTTCTGGAATATTATAGAATTTTGTTTTATAGAATTATAATTGACGGAGTATTTTTTATAATTTTGTTTTGAATGATTTTTCAAATATGAAAAAACTTTCCAC
>JAUNJJ010000138.1 GCA_030533325.1 Oscillospiraceae bacterium
GTTGGATTTCTTTTTCAAAATTATGGACTGATTGAAAATAAAACAGTAAAATCCAACTTCGATATAGTAAAGAAAAATGCACGGAGTGAATTTACATATGAAGACGCTCTGAATATGGTAGGACTAAACGGATATGAAAACAGATATGTATACAGTCTTTCCGGAGGGGAGCAGCAGCGTATTGCGATAGCCAGACTTATATTAAAAAAGTGTGACCTCATATTAGCTGATGAACCGACCGGATCTCTTGATAAGAATAATTCTGAAATGATTTTTGATATCCTTCGCTGTTTAAATGAAAAATCCGGTAAAACCATTGTTATGTCAACACATGATGAATTAATAAAAAACAAAGTTAAAAGAATTGTGGAGATAGGTGATATCCATGAAGAAGATTAGTTCTTTATTTTATGCTGCAGTTATATCTGTAAGTTTTATGTCATGTAATAATAACGGTGCGAGAGATTATTCAGGAGAAAAAGAAAAAATGAACAGTTCTTTTACAGCGTCAGTTGTTGATGTTCCGGATAATGTTTTCAGTATCAGTTCAGCTGTTGTTTCAGATAATAAAATATATTATGATTATGTAAATAACCGTATTTCTACCGGGATTTATATTTCGGAATCTGCAGATTCGGAGATATATGAAATGATTCCGGATTTCGAATATGATTATATAAGCGACTGTGCTGTATCTGATTCATATTTGTATCTTGTGTATAATATAAATAATACTGATTATATTGCTAAGGTTGATAAAAGCGGAAATATAGTTTGTAAAAATGAATGCGAAACAATATTTTCAGTTTATTTATCAGAAAACAATGTTTATCTCATATCTTTTAATTCTTCTGAGCAGCTGATAGTATCAGTATATGACAGTAATCTTGCGGAGGTTTCTGAGATAAACATATCTGAAAAACTGTGCAGTCAGGATGAAAAAGCAGTAGAACTTAAAATAGATGAAAATGGAACAGGTTTTCTTGAGATAGCTTATGATATTCAATATTCCGGAAAAGAAGTAAATGATTATAAAACAAAAATAATTGAATTTAATCTTTTATCTTTGAGTGTTATTAATACTTATGAGGTTAGTAACGGAACAGATTTTCTGGTAAGCGAGGAGTCAGTTTCTGTAATTTCATATGAAAACAACAGTATATATGTTGACAGTTACAGCAGGACAGACGGTGAATATTCAGGATATAACGAAATGTCAGCTGTAGAGAAACTATATAAGGACTGCTTTGTTTCTGAAAATTCTGTAAAGAATTCAGATGATTATTCTGTAATTTTTAAGCCGAATGAAGCAGACGAGATTATTCATCATATAAATAGCTACAAGGACAAAAAAGTGATAATAACCATGACAGATAAACAGTCTGTTAATATTCTGTGTACTGATATTTCAGGGACTATCGAGAACGAATATAGTTTTGAAATATTATCGGACTATATTATAAGTGATGAATTGTCTGTCAGTGATGGAATAATAGCGGTAATGGCTTATAATTCTGCTAATAATAAAACGGCTGTTTTTACATATTCAATTGAATCAGGGGAGATGTGGGTGTCTGAGTATGAAGAGGAAATATCACAGGTAGAGGTATTTGACAAAGACACCCTGATTTTGTTGCCAAAAGACGAAAACGACTCTTTCCTGTTATGGGATTATTTTAAAGAAAATAAATTTGAATATGAAAACATTGATTTGAAATGTAATCAGATTATGATTTTTAGAAATAACCGGAATGGTGTTTCTATGATTGGAATAAACGGAAATAATTTCAGTCTGTTCAATATAGATAACGAAAAAAAAATAATCAGAGATGCTAATCTGGAACTTAGCGGAGACAGTAATAGTATAAAAGTTGCCAATGGCTGCAATGATTCCGGATTTTATATTATAACAGATGAAAAGGTCTATGAATATTCTGCTGATAATCTAAATGCCGTTGCAGATATAGCTGATTTTAATAATTTATGTGATGTAAATTTTATTATTCCTATAGATAAAGATGAATTTATTATATATGGTCTTGATCATACTTCCTATAAATTTACACTAATTGATATGAAAAGAAATTCATCAGAAAATCGTGTAATATTAAAAGTAGCTGTGGAAAACGGATTAGAATCAGCTGTTTATGACAGAATACAGTACTTTAATAAGTACAGTACAGATGCTTATGCGGTGCGCACTGAAATAAATGAAGATGTAAATGATATTGCAGATATTTATATTTATAATTCAATATATGATGTGCCGGATGTTCTTGGCAAGGAATCCTGCTATAATTTTAATGATTTTGCAGAATCACGAAGTTCAAAATACCTCTCAGCAGCTTTTCCTGAATCCAATGCCAATGGAGAAATATACAAAATAGTACCTTCATTTTCTTTTATGAAATACGGAGAAGATACCATTGAGCTCGATTCGGGCATGAATACAGAAGAAAGCCTTATTAAAAAACTGATTATATACCAGCTATCGGATTATATTGACTTTAATAATAAATTATGTGATTTTCACAATGAAGATTTTTACAGCAAAATCAGTGATATCAAAGGAAAGAGATTAACTTCAAAATTTTCTGAAATAGATGATATGTCAGCACTTATAAATGATGACTATATTCCATATAAAACAGTCATAGTTCCTGATATGTATATCACTGCTATAAAATCAGATAAGATTAGTTATGCAATTGATTTTGCCGAATTATTTTTATCAGAAGAATATCAGGATTTAGCTCTGTCAGAAAGATTTCATTTTTTACCAGTAAAGAAAACTACTTATGAAAAGCTTTTTTTGAAAAAAGATACCAGAAAAGAAGATGAGGATATAATCTTCAAAATGCTTGATGAATCAGAAGTCTATTATGGATATAATAAAAGTTTTACAGATATCATATATAATAACATACATGAATTTTCCGGTGATGCTGATGAGTATTCAAAACTGGCTGATAAAATAGAAAATAATGTGAATCTTTATATAAAGGAGAGAAAATGATTATAAAATGCAGCAAAATAAGATTTTTTAAATACATCACTGCTTTTCTTCTTTTTATAGCAGGTATTTCAGTTACATGCGAATTAAATATAATAGAATTTCAGGATAAATTCAGTTTTTCTCCACATATTTGTTTTGAAGATACTTCAGATGTTCAGCTTATATCTGAAGAAATAAAAAGATTGTCATCGGAAAACAATGTAATTGTATATACACTGGAATATAATTATTCCAGTTTGAATTGTTCAGAAACCATTATATCAGTGTTCGGAAATGATACAGAGGAGTTAAAAAACATACTCGGAGTACAGGATAATGAGTTTAAAAGTATTTTTTATAATAATGTTTCTGTTAAATTCCGTGAATTTAACCAGGACAGCGTAACGGGACAAACTACACAGTTTTATATAGCCGGTGCTGACGATGATATTAAAAGATTTGTAAATGAGATTGGGGATATTTACAGACTCTCGAAAATTGAACTTAATGCCTTAAAATCAAACGACACAAAAATATTATGTTTTATTCTCTGGATTATTATTGGTGCATTTATTATCTCTATCACTTTATATGAGATTGCTTTTATGAAAAAAGAGATATTTCTTAAAAGAATTTTTGGTGAGACTCTCCTGAATATTCATATTAAATTCAATATTAGCGATTCTGCGATAATTATGGGTATTTTTGCTGTATCAGCTTTTTTTATAAATAATTTTACAAATATTCGCTTTTGTTTGAAATATTTGCTTTGTGTTATTATAATAATATGCCTTATAAATTCAATAATTTATATTACTCTAAACTTTTTTGATGTAAATATAATTGTGAAAGACCGGTTTTCTGAAAAAGCACTGCCATACGCATATATATTTGGTTTTATCACTTCATTTTTAGCAATATTCAGTATTATTATGGCTTTCGATATATCTGATACAGTGAATGACTATACCAAAATAGATAAATTTGTTAAGTCACATTCTGAATACAGCATATGCGATTTCCAAAGATATGTAAGAAATGAATTAAATGCGTCAAATATTTATGAAACCAAAAAGAACAATGAAGTACTTAACGAAGAAATCTATCGTGAATATTTTCAGGAATGTAAACCTGTTTTGCTTGCCGGATTGAGTATAAATAACGGTGAACGATGTGTATATGCCAATATTTACAGTTACGATTATTTGTGTGAAAATATTAAAGAGTTTGCTGGTAACAGAATAGAATCGGATATAGTTATAGTTTTGCCTAAGGGAATTGTTAATAAAGATGAATACATTGATTCTGCACTGGAGACTATAAGAAATACAGAGGGTACTTCCTTTACTTTTGATTATCAGACTATAGAATATGAAGATGATATTAGTATAGTATACATTTCAAATACTGAAGATATATGTCTTAATATAGCTGACAATCCGGTAGTAATCTATAATTCAGTCAAGGCAGATTCACTTACAACGCCATTATCATCTGTAAGTCGTTCAGGTTATAATATTCTTTATAAAGTAGATGATAATATCCGCGATGATATTATTCATAAATTCAACATGGAAAATGATATTTGCACAATAACTAATCTTAAGGATTACTATGAACACTGGTATTTTATAGTAAGTTCGACGGCTGATATAATATATTTTTTCTGTTTCTCAGTTATTATAGCGCAGATATTTGTGAATATTTCAGTAATCACACTTACTTATAAAATTAATTCAAAAGAGTTAGCTTTAAAAAAAGTATTAGGTTATTCTTTGTTTGAAAAGAACAGAAAATTATTGCTTTATAATTTTTTGTCAATCTTTATATCATTAATTCTGAATATTATAATAATTCAATCGATTTCGAAAGTAATAATGTGCTCTGTTCCGATTGTTCTGATTACAAGCATTGTTACAGTCAGTCAGATAGAAAAATCCGAAAAATTAAATGTAAATAATGTTTTTAAAGGATTTATGTGAATGGTGCAAATGATATAAATAAGGATGCAGGTGTAATCCCCCACCCTTTTCAAGGGGGCAAAAATTACTGCACTAAGTTTTTTTGTTACGGGACGCTATAAAAATATGATGAAAATCTTGATTTATGTCGTTTTTGGGATTGTAAAAAACTTGATTTGTGTTGTTTCAGAGTTGATAAAAATCCTGATTTGTGTTAAAATAAAGAAAACCAGACCTGACAGGAGTGAATAGCATGAAACGAAAAATGACTGATCGTCTTACAGAATGGAAGAAGCGTTCCAATGGAACGAGCGCATTACTTGTACAGGGGGCAAGACGTGTAGGCAAGAGTTATATAGTAGAGGAATTTGCAAAATCGGCATATCGCAGTTATATTCTGATAGACTTCAACAAGGCTGATGAATCGGTTCGTGATATTTTTATACACGATCTCAATAATATGGATTTGCTGTTTCAAAAGCTGTCTGTACTGTACAATACCAAACTTTATCCTCGTGAATCACTGATTATCTTTGATGAAGTTCAGCTCTTTCCAAAAGCGAGGAGTGCTGTAAAATATCTTGTTGAAGACGGCAGATATGACTATATTGAAACAGGTTCCCTTATTTCTGTCAGGAAGAATGTAGAGGATATTTTGATTCCTTCAGAAGAAGACAGGATAAATATGTATCCGATGGATTTTGAGGAGTTCCTCTGGGCACTTGGTAATGAAACCATGTATCCTATGATTACAGACTGTTTCCGGAAGCAGAAGCCATTGGGGCAGGCATTGCACAGAAGAGCAATGGATTTGTTCAGACTGTACCTGATTACTGGTGGTATGCCGCAGGCAGTTAAAGCATATGCTGATACTCAGGATTTTGATATCGTGGATGCAGCAAAGCGTCGCATACTGAAACTTTACCGTGAAGATATCCGGAAACATGCCAGAGGTTATGAAATGAAAGTAGAAGCGATATTTGATGAAATACCCTCACAGCTCCGCAGTCAGAATCAGCATTTCAAGCTGTCATCTGTTGAAAAAGGCGCAAGGTTTGATAACTATCGCGACGCAATGTTCTGGCTTTCTGACGCCATGATAATCAACAATTGCTATAATTCAACAGAACCCAGAAATCGGAACCGCACACTTCTGAAATGTTATATGGGTGATACCGGACTTTTAGTCAGCCATTGCTTCGACGAAAGAGGAATTGTAAGCGAAGAAATATATAAAAAACTGCTGTTAGACAAGCTTGAAGTAAATTTAGGCATGATTATGGAGAATGTAGTTGCTCAGATGCTCACAGCAAGCGGACATAAACTTTTCTTCTATGCAAACTCTTCAAGGAACGATGCTGAGTCAAGGATGGAAATAGATTTTCTGATTGCCAAAAGTAAAATAAGCAACAGACACAACATTTCACCAATTGAAGTAAAATCCGGAAAGAATTATACACTGTCTTCAATAAACAAATTCAGACGCAGATTCACCGAACAGCTCCACACCCCATTTGTTTTACACACAGGTGATTTGAAAGTTGAAGATGGAATCATATATCTTCCGCTTTATATGACATCGCTGCTGTAAAAGCAAATGATATAAGGATGCAGGAAAAATGACATATCAGTATGTCTGAAATCCTGCATTCTTCTTCTTTTTTCTCGTCATTCTTATCACTTGACAAGAATGACAAGAAAGAGTATAATGATGACAAGAAAGCCAATACTGACTGAGGAGGAATTTTATGCAGGAAAACAATAATACCGAGTTTAAACGGGAATTTGTTGACGAAATCAAAAAGACAGTCATAGCCTTTGCAAATACGGCAGGTGGAAAAATATATATCGGCATTGACGATGACGGTCGTACCGTCGGTGTTTCTGACCCTGATGGTGTTATGCTGAAATGCTCCAATGCAATACGCGACGCAATCCGTCCCGATGTCACTATGTTTGTAAACTACGGTGTTGAAACGAGAGGGCATAAGCATGTTGTTGTTGTCGGGGTTCAGAGAGGCACGTCTGTTCCGTACTATCTTGAAAGTAAGGGAATCAGACCTGCCGGTGTTTATGTGCGTCAGGGTGCGTCAAGCGTTCCTGCAAGCGAGACCGCAATCCTTAAAATGATAAAGGAAACGGATGGCGATAAATACGAAAACCTGAGAAGCATTCAGCAGGAGCTTACCTTTACTGCCGCCGAAAAGGAATTTGATACAGACGGAGTACTTTTCAACGAGCATACTATGCGCACTCTGAAGCTTATCAGTGAAGACGGCGTTTATACGAATCTCGGACTGCTGCTCTCCGACCAGTGTCCCCATACAATTAAAGCGGCTGTTTTTGAGGGAACAAACAAATGTATTTTCAAGGACAGGGCGGAATTTACAGGCTCGCTGCTTGAACAGATTAACTCAGTTTACGAATATGTCAACAGATACAACCGCACACGTTCGGAATTTGAAGGATTGCACAGAATTGATATTCGCGATTATCCCATAGAAGCAATAAGAGAGGCTCTTCTGAACGCTGTCGTTCACAGGGACTATGCTTTCAGTGCAAGTATTCTTGTCAGCATTTTTGATGACAGAATAGAAATTGTATCTATCGGCGGACTTGTAAGGGGAATTACGCAGGACGAGATATTTATGGGACTTTCGGTTCAGCGCAATGAAAGTCTTGCCAATGTATTTTATCGTCTCAGCCTTATCGAAGCTTTCGGAACGGGTATACCTAAAATTTTCAGACTTTACGAGGATTATAATGTAAAACCGACCATAGAAACAAGCGAAAATGCATTTAAGATAACTCTTCCAAATACTGTTTCCCCACGCGAAGTGAAGCATGAACAGAAGCCGGATAACAGTCCTGACGATAGTGATATTCTTTCTCCGTTCAGAAAGAAAGGCGAAGTAACAAGAAGCGAAATTGAAAAATCCGCAAATATTTCGCAGGCAAGTGCCTCCAGGATTGTCAGACGTCTTGTGGCAGAAGGAAAACTTACAAAGACTGGCAACGGAAAAAACAGCCTGTACATTATTAACTGAAAATATATGCTCCGATTCTGATGTGTATGCAGATTCGGGGCGTTTTCATATATACCAAAGCTGAAATTAGCACTCTCGCATCGAGAGTGCTAATTTTCATAATTTGTTCACATATTCGTAATCATTTATTCATAATAGGGGCGTAATATAATAATCACCGAAAGGGAATAA
>JAUNJJ010000139.1 GCA_030533325.1 Oscillospiraceae bacterium
AACCCGTATATCTCCCGGAATTGCAAACTTAATCTGAGTAATAGTATTAATAGTATATTTTATAATTCTCTGGTTTTTACCGGAGTTTTTTATTATATTTTTTCTTAATAAAACACTGGCTTTACATTAAGATAGTATGTGATTTATTGACATATTTTAATTAAAATGTTATACTCATAAGTAATAATACTGTACAGTTAAAAATACGGAATTATAGAAAGAGGAAATACTAATGAATAAAAAAGAACTGAATGAAATTAAGAAAAACTTTTCAGAAGACAGCGGCTTTCTGGTTATAAATTCATTTTTTTCTGCATATATTGATCCGGAAAAGAATGTAAAATATAAAGAATGCAAACCTCACAGTATTATCCCTGATGAGGAAAGAGAGGTAGTAACTGAGTCGTTAAAGAAGGTCCTCACAGGGACAATCGGAAAGCATCTGGTTGAATATGCATTTCCAAATGAGGCGTACGAGGAAGGAAATGCTCAGAAGATACTTTATGATGCAGTTGTTTCCAAAATGAAGGACGAAGAGATTATGGATTCTTTCCTTCAGAAGATTACTGCTAATATTGATTATGCTGCTTCATTTACTATACTTGCTGCTCACTGTACATATACTATAAAGAAAAAGAATAAAAATGATGATATTGATCTTGAAAATTCAACAGAAGAGTATAACTTTATAGTGACAGCAATCTGTCCGGCAAATACAAATGATATTGGTCTTTTCTATGATGAGGAAACGGGTACCATTTCGAAGAAGTCAAACACGGAGATGATAATCAGCAGAATACCTACTGATGGTTTTATTTATCCGGTATTCAGCGACAGAAGTCCTGATGTAAATCATGTTATGTATTTTTCAAAGAAAGCTGACAAGCCGAATATTTCAATTATAGAAAATGTACTTGACTGCGAGTTTGTTATGTCAGCCGAAAATGAAAAGGCCCGATTCCAGCAGATTCTCAGTACTGTTGTATCAGATGAGCTGAATTACAATGTGATTACACAGGTTAATGAAAAAATAAGGGAAGTTGTTGAGCTTAGCAAAAACGAAACAGAATCTGCTAAACTTAATGACAAACAGCTTAAACATATTCTTTCTGATTCAGGTGTCAGTGCAGACAAGCTTGAAGCTCTTGAACCAGCATATAAGACACTGGTTGGTGATGTGGGTCTTACAGCTTCAAATCTTACAGATAACAGAACAGTGGTTGTTACACCTGATGTAACGGTAAATATAAAGAAGGACGCAGCATGCAGACTCAGAACCAGCAGTATTGAAGGAAGAAACTGCCTTATAATCGATCTTGATGATCCGAATATAGTTGTAAACGGTTTGCCTGCGGTTCTTAAATAAATTTTTTCTGACCGGAGGAATGGAATCATGGAAAAAAGTCAGGAATACAGGATATTCAGTGATATTATTAAAAATGAATATAAGCGCGAAAGAAAGATGTTCAGCCGATATGCATGCCGCAGTTCTGAATGCATTCGTCTTAGAGAGGAAAAAATACCTGACCGTATAAATGTTCGTCCGGCTTTTTTTCATGATGCTGACCGTATTATTCATTCAAAGGCGTATACACGATATATAGATAAAACGCAGGTGTTTTCTTTTTTTGACAATGATCACATCACCCATCGCGTTCTGCACGTTCAGCTTGTATCAAAAATTGCAAGGATGATTGGCAGATGCCTGAAACTGAACGAAGATCTGATTGAGGCTATTGCTCTTGCTCATGACCTTGGTCATGTTCCGTATGGTCATGACGGTGAGCGGTATCTTGATTCTATTTGTCAGGAAAAAAATCTGGGATGTTTCTGCCACAATGCCCAGAGTGTTAAATTTCTGATGGAACTTGAAAAAAACGGTAAAGGGCTTAATCTCAGTCTGCAGGTGCTTGACGGTGTTCTTGCACATAACGGGGAAATACTTCAGTCGCATTATGAACCGCACAGAGAGAAAACATTTGAACAGTTCCTTGGTGAATATGACAAATGTTTTACCGATAAGAAATTCAGCGCGAAAATAACTCCAATGACTCTCGAGGGCTGCGTTGTTAGAATAAGCGATATTATTGCATATATCGGACGTGATATTGAAGATGCGATTACTCTTCGCCTGATCAGCCGTGAAGAAATTCCTGATGATGTCAGGGAGGTTCTTGGCGATACAAACAGCCTGATAATTAATTCACTTACTTCTGATATTATTCTGAACAGTTATGAAAAGCCTTATCTGTGTATTTCTGATCGTATTTATGAAGCACTTCAGAAACTAATGGAATTTAATTATACCAGAATTTATAAAAATCCTTCGATAAAGGATGAAGATTCCAAACTGCGGAATATGTTTTCCGTACTTTATGAAAAATATTATCAGCAGCTGATGTCCGGTGACAGATCTGCAGAAATTTATAAGGATTTTCTTGATTCATATGATCCGGCTTATTTTGATAAATATCAGAAACAGGGGATGGAAGGACGGATAGTAATTGATTATATATCCGGTATGACAGACCGGTACTTTAACGACTGTTTTACAAAGTTTATGATTCCAAAGAAGTTTGGAAAAAATATCTTTTCATAATGAGGTGTGAAAATGCAGAAAAAATTTGATATTCCTGGTTTTACATACTTTGCGGAAAAAAACAACTACACCGGAAGTGTGGGGAATATATTTAATTATAAGATAACAAATGGTGATAATCTGACTGTGGATGTCTGGAAAGGCAAATTCTGTCTCGCGAAAACTCCGGAGGAGGACTATATCGTAAAAGGTGAGTTTGAAAAAACCCCTGAAGGTCTTGAGCAGCTAAAAAAATGGCTTAATGAAAAACACGAAGAATTTGCAGCAAACTAAAAAGGATTTGGAATGAGATTTTCATTCCAAATCCTTTTTTGCTGGATAGCTGGATAGTAAAAAATCAGCCTGCATTAAGTCCGTAATTTGCACAGAGAGCTGCGAGTCCGCCGCTGAATCCTGAACCGATAGCACAGAACTTCCATTCACCGTTGTTTCTGTATAGTTCACCGACAACAAGAGCTGTTTCAATTGAGAAGTCTTCGCAGAGGTCGTATCTGATAAGTTCAGTTCCTGTAGCTTCGTCCATGATTCTTATATATGCATTTGAAACCTGTCCGAAATTCTGCTGCCTTGTTTCATAATCATATATTGTAACTGTAAAAGCAATTTTTTCGATATTTGCAGGAACCTTTGAGAGGTCAACCTTAATCTGTTCATCATCACCGTCACCGGCACCTGTAAGATTGTCTCCCATATGCTGAACAGAACCGCATTCTGACTTGAGGTTGCCGTAGAAGATGAATGATGAATCTGTAGGGGCTTTGCCTGAAGCATCAACAAGAAATGCAGATGTGTCAAGGTCAAAATCTGAGCCTCCGTCATATTTGTTTACGTCCCAGCCTAAGCCAACGATAACGTTTTTAAGTCCCGGATTAGTTTTTGTAAGATCAATTTTCTGACCTTTCTGAAGTGAAATAGCCATTTTAAGTTCCTCCTTGTATTTCCATAATGTGCTATGGAACGTAGTTTCTTTTGTTATATTTTCTCCAATTAAAGGGGAAATAACATTAATATACTGTTAATTATACACCATTATTTTTATGTTGTCAATGATTTAATGATATATGTGGAACGGCTGGTGAATGATTATCATATAATATCATAAAACGGAGATGATAGTATGAATCTGTATTTATGGTATGTACTTACATTTATTCTTGCATTTGTATCTGTAACGGCTGTATTTTGCATGATAAGAAATGATCTGAAAAAAAACTGCGATATTCGTTCGCTTGTTACCGGACTTGTAATAATCCCTGAGAATAATAACAACACTGAGTTTATTCTTCGGAAACTTGCTGTTTACATACAGAAAAATGATATAAACTGTTTCAGAAAAATAGTGATACAGGTCAGCAGAGATGACACTGAAAATATAATGATATGCCGTGGACTATGTGAACAGTATTCATTTTTTGAGGTGCTGATAATGTGAAGTTTTACATTTTTTTGCCTTGAGGAAATAATAATATGTGCAAATCAGTAAAAATATTACCTATATCAGTAAAATATCTACGTTCTATATTTCATGAATTCAAGGTATAATCAAAATATAAGAAATGTGAAAATAAACAAAAACATTGCACATTACAGGAGGAATTTTACTTATGAAAATCAAAAAGATAATTAGCGGTATAGCCGCAGCAGCACTGATGGCAGGAGTAGTAACAGGCTGCGAAAGTACTTCAGAAACCGGCAGTGAAGGTGGAAGCAAGGAAACAACACTTACATTATGGAGTATTGCAACAGAAAGTGACTCGTTTCATGATGCGTATGCAAGTGCTATAAAGGACTTCGAAGAAAGCCATGAAGGCGTTAAGATAATTCATGAAACTTTTGAGAACGAATCATATAAGACAAAGATTAAATCAGCTGTTGCAGCAAATGAGCTTCCTGATGTATTCTACACATGGGCAGGCGGATTTTCACAGGCGTTTGTGGATTCAGGAAAGGTCCTCCAGCTCGACAGTTACTATGACAAGTACAAGGATGAACTTTCAGAAGCAGCCCTTGCTAACATTACATATGACGGTAAACTGTTCGGTTCAACTATTGTAACGCCTGTATCCGTTATGTGGTATAACGCAAAGATCTTCAGTGAACACAATCTTGAAGCACCTGAAACATGGGACGAATTTGTAGATGTATGCAAAACACTCCGTGCTGCAGATATTGATCCAATTGCCACAAGTGCAAAGGACAAGTGGGTGCTTGCAATGCTTCATGACGGACTGACTCTTAAGTCTGTAGGCGCTGACAAGCTCCAGAAGACGCTCCTTAAGCAGGGCGGTTCATATTCAGATCCGGACTTCCTTGTTTCTGCTCAGAAGATTAAGGAACTTGCTGACATGAATGCATTTATAAACGGTGCTGCAGGTCTTTCAAATGACGAAGCAAGTGCAGAATTCTACTCAGGAAAAGCTGCCATGTACTTTACAGGAAGCTGGATGGGCGGTTCGATTATGACAGATGCTCCGAATCCAAAGGATTTTTCAGTTGCTCCTATTCCGGTTGTAAATTCATCAAATGCAAAGCTTACAGACTTCATGGGCGGCGGTGCTGACTCTCTTATGGTTGCTGCTTCAACAAAGAACGCAGATCTTTCTGCTGAACTTGCTTTCGAAGTAACAAAGGGCGTTTCAAAGTATGCATATCTCTCAGGCGCAGGAATTCCGGCATGGAAGGTAACATATGATGATTCTGAGGTACCTGAACTCACAAAGAAGGTTGCTGAATATGCAAACGGTGCAACGTCATTTACACTTTGGTTTGATACTCTTCTTGAATCAGAAGATGCCGGTGAATATCTTGCACTCCTTCAGAAACTTTATTTAGGTTCAATCACACCTGAAGATTTCCAGAAGGAAATGGCTGCACAGCTTGAAAAATAATTACTTCAAATATTTCTAAATTCCTTAATTATATCCTAGTACTGACCGGTTATTATAATCGGTCAGTGCTGTGATATAGTAAAATTAGTAAAGGCTGGTTTAGTATGGACAGTATTCGTAAAAATAAACTGGCAATAACTCTGTTTATGTTACCTGCAGTGTTATTGTTCTTTGGCATAATTGTTGTACCGATAATTATGTCTGTTATATACAGTTTTCAGGACTGGAATGGTATTACCGAACCTGAATTTGTCGGAATGAAAAACTACATAGAGCTTTTTACCAGTAAATCAGCTGGTTTTCCTAAAACGACACTTAATGCTCTTCTTCTTGCAGTTCTTTCTGTTTTTATTCAGCTTCCGCTTTCACTTGGACTTGCTCTCCTGATTTCAAGAGGAATAAAAGGTGAACGTTTCTTTATGACAGTTTTCTTTGTTCCTGTTCTTATGTCGACTGTTGTTATCGGACAGCTCTGGCTAAAGATTTACAATCCGAATTATGGTGTACTCAATGTTTTGCTTGACAAAATCGGACTTCACTCACTTGCTGAAACAGTCTGGCTCGGCGATCCGAAAACCGTTCTGCTTGCAGCATTTATTCCGAACCTGTGGCAGTACGTAGGATATCATATGCTTTTGATGTATGCTGGCATCAAAAGTGTTTCGCCGGATATTATTGAAGCTGCAAAGATTGACGGTGCAACTGACTGGCAGATTAACACACGCATTATTATTCCGCTTCTGAAACCGGTTATTAAGATTTGTGTAATATTCGCTGTAACAGGTTCTCTTAAGACATTTGACCTTATTTATGTACTCACCGGTGGTGGTCCGGATCATGCAAGTGAAGTTCCAAGTACTCTTATGGTAAATATGATATTCGATGAAAGCAGATACGGATATGGAAGTGCAGTTGCAGTAATGATTATCTTCCTTTGTTTCTTCTTTGCTATACTGATTAAGAAAGGTATTAAGACGGAGGACTACGATGAAAAATAAAAAAATTAAAAAGAAAAAACCTGTTCTTACATATGCAGTCTTAATACTGTGGACAATAGTCTGTGTGTTTCCTCTGTACTGGATGTTTACTTTTTCTCTTAAAGAGAACAGTGAAATATTTGGTGAAAATGTTCTTGGACTTCCAAAGAAATGGCTTTGGTCCAATTATGCTGATGCATTAAAATCAGGAACACTCAGTACTGGTTCAATGAAGGACAGTACAATACTTATAGGTTTTAAAAACAGTATTATAATCACAGTGCTTACTATAGCAGTAACGGTAATCTGTGCACTGATGGCATGCTATGCACTTACCAGAATGAAGTGGCGCGGTCGTGATACGGTAAATAATATTTTTATGCTGGGGCTTACAGTTCCTATTCATGCTGCTCTTCTTCCTGTTTTCCTTATGCTGAAAACACTTAAAATGCTTAATTCATATCAGGCTCTGATTATTCCGTATTCAGCCTTTGCTCTGGCGATGGCAATTATGATATTCGGGAGCTTTATGGTTAATATACCTGAGGAACTTGAAGAATCGGCCTGTCTTGACGGATGCGGAACCTTCGGTATATTTTTCAGAATAATACTGCCTCTTATGAGACCGGCAGTTTCCACAGTTGCAATATTCACATTCCTTCAGGCATGGAATGAACTTATGTTTGCCGTTATTTTCAACAGTGAGAGCAGGTTCAACACTCTTCCTGTTGCAATAAACACATTCTTTGGTTCCTACACAACGAAATGGGGACCGATAGGTGCGGCACTTGTTATAGCAACATTTCCGACATTGTTTGTATACTCATTTATAAGCAAAAAGATTCAGGAGAGTCTTATTGCCGGTGCGATTAAAGGATAAAAAATAAGCTGCAGTAAACGATACTGCAGCTTATTTTTACAGCCTCTGCATAGATTGCAGAGGCTGTAACTTTTTATACGGAAATCATATTAATATTATCTGTAGGTATTTGATTCTGTGAAATTACTGATGAAATCCTGTTTGAGTTATTGAATATCAGTACCTGGGATTTTTCTGAATATTTTATGAGGAAATTAAGCAGGTCAACTGATTTTGTTTCACTGAACCTGAAGAAAATATCATCAAGAATAATAGGATAGTTAAAATTTCCGGATGTAACTTCCGAAACAGCCAGTC
This sequence comes from Oscillospiraceae bacterium, assembly GCA_030533325.1. Lineage (GTDB taxonomy): Bacteria > Bacillota > Clostridia > Oscillospirales > Ruminococcaceae > HUN007. The sequence continues at coordinate 7,642 of JAUNJJ010000139.1, forward strand.
TTAATGCGAAATATATCTGATCGCAGGTCGATTTGCTTATGGTTTCGAAATTTACAGGATTTTTATTCTTGTCCTTTACAACTATTTTGCCGCCTTTTATTGAAATAGAAGAATATTTTTCTTTGGTTATTTCCGAAAGAATTTCTGATGTTCTTCTTGCAACTGCCGGTGCATATTTTTCCCTTACTTCATAAAGGGAGTCATTGTAAGCGTCTATCGCTATTTTCACTGACTTGACAAAACTATCTGTTTTTTCTGTTTCCTTTTCGAGAGATAAGATTTCCTTTTCAAGATTAGCAGCACATTTACTGTCATTGTA
>JAUNJJ010000029.1 GCA_030533325.1 Oscillospiraceae bacterium
AGCACATAATAAAGAGGCGTAAATCACGCTGTTGCGTGACCTGCGTCTCTTTTTTGTTTGTCAGCTGTCAAAGTCAGATATCCAGTCATCCGCGTACATATTTTAATCAGAACGAGTTATAACCCCATCCCCAAAAAAACTTTTTTACCCCATTGTTTTTTATGCAATTAAATGCTATAATTAATAATGTATGTTACGTATCAAAAATAAAATTAAAGTGAGAATGATTACACTATGAACGATAAAATTAATAACCGGAATGATGAAATGAGCCAGAATCTCATACTCGGTAAAAATCCTGTCATAGAGGCGCTCAAAGCCGACCAGCCTGTGGATACAGTATATATCTCGGGTTCGGGAACAGTGTTCAGCAAGATTGCTTCCATGGCACGAAACAACGGAGCAGTTGTTAAAAATGTAAACGACCAGAAACTTCGTCAGATGTGCGGTTCAGCTGCGCATCAGGGGGTAATTGCCGTATGTGCATGCGCAGAATACGCGACCGTTGAGGATATTCTTGAAAAAGCAGAGGAAAAGGGCCATGACCCATTTATAATCATATGCGACGAGATAGAAGATCCTCACAATCTGGGTGCAATAATACGTACTGCAGAAGCTGCCGGTGCTGACGGAATTATCATACCGAAGAGAAGAAGTGCTTCCCTTAATCAGACCGTTCACAAAACATCTGCCGGAGCGGCAAGCTGGATTCCGGTTGCAAGGGTACCTAATCTTGCATCAGTTATAGATGAACTCAAGGAAAAAAATATATGGATTTACGGAACAGACGCAGAAGGCACGGATTACACTTCAGCTGACCTCAGAGGCGGAATAGCTCTGGTAATCGGTTCGGAAGGCTTCGGCATGGGAAAACTTATAAAGGATAAGTGTGATTTCCTGCTTAGTCTCCCTATGTTCGGTCATGTCAACTCCCTTAATGCATCTGTAGCTGCAGGTATTTTCATGTATGAAGCTGTAAGACAAAGAAACAGATAAGGAGTAAAAATGGCATCGAAAAATTCATATTCAATCGATGATATTTTAAATGAATATTCTTCAGAAGGAGTAAGCATAATCCGGAACAGCAGTGAAAATGAGAAAACGGCTGAAGAAATCCCTGCGGAAACAGAAAGTGCCGGAGAGGCTGCTGAAGAAACAGCTTCATCTGATGATGTTCAGGAAGAAAATATCGATGAATATACAGAACCAGTAATAAATGATGAAATAAATGAATCTCCGGTATCAGATGATTCTCCGTCAGAAACAGAGGATGAACCGGAGAAAGATATACCACAGGAAAGTTCTGAATCCGGCACTGACAGCGATGAAGAAGAATACAGCAGCAGAAGGCAGAGCTTTTCATACAGAAGCACAGCAAGATCTCACGACAGACCAAGCAGGGTAGTTCGTAACCCTGAAGACAATATAAGATATTTAAGGCGTGACCGTGACATATATTCCGGTTCTTCAGACAGCAGCAAAGCAGCAGGAAGGAAAAAAAGTCACGGTTCTTCGGAAACAAAATCTGACATTTCTGTTCTTGACAGCAGCAGTCCTGAAAACTCATTCATAGGCAGAACAGGAAAGCTCAAAGAAAAGATAAAAGATTTAAAAAATGAATTTTTCGGAGCGAAAAGTATATCTGAAAAGAAACAAAGCATAGATCTTAAGTCTGTACCGGAAGTTGATTACTTTTCCATCGACGTGGATATAAATGAAGACACTTATACACGCAGTGATTCCGAAAAATCTTCAGGTTTTTTCAGAAAAATCAACAAATCCTTTGAGAAAACTGCCGAAAACAATCTTGATGACTACAATGCACCCGGAGATGCTTCACTGATTCTTGAGGATCTCTACAGTCTTAAAGGAAATCTCACTGCAAAGTTTTTCATACAGTTTGCAGCAGCCCTTGCAAGTATATATCTCTCGGCATCGGCACTTTACAATGTTCCGGTACCGTCCTTCCTGAGCAACATCGATTCCCCGCACAAATACAGCATAACTTTGTTTATCATATCAGCTCTTGTGCTTTTCTCATCATTCCCAATGGTTATCGGCGGTTTCAAAAGTCTTTTCCGTAAAAAAGCTGACTGTGACAGCCTTGCAGCAATATCAGTAACTCTCTGTACAGTTGCCGCTGCCATTTCAACAGAAAGTCCGGATATGATACAGTCAGGAAGCATATATATATATACTCCGGTCGCCGTTACTGCATTTCTTGTAAACACTATCGGCAAACATCTGATTGTAAACAGAGCAATCAATAACTTTGACATGCTCATATCCACTCATAACAAGTACAGTCTGATATATGTGGATGATGAAGCGAAAGCTGAACAGATTACACGAGGTGTTGTAAACGACTATCCGATTCTTGCAGCCACAAGGAAAACAGGATTCGCTCAGGATTTTCTTAAGTACACATACTCCGCCGATATAGCTGACAAGATGTGCAGAAAGTATGTTCCTGCTTCAATGGTAATCTCTGTTGTGCTTACACTTCTCTCAGTTATTCTCTGCAGCAAAAATGTTAATACGCTGAGTTTCACCTACATTTCATCAGCACTTTCCATGTTCTTTTCACTGTTCACATGCTTTGGCATTCCCGTTGTGGTAAATCTGCCGCTCTCAGCAGCAGCTTCCGAAGCAGAATATAACGAAAGCATAATACTCGGGTACCAGAGTGTTGATGACTTCTATGACACAAATGCACTTGTAGTTGATGCTGCACAGCTTTTCCCTGACTATTCACAGAAGCTATGCTCAATAAAAATGTTCTCAGAAACAAGAATCGACGATGCTATAGTAGCTGCAGCGAGTATTGTAAAAAAATCAGGAAGCATATTCTCTGATATGTTCAGCAAAATTGTAGACTACAATGACGATTTGCTTGAAGAGGTTGAGAACTTCTCGTATGAAGATACTCTCGGTCTCTGCGGATGGATAAAGAACAAACGTATTCTTTTCGGAAACCGTCAGCTTATGATAAACCACAATATAGAGGGAGTACCGCCAAAGTCAAAGGAACATGATATAGCAGGAAACGGATGTATCCCTATGTATCTTTCAGTTTCAGGCAACCTCGCAGCGATATTCATCATCAAACTCAAAGCTGACCCTGATGTTTCAGAGCAGGTTTCCGATATAACCTCAAACGGAATTTCACTCATTATAAAAAGCATAGACTCCGCTGTAACCGTAACAAGAACTGCCAGACTCTTCGGGATCCCTGAAGACATGGTAAAAATAGCATCATATGAACAGAAAGAATACTGCGACAAAATTACAGCACCAGCTGAAAAGTCGAGTTCATCAGTAATATGTACTGATACGCTTTCCTCTGCAGCAAAGGCTGTTTCAAATATTAAATACATTCATCACAGTTCACTTACAGCCCTGGTACTTCAGAGTACATCAGCTGTTCTTGCCGTTATATTCGCAGTTATATTTATGGTTATAGGCATGACAGGCCAGATGACACCTCTTATGCTCATTCTTTATCACACAATGTGGATATTGATAACACTGCTTATAGTAAAAATAAAGCCAAGATAATCTTAAGATCCGGAGAACAATATTCTCCGGATTTATTTTAAAATCAGTCTTTTTCAAAGACAGAACCGGAGGAAAAAATGAAAAAATTAATATGTACCTTACTTTCGCTGAGTCTGATTCTATGTGCATTCACAAGCTGCCGGGAAAACGGGAAAACACCTGAAAATTCAGTATCAGAAGAGAACTATGTACCTGACAGTGCTTCCGATTTCGTTTATACCGAAACCGAAGAAGGAATAAAAATCACCGGATACAAAGGCTCATCTCTCACCGTAAACATACCGGAAGAAATAGACGGAAAACCTGTAACAGCAATTGGTGAATATGCATTTGACGGATTCGAAGAAACTGACAGCGATGAACAGAAACAGGGAAAAAGCTATAAGGAAAACAATATAAACTCAATAAAATCCGTCCATATTCCTTCAGGAGTTAAAGTACTTGAAAAGGGTGCATTTACAAACTGTTACTCACTTGAAACTGTAACCCTGCCGGAAGGTCTTGAAAAAATCTGTGAAGGTGCATTTGCCTGCTGTGACGCCATAAAATCAGTGACCATACCGTCAACAGTAAAAATTATTGAGGGGTATGTTTTTTACCAGTGTTACGGACTCAGTGAAATAAAAATCGGCAAAAACACAGAATCCATCGGTGAATATGTATTTCTGAGCTGCAAAAATCTCACATCTGTAAAACTGCCTGATTCAGTTAAGACAGTTGGTACAGGATGCTTTGCTTCATGCTACGCCCTTACCGAAGCGGAACTCTCATCTTCCATGACAGAAATCCCTGACTACTGTTTCTATGATACTTCAGTCTCAGGAATAAAGCTTCACAAAGGTATTACAAGAATAGGCGACCTGGCTTTCTGCCGCTCCTCAGACCTGAGTGAAATAAAAATTCCTTCCTCAGTTGTATCAATAGGTGAAAAAGCATTCTATACATGTCCTGTTCTGACTAAGATTGAAATTCCCGAAACTGTAACTGAAATAGGTTCTCAGGCATTCGGATATACAATGGACGCAGAGAAACCGGCTGAAGATACTCCTGTCCTTCAGGAAGATTTCACTATAAAAACAAAAAAAGGTTCGGCAGCTGAAAAATATGCCGAAGAAAACGGAATAGCCTGCAAAGCCGGGTAATCCTTATTCCCAGATAGAAAATATGGTGATATTCGCAGAAACAAATATTATACTGTATTAGTTATATTCGACAATTTTATTTCATGTATGTAGAAATTCATTGATTTTTCCGTTAATAACCGTTATAATTATATTAGATATTTATGTTTATCGGACGGAGGAGAAGATATGTATTCATCAAAAAACATCTGTTACAATGATACAAGCTGCGATTGTTTTTTCATAACTGATACCTGCAATGACAATTTCACCTGTGAATATGACAACAGATTCTCTGAACTCACCGGCTATGATTCCCTTTCAGATACTGCCGGAAGAGACTTGCTGAAAATAATACATCCTGAAGATCTTGATGAATTTACTAAGGTAAGAGACTCTGTTTCGCCGGCAAACCCTTTTGAAAGTCTGAACACACGTCTGGTCAGAAGAGACCATTCTGTTGTGTATGTAAGATGCAACATAATATACACAAAAACTGACGATAATTATGATCGTTTAATATATGCATTCTCGATACTCGGCGGAGAGGAATACTTCAGACAGCATGCCGAATTTGTAAAATCAATGCAGCCGGTTATGTTCAAGTTTTACATTGACAGCAGGTTTCCGTTTTTCTATAACGACAGCTTTCTTAACTTCATAGGATATACAAGGCAGGAAGTGGAAACCAGTACTCCTGATTATGAATCGTTTATGAATTCATTTGACAGGGAACACTTCGTGCACGCTGTCAAATGTGCAGACAAATCAAACACCATCTCAGCATGCACAATACGAATATATGACAAATCCGGAGCTACAAGGTGGATAAACTGTTCGTTTAAAAAAATGACATCGGCTGCCGGGCAGGAATATTTTATAGGTATAGGCGAAGATATTACTGAACAGAAAAAGGCAGAAAGTGACCTCCGGAAAAACAGGATGCTTCTGAAAAACATTACAGAAAACCTCTCCTGCGCCACACTTGCGCTGAATGAAAATGAAGATAAAGTAGAACTCATAAATGCAAACAACGGATTTTTCAGACTCTTTGGATACAGCAGCGAAGAAACAGAAGAATACAGATATAATATTCATTCACTTATCATCCATCCCGATGACCACAATGAATTCATTCATAGTCTGATGCGCACAGGTGACAATAAAAGGGATGTTTTTCGTGCACTGTCAGAAGGAAAAACAGTAAAGTGGGTAAGCTGTGAATCATTCAGTGCACTTGAAAACGGTCGTCCGTGTTTCATATGTACATTCCATGATGTTACGCATATAAAAGAAACAGAAGCAGAACTTAATGCTGTAAAAAATACACTGGCTTCTTCTGTAATAAAATCAGGAATATTCTTTACTGCTGACTTTTCTGAGAACACTCTCAGTTTTCATGAACTTTTCTGCCACAAATACAATATTCCGCCTGTAATAAACAACATGCCTGAAGGAATTTTCAGCACAGGTCTGGTAAATGAATCATTCCGTGAAACCATCTCGGAGCTTTACTACAGTGTAAAAAACGGCCAGCCGGAAGGAAACTGCACATTCAAATGCAGTCTGCCGGACAGGAGTTCCGCATGGCTTAAACTCAATCTCACCGGCATATACAAAAGCGAAAAAAACATCTTCAAAGCCATAGGCATGATAACTGATATATCAGAACAGATGGCATTTGACGAAATACAGTCAGATGAAGATAACACAAAGGAAAATGAACTGTTTTCATTTGCAGTAAACCTCAGCAGCAATACCGTAATACACTGCTCAGATTCTGACATCATCTCATTTGCACTGACTGAACAGGCAACATACAATTCCTCGTTTATTGTTCCGATCTTATCATGCACCTTCCCTGAGGACAGAAGAATGGTTTCTGAAGCACTCTCTCTGAAAAATCTCTGGAAAAACTATTTTGACGGAAAAAACTGCTTCGAACTGGATTTTCGCATTAAAAGCTCATGCGGTTCATTTATTCCGGCAAAGGCTTTGTTCAGCTATAAAGAGGACGCAACGTCAGACAGTGTATTTCTTACACTTTCAGTATTCTCATACGGAGAATATGCAGATATTACCGTTCCGGACAAAGACCCGGAAACTGTAACACCCGGGAAGCTTCTTCCCAAAACTCCGTTCCGTGCCATGGTTGACGAATATATATCACGGCATGAAAACGACAATACAATCAGTGCGCTCTATATACTTGACCTCAACGGATTCAAGGATATCAGCCGTATTCACGGTGCAGAAACAGGGCGCAGAATTCTTGATAAAATTTCCTCATCCATACTTTCACTTAAACGCCCAGCTATAGCAGGAAAAATGTACGGGGATGAATTTCTCATTTTCATAAAAAGAATCGAATCCGCAAATGATCTTAATGTTACGGCAAAACAGCTTTGTGATATATGCAGAAGAGTAAATGTCCCGGGAATAGACTCAGAGGATATTACCGGCTGCGTTGGCGTTGCCTGTGTTCCTGCTCACGGAAACAGTTTTGACTCCCTGTATAAAAAAGCAGAGGTTGCAATGTACAACGCCAAAAGATTTGACAGAACACAATATGCGATCTACTCAGAAAACAGTACATATGACAGGAGACAGAGAAATCTCAGCGAATTCAAATCAAAAGCAGCGGAGATAATCCGAAAGCCCGGCAATGTATACCACCTGTACAATGCAGATATACGCCATTTCCGCAATATAAACCACATTCTCGGCTATGAAACAGGCGACAAAATACTTCAGGAAGTCTGCAGTATGCTTCAGGAATTTCTGAAACCGGGCGAATATTTTACAAGGATATTTGCAGATAATTTTCTTATTCTTACCCGTGTTCATGATGAAGAGGACATAAGAAAAAGAGTAAATGAAGTAAAATACCGTCTCCGGAGGATGAATATTATTGAAGAAACTGAAATCAATTTTTCATCCGGAGTAGTAACCATCGATGATTCAAACCGCTGTACAGAATTTGATAAACTTATCGACTGTGCTATTCTCGCCCATGACAGTGCGAAAAAGCAGGAAGGAACAGCATTTGTAAACTTTGTACCCGGAATGGCCGAGGACGAAATCCACACATACGAAATTCTCAGTGAAATACCTGATGCTGTCAGAAACGGACAGATATGCACATTTGTCCAGCCTCAGTTTGATATTCTCAACCGTGAATATGTAAGCATGGAGGCACTGGTAAGATGGAATCATCCTGTAAAGGGAATGCTTACCCCTGACAAATTTATCGATATATGTGAACAGAACGGTATGATAAGCATTATTGACTTCTGTGTACTCGAACAGATGTGTTCATATATCCGCGAAAGACTCGACGCAAATCTGCGTGTGCTTCCGGTTGCTGTAAACCAGTCCCAGATTACCATACACGAAAAGGGGTACCTGAAAAAACTTACTGACCTTGTCGAAAAGTACAGAATCCCGCCCGAGTATATTGAACTTGAGGTAACAGAAAGTGCATGCGTAAATAATCTCAGAGAAACAATTTCCATCCTCAGTGCACTCAGAGAGTATGGATTCAGAATCTCAATGGACGACTTCGGAACCGGATACTCTACACTTAATCTTCTCAAAGATATTCCTGTTGATGCACTTAAAATTGACCGGGCATTTCTTACAGAAAATCTCGTTGAAAAAAAGCCAACAGAAATAATAAAATCAATAACAAATATGGCTCACAACATAAATATCCGTGTTGTCTGCGAGGGTGTTGAATTTCCGCAGCAGGTTCCCTTCCTCGAAAAAATAGGCTGTGAACTTGCACAGGGATTTCTTTTCGGAAGGCCGATGCCTTACGAAGAGGTGGCATCTTTCATAGACTCATCGGAAATACCGTGGCCGGCAAATTAATTAAAAGGGTGAATAAAAATGTATTACAAAAAATTCTGTGCGGCAGTACTTTCAGTGTTTATTGCTGCATCGTCATTTTCAATGACACAAAACAGCGTCAGTGTTTCAGCTGAAGTCACAGCAAATCCCGTAATAAGCCGCAACTGTCCGGCATATTCAAATACCGGAAACACACAGGGGGTGAATGACGAGCATTATTTTTCATTCTGGAACGCCCCGACAGGCTCATATATCGCATATGACCTCTCCGGCACACCGGAATCCCAGCGCAAAGAAGTTATCGCTGTATGGTACAACGCAACCGGTGCTTATGACTACACTATTCTTGAATACCAGAGTTCGATGAACTGCCCTTCCGGTTACACAATAGAAGTAAACTCTGCTCCCGGCGGAGAATATCCTGAAACAGGATGGGAAACCGCTGTCACAGTAAAGGGAAATACGTGTCACTCAAGACAGCACGCAATTAATATGGAAGGGTACAACTGGATAAGAATGAACATCACTGAAGCCGACGGAAAAACCGACGGACAGGTCAGTATGCAGATGGATATCCACAATGTATCCGAAGGAATTTCTGACAGCTGGATATTCTACGGAGATTCCATTACTGCCTGCGGAATGCACAACTGCTACGGCACAGGGTTTGCCACATATGTAAACCGTATTGATGAAAATTATTTTCCTGTACAGGAAAACGGAGGTGTCGGCGGCATAACCAGTACACACGGCGTTCAGAAAATAGACGAATGGCTCTCCTACTTCCCTGGTAAATATGTAAGCATCGCATACGGAACAAACGACAGCTGGGGCAACCAGACGGGTGCGGAAAAATATTATGAAAACACAAAATATATGATTGAAAAAATCATAGAAAGCGGTAAAACGCCTGTTCTTCCTACTATTCCGTTCTCTCTTGAAGAAGGCGTGAGCAAATATCTTGACCAGTACAACGCAATGGTAAGAAAACTCTATGAAGAATATCCGGAAATAATAAAAGGACCGGACTTCGAACAGCTTTTCAAAGAAAACCCTGAACTTCTCTCATCAGACGGAGTTCATCCGAACGACACCGGATATGACACTATGCGCCAGACATGGGCGTCATTAATGTACGAAACCGTATACAAATCAGGATCATCGACTGAGCCGGATACAAAACTTAAGGGTGACGTAAACGGCGACGGAACAGTTAATACAAAAGACTTTGTTGATATGATAAAATACCTCACCGGCCAGAACAGTGCCGAACTCACTGAAAACGCTGACCTTAACGATGACAACCTGTTCAACGCCGTTGACCTGATACTACTTAAAAATAAACTTTTATAACAACACAGGGCAGATGAAAGAAAATTTCTGTTTCTTCATCTGCTCTGAAAATTTTATAATTTTCATAAAAAATTTTAAAAAAGTATTGACATTCTATTCTCTGCGTGATATAATAATAAAGTCGAATGAAACGGAGAGGTATCGAAGCGGTCATAACGAGGCGGTCTTGAAAACCGTTTGACTTAACGGTCACGTGGGTTCGAATCCCACCCTCTCCGCCAATTTTTTCTTTTGGTAACAAGAGTATTGTATTCAACATGCGGAAATACCCAAGTGGTGAAGGGGCTCCCCTGCTAAGGGAGTAGGTCGGGAAACCGGCGCGAGGGTTCAAATCCCTCTTTCCGCGTTAAAAAGGACTGTTTCTGACAGGCCTTTTTTATTTTTTTTTAAAATCATTTGACAAACAGAGATATAAGTGCTATAATCATTATAAAATCACAATTTGATTTATAATTATTAAAAAAAGGGGTAATATTGATATGGCTAAAAAAACAACAGGCAAGAGCACTGTTGCAACAGAAAAAGCTGCAACAAATATAAAGGAAACCGCTTCAGAAATAATGAAGGAAGCCGTAAATAAGGCTAAGGAAGTAAAGGAAACTGTTGCTGAAAAGGCTAAGGACACTACCGCAAAGACAAAGGACACTGCTGCAAAGAGCAAGGAGGCTGCTGCAAAGAAGGCTGCTTCAGAAACATGTTTCGTTGAATTTTCAGGCAAACAGATTTCAATTGCTGATGTAACAGAAAACGCAAAGAAGCACTGGAAGGCATCTAACAACGGTACTATCTCAGACATCAAGATTTACATCAACACAAAGGAAAGCAAAGCTTACTATGTTGTAAACAACGAAGACCACGGTGACTTTGATCTTTAATTCCTATTTACATATTTAAAATCATATATTAAAAGCTGCACATAGTGCAGCTTTTCTTTTTTTAGATTTTCATTGACTAAAACTTTTTGTAATGATATAATTAAAGTAACATTTTACTAAAGCTAAATCAGGAAGTGAAACAAATGACAGAAAAAAGACAGGAAAAAATACTTAATCAGTATCTGAACAACGATATTGACGACAGCATCTTTAATCTCAGCGTACAGGAAATCATTTTTCTGTATTCCGAAATTCTCGAAGAACTGAAAAAGAACAGCACTGAAGAACTGCTCGAAAAGAAAAAGACTGTATTCAGTGATATCATCATAAGACTTATGCGTTCAGGAACACTTTACATAGCATACCATGTTGTAACCGGTTATCCTTATATAGACGTCAGAGGTCATGCATGGATTTTTTCAGAAAAAGAATACGCTGACAACGCAGCTCATCATTACCATGAACTCGGCATTCCGCTCAAAATAAAAAAGCTTGCCGGTGAAGAAATAATGAAGGAAATGTTTGAACTCTGCAGAACCGGCATCGAAAGTCTCATCGTCGACAACGGTCAGAGAAGCGTCATACTCTACAGAAAAGACATACTCGGCGAAAACGAACCTGACAGGCAGGATGTATTCATGTGTCCTGAACTCATGCACGAGATTCTTGCCGCCGGAGAACTGATGTACGCATCAGGCGGAAATCACCCTTCCATTCCGGAACTAAACCAGAAAATAAAGGACATCGTAATGAAATCAGAATTCCTTGTTCCTGTAAAACTTGACAGACATATCCCTGACGGTGAAAAGATAAGGATAGATGAAGCAACACCGGTAGAATTTGCACTGGTATCCCCTTTCAGACCTGGCCAGAGCTTTATATCAGTATTTACAGACTGGACAGAATTTCAGAAACTCTACTCAAAGGATGAATGGAATGCTGCATTTCTCGGATTTGACGCGATAAGGGAAGCAGCTAAAAAAGCAAACGGATTTATCATCGACCCCGCAAGCATAATGTATGCGGTACCGAATGCACCGGTTAAGGAATAATTTATCAACAAAAAAATCGCAGACGCGTAATCCTAACGCATCTGCGATTTTTTCCGGACAAAATAATCCAATAATAACTGTAAATGTGAGATGCATTCCAGCCGTGAAGATCAGTGGTACAGAAATAAACTCTGTATGCTATCTTGACACTAAAATAAATATGTGTTATAATGATTATAACAGAACCCGCCACGCTTAGTCTTATGTTTAAGAATGCGCAAACCGGCGGGACTTTTTTTGGTTGGAAGTGATTTTATGTATACATATCCTAAGCCTGTATTCAATAATGACCAGCTTGTAGCCAAGTTAATTTCAGCAGGTATGATAATATCTGACGTTGATGACGCAAAATCGATTCTGCACTCTATAGGTTATTATAGATTAAAAGGTTATTGTTTTGATAAATATGATAACCATGCTAAAAAATTTCGTTCAGGAACGTCGTTTTCAGATATTGTACAATTGTATAGTTTTGATTCTGAGTTATCACATATTATTTTTAATTTTTTAAGTAAGATTGAAGTTGCTTTAAGGGCACGTGTTGTAGAGTCCTTATCAATACATAATGACGCACTTGTGTTTAATGATCCGTCAGTTTTTGATGATAAAGAATTGTTCTGGAAAAATCATAGTACAATTTCTTCTGAAATTGCTCGTTCGAATGATGTTTTTATCAAGCATAACTTTAAAAAACATGATGGTGCTATACCTGTCTGGGCCGCAGTTGAGGTAATGTCATTCGGTACTTTATCAAAAGTTGTAAAGAACTTAAAAACCGGAACTAAAAGCTCATATTCGGTTTTAGCCCAAAATTACAAATTTTTATCAGCCAAAGGGAATTCCGTTGCTCCATCAAAAGATATGCTTTCTTCGTGGATTCAATCCGTTTCAATATTAAGAAATATATGTGCTCATAACAGCAGAATCTATAACAGAACAATAAACACAACACCACAAATTCTACATGCTGATACTCCTGCACCTAAACCATCACATAATGGGCTTTATCAGGTGTTGCTTGCAATGAAATATCTTAGATCTTCAGATGCTGATTGGAATAGTTTCGTCCATAGTTTAAAAAAATTAATTGACGACTATTCAGATATTGTAGACATATCTTCGTTAAATTTTCCATCAGATTGGAAATATCATTTTAATATATAGTAATATATTTTAAAGTTAGTCATATAATATAATTGACAGAACTTATCAAGCCTCTTAATAATGCTCAAACCGATAAGACTTTCAAAATGGCGAGTCATCACGATTCGCCAATACTTTTTATTCCTGTTCCAGCAAGAACTCTACTCGAAGGATGAATGGAATGCTGCATTTCTCGGATTTGACGCGATAAGGGAAGCAGCTAAAAAAGCAAACGGATTTATCATCGACCCCGCAAGCATAATGTATGCGGTACCGAATGCACCGGTTAAGGAATAATTTATCAACAAAAAAATCGCAGACGCGTAATCCTAACGCATCTGCGATTTTTTCAATATGCGGGTGACAGGACTTGAACCTGCACACCTCACGGCACCAGAACCTAAATCTGGCGTGTCTGCCAGTTTCACCACACCCGCAGCTCGCATCAAACATGATACAAGCTATATTATACCACCCGACAAGCAAAATGTCAAGTTTTTTATTTTGACGAATCTGTAAATTCCACATACCATTTTTGTTAAAGATACACAAAACGCCCATATTACTTACAGAAATTCTTGACGAATTGATGCTTTTTATAATATAATATAAAGTATAATAAAACGATTATGTATAATACTAAAAAACAGAGGTGAATAAAATGTCCGGAAATATTTATGACAACAGAGAGCTATCCTGGCTGAAGTTTAACCAGCGTGTTCTTCAGGAATCCCTTGACTCATCAGTTCCGCTCCTTGAACGACTTACATTTACATCAATATTCCAGTCAAATCTTGATGAATTTTTTATGGTAAGAGTAGGAACGCTGTTTGATCAGCTCGAAACCGATCCGGAGCTGCGTGAAAACAAAACCAATATGACAAGCCGCGAACAGCTTGATGCAATATTTGAACGGGTAAAGAAGATCGAGCCGCAGAAAGACAAAGCTTACAGAGATATTATGAAACTCCTTGAAAAGCACGGAATAAAACAGCTTTCGATGGATAAACTCACTGAGGACGAGGAAACATATATAAGCAATTACTTCAGAAAAGAGATTCTGCCGCTTCTCTCCCCTCTTATAATAGACAAGCGTCATCCGCTTCCTTTCATAAAAAACAAGGAAATGTACATAACTGTACGCCTTGATTCAAAGTCAGGTATCAAGCTTGGTCTGCTTCCTGTAAATGATACTTTCCGTCGGATTGTCCAGCTGAGTAAAAATCCGTTCCGGTTCGTTCTCGCAGAGGATATTATATTAAAATATGCTTCAGAAGTGTTTGAAAACTACAGCATTATTGAAAAGGCTATTGTACGAATAACGAGAAACGCAGACATCAGCGAGGATGACGATTCTCTCCTTGACTGCGACTTTGACTTCAGAAATCTTATGGAACAGCTTATAAAAAAGAGAAAGAAACTTGCTCCTGTGCGACTGCAGGTATTCGGCGGAAGCCCGGACAGCGAATCGGTAAAGTATCTCTGCAAGCGCCTCGAAATAAGCGACAATCAGATATTCACAGCCTCCGCTCCGCTTGATCTCTCATTCACATTCGCTCTCAGGTCGATGTTTGAAAAGAAAAAATCTCTCTGCTACAAACCTTTCACACCACAAAAATCCCCTGCTGTATCCGACACTGTCCCTATGGCTGAACAGATACGCAAAAAGGATATTCTTCTGCACTATCCATACGAAAGCATAAAGCCGTTTATCCGGATGCTCAACGAAGCTGCGGCTGATCCCGATGTGGTATCGGTAAAGATAACACTGTACCGCCTTGCACGAAACAGCAAGATTATACAGGCTCTTGTCGACATGGCTGAACGCGGAATTGACGTTCTGGTTCTTGTTGAACTCCGTGCGAGATTTGACGAAGAAAACAATATCGGGTGGTCAAAAACTCTTCAGAACGCAGGCTGCACCATTATATATGGTCCGAAAGGTCTTAAAGTTCATTCCAAACTTCTCCTTATTACACGCAAAAAGGGAGACAGGGTAGAATATATAACTCAGATTGGCACAGGCAACTATAACGAAAAAACATCCGAACTCTACACCGACCTTTCCCTCCTCACTGCAAATGAAAAAATCGCCGCAGAAGCTCTGAACGTATTCAATGCACTTTCTCTCGGACATCTTGTGGAAGAATCAAATTATCTCCTTGTTGCTCCTCTCTGCCTGCAGAATAAGGTTCTTGATATGATTGACGAAGAAATCGCACAGGCGCGTTCCGGAAAGAAAGCCTTTATCGGTATAAAGATAAATTCCCTTTCGGACAGAGTAATAATAGAAAAGCTTGTTGAGGCATCACAGGCAGGTGTAAAAATCGAACTTGTAATACGCGGACTGTGCTGTCTTGTATCAGGAGTAAAAGGTAAAACAGACAATATCCGTGTAACCAGTATAGTAGGCCGCTTCCTCGAACACAGCCGTATCTATATCTTCGGAACAAAGCAGAGAAGAAAGGTATATATAAGTTCCGCAGACTTCATGACAAGAAACACAGTAAAACGTGTCGAAGTTGCAGCACCTGTCTATGACCCTGATATTCAGGACCGGATTGTAAATATATTTGAAACCATGCTCAGTGATGACGTAAAAGCACGTGTTCAGATATCGGACGGAACATACCGTAAAAAAAGATCACACAGGAAAAATCTCAGTGCACAGGATAAATTTATGGAAACAGCTTCCACAGCTGTAAGTCAGCAGAACACTCTCTCCGTGTCTGAAAATTCAGAAACTCCGGATTTTTCAGATTTTTACAAAGAATATTTAATGCAGAATTAAATAAGAAAATAGCAGATTTCAGGTGCCTTCATCATTTTTTGAAGGCACATTTTTTTGTGCAAATTTTGCATCTGAGATATTATATAAGGTCATGCTTTGTTAATTTAAACAAAGATTAATAAATCTATTGACTTTTGGCCATAATAATGTTAAATTATATTTAGCACTCAAAGAGTAAGAGTGCTAACACACAGGAATCAATATTGCTAATCAGGAGATACAGCGATGGATGAACGAAAGCTGAAAATACTGGCGGCAGTAGTTGATGAGTATATTCTTACAGGTGAGCCTGTCGGTTCAAAGGCTATTTCCAAAGTTCCTGGTATTAACGTATCGGCAGCAACAATCCGAAATGATATGGCGATGCTTGAACAGCTTGGATATCTTGAACAGCCGCACACATCTGCAGGACGTATACCGACTTTTAACGGATACAGACTTTATATCGACAAGCTTATGACTGTTGAGACTCTTTCAGAAAGCGAACGGCAGAGACTTGACGATATGCTCGGGCCGGAAGAAAATCTTACTGAAGACTCTATCATACAGAGTGCAGGAAAAGCCCTTGCAGAACTTACCAAATGTGCATCAGTTGTTGCAAATGCTGCACCCAAGTTTTCCGTAATAACAAAAGTTGATGTTGTTCCTACCGGCAAAAGGCTTTATCTGATTCTGCTTATCACTTCAAACGGCAGTATAAAAAATAAGGCATGTCGTCTTGAATTCGACCTTGATGATGAACAGCTTGCATTTTTCTCTCATTACGTTCAGGAAAATCTTCAGGGTGTTTCGATAGAGGAACTTTCCGAAGAACGAATGGAAAAACTAATTACTGCACTCGGTGCATATATGATTACTCTTGCTCCTCTTGTAAAGGGACTGTGTGAACTTTCACAGGATCTTCTTCACAACGAGCTGACGATAAGCGGAGCAAACAACCTTATTTCATGCAATGACATTGACAAAAATGAGGTTGTCAGGTTCATGGAACACAAGAATGAATTTGCAGAACTTCTCAATGACAGTTTCAGCGGAATTCAGGTTGTATTCAGTCAGGAAAGCAATGATTTTATCATAGGCAATTCAAGCATGATAGTTTCAAAGTACCGCAAGGGTGACAAAGAAGCCGGTTCACTTGGCATAGTCGGACCAATGAGACTGAATTACTCAAAAATAATACCTTATATAGAATATTTTACGCAAAAAATTACTGAGGTTCTCTCAGAAGATGACACTGATGAATTTGCGGGAAAGGACACAGAATAATAATGAGCAAAAAACTTCACGAAGAACAGGAAGAACAGGAACTCGAAGTAAATGAAACTGCTGAAAATGCAGAAGAAGGTACTGAAGAGGCTGCTGAAGAAAATAAAGAAACTTCAGCCGAAGACAGAATAGCGGAACTCGAAGCTGAACTCAAAAATGAAAAGGACAAATACATGAGACTTTTTGCTGAGTTTGACAATTTCCGCAAGAGAACTGCAAAGGAAAAAACTGAAGCATACGGAGACTCCGCCGCTAAAACCGTTGCAGAAATACTTCCTGCACTTGACAACTTTGACAGAGCACTTGATACTCCGTGTTCAGATGAAAACTTTAAAAAGGGTATCGAAATGATATTCACACAGATGACCGATATTCTCGGAAAGCTTGGTGTTACAGAGATAGAAGCTCTCGGAAAGCCATTTAACCCGAATCTTCACAATGCAATCAAACAGGTCGAATCCGAAGACGGTGAATCTGATGTAATATGCGAAGTATTCCAGAAGGGATACAAACTCGGCGACAGAATCATAAGACATTCAATGGTCGCAGTAAACGCTTAATGCCAGCAATCTAAATTTATATAAACAATATATTTGAAAGGATGAATATAACAATGGGAAAGATTATAGGAATTGACTTAGGTACAACAAACTCATGTGTAGCAGTTATGGAAGGCGGTAACGCAGTTGTTATCCCTAACTCAGAAGGTGCGAGAACAACTCCTTCAGTAGTTGCTTTTGCAAAGTCAGGTGAAAGACTTGTTGGTCAGACAGCTAAGCGTCAGGCTATCACAAACCCTGACAAGACAATCATCTCTATCAAGCGTCATATGGGTTCAGACTACAAGGTAGATATAGACGGAAAGAAATACACACCACAGGAAATTTCAGCAATGGTACTTCAGAAACTTAAGGCTGATGCTGAAGCATACCTTGGCGAAACTGTAACAGAAGCTGTTATCACAGTTCCTGCTTACTTCACGGACTCACAGAGACAGGCTACAAAAGACGCTGGTCAGATTGCTGGTCTTACAGTTAAGAGAATCATCAACGAACCTACAGCAGCTGCTCTCTCATACGGCATAGACAAGGAAGAAGATCAGAAAATCATGGTATACGACCTCGGCGGCGGTACATTCGACGTTTCAATCATCGAAATGGGCGACGGCGTAACAGAAGTTCTTGCTACAGCAGGTAACAACCGTCTCGGAGGTGATGACTTCGACCAGAGAATCATCGACTGGATGATTGCCGAATTCAAGAAGGCTGAAGGTATCGACCTCTCAGGTGACAAGCTTGCAATGCAGAGACTCAAGGAAGCAGCTGAAAAGGCTAAGATTGAACTCTCATCAACACCAACATCAAACATCAATCTTCCGTTTATCTCTGCTGATGCTTCAGGTCCTAAGCACCTTGACCTTACACTTTCACAGGCTAAGTTCAACGAACTCACAGCTGACCTCGTTCAGGCTACAATGGGACCTGTTGACCAGGCTCTCCGTGACAGCGGACTCTCAGCAAGCGACCTCCACAAGGTTCTTATGGTTGGCGGTTCTTCAAGAATCCCTGCAGTTCAGGAAGCTGTTAAGAAGCGTATAGGCAAGGATCCGTTCAAGGGTATCAACCCTGACGAATGCGTTGCTCTTGGTGCTGCTTACCAGGGCGGTGTACTTGGCGGTGACGTTAAGGAAGGTCTCCTCCTCCTCGACGTAACACCACTTTCACTCGGCCTTGAAACAATGGGCGGTGTATGCACAAAGATTATCGAAAGAAACACAACAATCCCTACAAAGAAGTCACAGATCTTCTCAACAGCTGCTGACAACCAGTCTGCCGTTGATATCAACATCCTTCAGGGTGAACGTGAATTTGCCAAGGATAACAAGCAGCTCGGTATGTTCCGTCTCGACGGTATCGCACCGGCTCCAAGAGGAATTCCACAAATCGAAGTTACATTCGATATCGACCAGAACGGTATCGTTCATGTATCTGCAAAGGATCTTGGCACAGGCAAGGAACAGAACATCTCTATCACAGCTTCAACAAACATGTCCAAGGACGACATCGACAAGGCTGTCAAGGAAGCTGAACAGTTTGCCGAAGAAGACAAGAAGCGCCGTGAAGACGTTGATGCAAAGAACAACGGTGAAAACCTCGTATTCCAGTGTGAAAAGGCTCTCGGCGAATTCGGCGACAAGGTAAGCGCTGAAGACAAGGCTCCGATTGAAAGCAAGTGTGAAGAACTCAAGGCTGCTCTCAAGGCTGACAACATTGATGATATCAAAGCTAAGACAGATGAACTCCAGAAAGCATTCTACGAGCTCTCATCAAAGGTTTACCAGGCAGCAGGCGCAGCTGCAGGTCAGGATCCAAATGCTGCAGCAGGCGGATTTGACGGTGCTGCAGATGCCGGAAGCAGCAACGATGACAATGTTGTTGATGCTGACTTCACTGAAGCTTAATACAGCAAAAATAACAAATCATACAGGGTTCAGGGCGGGTTTCAGACATCCGCTCTGATTTCCATATTAACATAACTTTTACAAAGCAATCTTAACGGAGGAACATATGGCTGACAAAAGAGACTATTATGAAGTGCTGGGTGTACAGAAAGGTGCTTCTGCCGATGAGATAAAAAAAGCTTATCGTTCACTTGCCAGAAAGTATCACCCGGACCTTCATCCGGATGACAAAGACTGTGCAGAAAAATTCAAGGAAGTAAATGAAGCATACGAAGTGCTTTCTGATCCTTCCAAAAAAGAGCGTTATGACCAGTTTGGTCACGCTGGTGTTGACCCTAACTACGGCGGCGGCGGATTTAACGGCGGTGCCGGTGGTTTCAATCCATTCGGTGATATGGGCGATATTTTTGAAAATCTTTTTGGCGGCGGATTCGGAGGCGGATTCAGCAGCAGCAGCGGCAGATCACGTGCAAATGCACCACGACGCGGACAGGATATCGATACTACTGTCACAATCGAATTCATGGAAGCATGTTCAGGCATAAAGCGCGATATAAAAGTAAGCCGTCTTGAAAAATGCCCTGACTGTAACGGAACAGGCGCATCTGCAGGCTCAACTCCTCAGACTTGTCCGGACTGTAACGGTGCAGGACAGGTTAAGGTTGGTCAGAGAACTCCTTTTGGCGTTATTTCCTCGCAGAAAGTCTGCCCTAAGTGCAGCGGTAAAGGAAAAATAATCTCTAATCCATGTTCAAAGTGCGGCGGAAACGGACGTGTCAGAACATCCAAAAATCTTTCCGTTGATATCCCGGCAGGTATTGATGACGGTCAGGTTCTGCGCGTAAGCGGACAGGGAGATGCAGGTGTTAACGGCGGTCCGAACGGAAATCTCAACGTTGCTGTAAGAGTAAAGGCACACCCTCTCTTCGAAAGAGACGAATATGATATTCACTGCGAGATACCTATAACATATGCACAGGCTGTTATGGGTGATGAACTTATCGTACCTACTATTGACGGAAACGTTAAGTACTCTATAAGTGAAGGCACTCAGACAGGAACTGTATTCCGTCTGAAGGGCAAGGGCGTAAAGAAACTTCAGCGTTCCGACAGAGGCGACCAGTATGTTAAGGTATATGTTGAAGTTCCTAAGGGTCTCGACAAAAAACAGAAAGAGCTTCTCAAAGCTTTCGAAGCATCCCTTGAAGATAAAAACTACGAAAAGAAGAAAAACTTCTTTGATAAGTTAAAGGATTTTAAAGAGCGTTTTAATAAACAGTAAAAAAGATCTCTGCAGCATTACCCGCTGCAGAGATCTTTTTTTAATTTTTGGTAAAGTTAGCTGCTATTGTCTGAACCTGACCCGGTGTTACCGTTATGGTATCACCTGTCTCATCCGTGCCGGTCCATCCGGCAAATGTATATCCTTCCGCAGGAACAGCACTTATAGTTACAGGATAATCTGTAAAGTATGTACCACTCCATTTATTTTCTTCCATATCAGCAGTAATCGTATTTACTCTGACAGTTCCGCCCTGTGCATCATTCACAGCAAGGTCAAGTGAAGCTGTCTGACCGTTAAGTTCAAGGTCTTTTTTAAGGAAACTGTAGATATTCTTCTCACGGTTCTGGATAAATGTCCTGATATCATTAACATTGGAACTGAAGTTATTGGAATTTCCGATTCTTCTCATCTGTTCATCGATAACCGGCTCATACATCCTGGTGAATCTGTCAAGTTCAGAGAGCATATTTTTCTGACTGAGATTTTTATTCATAAGATCTGAGAATGTTGTTACGAATCTCTGCTTAAACTCATCGTTCTTAAGGAGCTTGTAGAAAAGCACTGTATGGTCCTGAGGCTCCTGAACTGTATCTCCCGGCCTCTGTCCGCCAGGTCCCGGGAACATACCGCCCCACCAGCCTCCGCCCTGACCTGATGACGTTCCGTACATAGCGGTATAAAGAGAATCCTCCCCGTATGTTCCGCCCATCATGCTGTAAAGGCTCAGAGAGTACTCTGTATCATAGAGCATCCATCTCCATCTTCCGTCCTCATATGGCTGATCTGAAGCTACTCTTGCACGCCACGTCCTGTAGTTGTTGTTATTATTCATCCAGTCCTGATTTGCAATGAATATCTGTGTGCACTGATAGTCTATAAAGTTCTGAATACCGATCATCTGATCTATCTTCTCATAGTTCTCCGCAGTCGAGAGATCATTGTTCTTTGCAAAGTTTATCAGTTCCTCATAAAGGGCAAGATCCGCTTCCTCTCCTTCACCGACTTCCTTTCCGCATTCGATAATAACCACATTGTTCTTGTCGATATTGTAGTTACTCTCGATATAATTGTCATCGTACTCTTCCTGAAGTGTGTAAACGCCGAAAAACTCACCGTTTATAAACATAACTGCCGGACGTGAAGTCTGTGTATCCATTGCCCTGTCTGCAACAAGACTCTGAATATAGTTGTCGCGGAACTGTGCATAACCGAGGTCATTTCCGCCGTTTCTTAAACGGAACTTGTCATATTTTTCGATTGGTGTTGTGCGGTCAAGCATCATCTTTGCATCAGGAATAAGAGAATACTTTACGCTCTTCTTTCCGTATTCTTCCCTTGCATAGAACTTCAGGCTCTTGACAACTGACGAACGGGTCGCATTACCTGAAATACGTGTTCCGAGATACTGAGCATGAGCAAGATTGCCGTCATTTTCAAAAATCTCAAAGTAAACCTTTCTTTCCCAGTCCTTACCCCTCTGAGTGTAGTTGGCCTCATCAGTCCATGGCTGCATAGGATTGCTCTGACCTGATGCAACATATTCATCATAAATCTTACCCTGCACATAAATACCTCTCTCATAGTCATAGAAGTCATCAGGGTCAATTGTAAGGCTGACAACCGGGAATCCGCCGTACTGTTTCATAATGTCTATGCCGACAAAATATGATTTACTTACAATTTCACTTGCGTTTCCGTCCTTGTCTACAGCAAATGCCTTCACTATCGTTCCCTTTGTAACATTAGAAGGGATAAAATCGCTGCTTGAAACATCAGTTCGCGCAGAATAGACATTCGGCTGTGATGTCCGGTCTGTAATCTTAAGCGGAGCGCTGTAAACTTCTGATTCCGTTGTAGGAACGCTTCCGTCAGTAGTATAGTAAACCGTTGAACCCTCTGCAGCAGTAAGAGTAAGTTCAAAGTCACTTTCATAAAATCCGCTCTCTGCTGAAAATCCCGGAACAGAAACAACCGTCTGCCCGCCGTTCTCACCTGAAAGAAGATATTCCTTTTCAAGAATATAGTCAACAATATTTACTATGCCGTTGCCGTCCATATCCGCACCGCTGAACTGTTCCTCGTCAAGTTCCTTAGTACCCATAAGGTACTTTCCTATCCTTGTAAGGTCCTTTGCAGTAACTTCGCCGTCGTTGTTTGCGTCCCCTTTAACTGCTGCCAGCACACTTACCGAAACAGCGGATGCTATCAGGAGAGCACAAATTCCTGCTATTTTTCGTTTCAAAATAATCACTTCCGTTCAAGTTTATAGAAATAACACTATTATCAAAGACAATGTTTATAATTATTATACACTATTCCATTATATTCAGTCAATAAATACTATGATTTTGTCATAATTTTGACACATTTTAACTGTATAAAAAAAGACAGATGTACAATGTACATCTGTCTTTTTTTATAACAATTATTTTCCGAGCTTGTCAATAATTTTTGAAAGGTACTGTCTTAAACGCGCAAGGTCTGCAATATTAACATCTCCGCTTGCATCCGCATCTGCATTCAGAAGTGCCTGACCTTCTAATCTCTGGTCCCCGATGAGGTAAAGCGAAAGCATAGAAAGATCAGTAACGTCAACATGACCGTTAATATCAATATCCCCGTAAACCGTTTCTGTGGGAGTAGAGTCTGATGATGTTGTGGTCTCTGCCGGAACATCAGTAACTGTCTCTGAAACAGTTGTAACTTCCGCAGCAGAAGTTGTTGTAACAGCAGGTGTTGTTACAGGAGGCTCAGAAGGTGAAGTTACTTCAGGAATATCACCAGGTGTGAGTCCGTCAATAATTGAATAGAAAGCTGGCTTTGCCTTATACTCTGCGTCAAAGAGAAGCGGAAGCTGTGAAGCTCTCCAGCTGGCGTCATCTGTAACACCCCAGAATACAACTGCTGAGATATTGTCCTTGTATTTTTCAATAGCATCCATTATGCCGTTGTAGTATTCTGCCTGGTGTTCAAAGTACTGGTCACCTGAATTTTCAGGAATAGTTACATCAAGTTCTGTAATCTGAACGTCAAGGCCTGTTTCAACATAATCCTTTATAGCAGACTCATACATACTAACTGAAGGAAAAGCTGAACCCATGTTCTGTCTTGCATCAAGGTGTGACTGCATTCCGATACCGTCAATAACACCCTTTTCCTTAAGCTCTGTTGCCATCTCTACAATCTTGGTTTTCTTACCCATGTATTCATTAAAGTCGTTGTAGTAAAGCTTGCAGCCTTCCGGAGCATACTTTCTTGCAAATGTAAATGCAGGTTCAATAAATGAGTTGTCGCCGTATACAGCAACCCAGTCGGACGCACCGTAACCGTTGCTCTGGTCAGGATGACCTGGCCTACGAGGTGTACCGTCATCAAGCCATGCTTCATTTACAACGTCACATGCATAGAAGTCAAGTGTAGGGTAAAGCTCTGTAAGTGTTTCAAAGAAATTCTTTATGTAGTTTTCCATACGCTTTGTCATTTTTTCCTTTGAAACATATTCACCGCTGGCATCATAGTTTTCCTTGAAGAACCATTCAGGAGTCTGGCTGTGCCATACAAGCGTATGAACTCTTACAGGAATATTATTTTTAAGACAGTAATCAAGAACCGGCTTTGCCTGAGCAAATGAAACCTGCGGATTTTCATCATCGCCTGTTTCTTCAAAATATTTTTGTGTGGCATTATAATTAAGTACGTAATCAGGCTTCATCTCGTTGCCCACAGTAATACTTCCGCTAAAATGCCTGTCCACAAGCTTCATAAACGGTTTTGAAGCGAGATCACTCGGTGTAATAGCTGTACCAATCTTAAATGCATCTGAGTAATATGCTCTGAGTGATGTGAGATCCTCAATAGCTACATCAGGTGTTGTTGTAATCTGGAAGTCATCAACATAAATCTTTACACTTGCATCGCTTGATTCAAAGTAAAGATACTTGTCTGTTGAACCTGCCGGGAAGCTGAACTTTGTATTGTATTCGAGCCAGCTGCCGTCCTTGCTGTCCTGCTTAAGAACATTGTCGTAATGTGTCTGTCCTTCAGCATCATTGTACTGCATGCTGAGTGTAAGCTGACTGTAATACTCTGATTTTGCAAATGCATTTACAATGTACTGCTCACCTGCCTCGATTACATCATCAAGAGCAACCTGCGGACCGTTCCAGCTCTTTGCTCTTGTACTTACACAAAGTGATTTTTCTCCGCCGTGTGCATCAGTATCAATTACTTCAAGAGTTTCATCTTCACCTCTTCTTGAAAAGCCTCCGAGTTCACCGTCCTCAAAATCAGCAGAGAAAAGAACATCCTCTTCAGCATTAACCTGTTCTGATGGTACCGAATAAGCTGAAGCAATAGTTGCAAGCATTGCAACACTTACTATTCCTGCAGCAACTTTTTTTGAATTTTTCATAAAAGCCTCCATTAACCAAAAAAATGAATTCTACTAACCTACATAATTTATTATACCAAATTACTATAATTTCCGCAATAATCTTTTAATTTTTCTACAGAAATTCCAATAAAACACAGGCAATTTCCAAGTGCGATTTGTTATATGTCACAATCATTATTGCTATTTAACTATAACTCATATTCCCTCATGACTATAACAAAAAAAAGATTCAGCATCCCGTTTTCAGGATACCGAACCTTTTTTGTTCACTATAATTTTTTGTCTCACACTGCAGCTGAATGCTGACTGCCGTGATTCATCAGTTTTTTTCCGTAAATTCTGAAATCATGCCAAAAAGATATTCCTGAAGCAAAATCACATCTGCTGCATCTACCGTTCCGTTCTGGTCTGTGTCACCATTAGTCTGAGCACTCTTGCTGCTGAAGCCTTCTATAATACCGCTCTTGAGAAGAACAAGATCCGCTACTGTAATTTTGCTGTCAAAGTCAAGGTCACCCTTTATCTTTGTTGCAGGAATTACATTTGATGCAGGTCCGTCGATTTCTGTTCCTGCCGGTGCAGCTATTGCTTCGTCTATGTAGTAGTTACAAAGCTCTTCTGTTGTTTCAGCTATAAGATAAAGATTTGAAGCACCTTCAGGAATCCTGTAATTCGGATTATAAAGCTGAACATATTCGCCCTGATAAGCAAATTCCTGTGCGATCATATCAAAATGCGTCTCGCCGCCGGCATCATACTGAAGAGTGAGTTTGTACTCTACCTGGTCAGCGCCTTCGAGGTTCTGGAAACATACACTGAATGCGTATTCTTCACCCGGCTTGAATATTGCTGTGCTGAGCGGCTTCTGTGCACCGTTCCATGCAGCTTTACGATCCGAAACCAAAAGTGCTTCAGCCCCGGAATAAGGCGACCTTCCGCTTGTCGCAACTGAAGCTCCCCCTCTGCCTGACCAGCCGCCTGTGCTTCCTTCAAAAGTATCATGGAACCAGTAGCCGTCCGCATCAGGTTCAACTACTGTAGGTGCATTCCATTCTGCACGGTCGTAATCAAAATAATCTATGTCAACATATCCGCCTGTTGATTTTGTTCCGTAACTGTAGATAGCATTTCTGTAACCGGTGAAGAACTTAAGGTCATATGTCATGCCGATTTCCTTACCGATTTTATTCCAGTTTGAGCCGTCTGTTGAATAATAGAAATTAACCTTGTCTATATTGTTTGAAAGGCTGTAGTCACTGCCAACATTGTTGAATTTGAAGTCCGTCTTAAGATAAACAGTATCACCGCTGAATGCAACTTCTTCTTCAATCTTGTCATAGCTGTCCATTACATTGTCGCCGCCGTATCCACCGTTTGACGCCATGTAGATTTTCTTTTCACCGCTGTCTGTAACGCGTACTCCGACATTTCCGTAATTGTACTGGAACGCTGAGAGACCTGCGCAGTCACCCGGCTTCATATGTGAAACGTCCATCTTGATGATACCGGAACAGGAAGGACCTTCTGTTCTCATTGTAAGTGTGTTTCTTGCCTGAACAATGCTCTTTGACGTGTATCCGTTTGTAAGACGAAGCCAGCCCGGTCTGTCTGTTACTGACCAGTATTTACTGTCAGGATTGTGATTCCACTGCCATTCAAGCTTAAGTTTATTTGAACTGTATGTAAAATCATCGTCCTTTGCAAGTGATGTACCTGTATGTCCGCCCGGAATATTGAGAACAACCGGACATTTACCGTTTACGCCCATAATCGGCCAGTCATCCTGCCAGGTTACAGGTACAAGAGCCGGTATACGTCCTATGGCTCCGTGATCCTGGAACAGAAGGCCGTACCAGTCTCCGTCAGGAGTCTGAACAATACCGCCCTGTGCAACACCTGAACCGTATGTGCCGATACCGGAATCAAGAATAGTCTTGCCTTCAAAAGGTCCGTTAAGACTCTTGCTTCTGTAGCAAAGTTCAATTCTTCCGCTTCCACTTGGCCATGCAATAATAAATACGTAGTAGTATCCGTTTATCTTCTGAATATGAGCACCTTCACCGCTGAGTCCTGAAAGACCTGTTTTAAAGATTGTTCTCTCCTGTGCACCGTTTGCAAAACCTGTCATCTCGGAATTGAGTTCCTTGATTTTGATTTCACCGCCGCCGCCAAATACAAGATAGTTTCTTCCGTCATCATCGAAGAGCATGGAAGCGTCATGATACATTCCGTTTATTTCACTTCTTGTCCATTTTCCGTTTTCAATGTCAGTGGTCTTGTAGATATATGACTTTCCTGAACCATAACTTCCAAAGAAAACGTAGAACGTACCCTTGTTGTATCTCAGGCTGGCAGCCCATGAACCATGTGAATAATCATGCTCGCCACCTACGAGATTCTGCTTGTTGCTGTCGTGGTAGGTATCATATACATAGTTACAGATCTCCCATGAAACAAGGTCCTTTGACTTCATTATCGGTGCACCCGGATTGAAGTACATAGTTGTACTTACCATATAGTAAGTATCTCCTACTCTGATAATATCCGGATCAGGAACGTCCGAATAAATAATCGGATTTGCCACCTGTCCTGCTTCAAGGGCAAGAGCTGTCATATCAGGTGAATTCTTGTTCAGAAAGGCAAGACCTGAGGCCATTACTGCGGCTGCAGTCAGAAAAGCTGCCGTTCTTTTTACTTTACACATTTTAAATTCCTCCGTTTCGAATTTACAACAATACACTTTTAACAATTCATTTGCACAATCTCCGAATTATATAATGCAATTATAACATAACGTGTATAATTACCTCAACCCACAAACTGCATATTCAAGTGGACAAAGTGCATATAAGAACGCTATTTGTACACTTTACTCACGAAGATTTGTACGCACAAAGTAAAATCCCCCAGAAACGATGTTTCCGAGGGATCTCACTGGTTCTTATATAAAAATTTAAGAGGCTTAAAGATAAAATCGTTAATTAATACAAGGCGACACAGTTTAATTTTGTTCACACTCACCTTTTATGTACTTAATGATACCATACAATTTCATTCATAGCAACCCACATTTCACATAATTTAGTAGATAAAATACACATTCTTATATATATTTTTTTTAAAATCCCGGTATCAGTATGAATACCGGGATTTTTTAATTATTTGTATTTTAAATTATATGTACAAATTACTGTAAAAGAAGATTCTTAAGCTTTATCGCATCGACGATAGAAAGTCTTCCGTCATCATTCATATCTGCATTGCTGTAATCTGTACCATCAAGTGTAACCTTGCCTATAAGATGCTGAATCACACGGATAAGGTCTGAAGAGGACAATACTCCGTTGCTGTCTGCATCGCCCTTGAGAGTCTCAGGAGCTGCAGCTGTTGTTACAGGAACTGTTGTCGCTTCAGTAGTTGTTACTGTTGTTACAGGAGGCTGCGTCGCAGATGCTGTAGTAGTTGTTGCTGCGGTTGTTGTTACAGTAGTAGTAACTGTTGTTGTAACAATCTCCTGTTCCTTTGGCCCGTTTATAACTGTACCTGCTACTGCAACGATAGCTTCGTCAACATAGAAGTTCATTGTTCCTTCGGTTGTTTCAACTACAAGCTGCATATCTGTTGCTCCCGCAGGAATCTGATACTGTGGATTATAAAGTTGTACATAATGTCCCTTGGTACATGTCTTTGAATCGATATTTGCATACTTTGTTTCGCCTGAGCCGTCCTTATACTGAAGTGTAAGGCTGAATTTTTCAGTTTCCACATCTGCATCAAGGAAGTTTACACATGCACTGAAGCAGAATTTTTCACCAGGCTTGAATGTGTCAGCAGGAAGGTTTTTCTGAAGACCGTTCCATGCAGCTGTTCTTTCTGAAACAACATATGCATTTGTTCCAGCATAAGGCTGTCTTCCGCTAAGACTTTCCTTAATTGAACCTCTAACTTCCCAGCCGTCACTTCCGTCTTCAAATGTATCGTGATAGTAGTAACCGTTTGCATCTGGCTTAAGCGGTTCGCTTACCACAGGACCATCTGAATCTCCACCGTTTACTCCGTGACTGCCGCTGATTGTGCAAACATATGTGGATACACTGTTTGCAGGAAGCTGTGAGTTAAAACCGCTGCCTGAAGGAGACATCTTTGTCTGTGCAAGGTTTTCAGAACCTGAAGATCTGTATCTTACTGCTTCTGTAATTGTCTGTCCGCTTATTGCAAACTGCTGGTTTACTTCAGTTGTACCCTTATTGATAGCTACGATAACAACTTTGTTGTTTTCACCCTTGTACGCTGAAACAAGAACGTTATTCTGAGGCTGTTCAGTAACTTCTGTTCTCTTATATCCCGGTCTTACATACTTTGAATACTGTGCCATCATGTAACCACGCTTTGTAATGGCACCATCGCTGCCGTTCTGCTCCAGAAGGCTGTACTGTCTCTTGATATACCACCATGTGTATACACTCATATTACCAACAACAAGACCGTTATGAATGTTTTCTGCAACCTGAATTGCCTCAGGCCATCTGTTTGCAGAGTTTGCATCTGAGTTCGGAACATAAACCTCCGTCATCCAGATTTCCTTGCCGCAGCTTTCCAGTGCCGGAAAATCCATCTTGTTTCTTGGTGTGCCATAGAAATGTGTACCAAAAACATCACAGTTGGCCATAGCTTTCTGGTTGTTAAGAATTTTGTTGTAGAAATCTCTGCCGTCGCCCCATGCTCCGTACTGGAATGTTTCAGGAGACATTAGTCTTGTACTTGTAATCTTGTCACCATAATTGGCGATGAAGTTTGTTGTTTCATCAGGTGACCAGTATGTCCACTCACTGGCGAAGTCCGGCTCATTCTGAACTGAAATAGAGTAGAGCGGAACACCATTCTGATTCATATATTTACCGAAATCATTAAGATGCTGTGCATAAGCACCGTAATTCTGTGAAGGAAGATACTTTTTGCCGCCTTCGCCAACATTTCTGCCATCCTTAACCGTACCCTTTGCAGGTCCGTTTACAGCGAGACTGGACGGTGGCTCCCACGGTGTAGCAAATACTGTTGCCCCAGACTTTGCTGCGTACTGTGCAGTTTTAAGAGTCTTATTCCACTGATTCTTGTCAGGATTTACATATACTCGGAGAACTGTAAGTCCCAGCTGATCAGGACCGTTTCCGAATGCTCTCGCAAGCTCTTTATCAGATAAGGAATATCCCTGCCATTCAGGAAGATCAATACCACCGAATCCTCTGATATACTGATAGGTTTTCGAAAGATCAACAGTCGCTGTAGTTGCTGCATTTACTGTCTCCGGTTCAGTTCCCGGAACAATAGCACCAGCCATAACAGCTGTAAGAGCCGTCGCAGTCATAAGCGACAAACTGCGTTTAAGTAATTTTCTTATATTATACATACAAACCTTTCCCTTTCTGTCATGTGGTCACACCGACAAATAAGTTAATTATAATTTAGTGATACTGCACAAAACGCTCTGCAGTACCGCAACCCTACTTATAAAGTTTAACATTAATTTGTATTATAGACAACCCACATTTCACACATATTAGTAGATAAAATACACATTTTTTATTGACATTAAAAAATATACGTGATATAATTTATATAGAATTGATATAAAAAAACCGTATTTTACTGAACATAAAAAATTCATTTGTATTCGAGGTGATAATTATGCAGAAAAGAAGACTCACCTTCGGCGTTGTTGCAGCTCAGGCTTCCGATATAGAACAGCGGCGAATCATGGAGGGAATCATAGAACAGGCAAAGTCTCTTAATACAGACACTGTTGTTATTTCAAACATTTATAATCCCGACAAAAATGTCTGTATGCTTGACTGCCACAAGGAAAATAATATATACGGACTGCTCAGTTCTTCAGGAATCGACGGATTCATCCTCATTTCTGAAGCTATTGCAAACAACGAACTTCAGAATCACATAAAGAACTATCTCCGTAAGCGTCCGGAAATACCTGTTGTAGTCATAGGTTCACCGTCAGACGACCTTGTTCTACCTTATTTTGATGTTATAAACACGGACGATGCCGCTGATATGGAAGATATAACAGACCATCTTATTGAAGTACACGGGTGCAGAAACATAGATATAATAACCGGCGGTGAAGGCCTTGAAGTATCGTCAAAAAGAGTCGAAGGATACCGCAGGTCCCTTGAAAAACACGGTATTGAATTCAGTAATGACAAAGTTGTTTACGGGAACTTCTGGTTCAACTCCGGAAAGGATCTTGCAGAACAGTATATAAAAGGAAAACGTCGTGTTCCGGAAGCTCTTGTATGTGCAAATGACTATATGGCATACGGTCTGCTTGACGAATTTTCCGAACATGATATTACCATTCCTGACTCTCTTTTAGTAGTGGGATATGAACATATACTACAGAGAGTTTACCATTATCCTGTTTTATCCACATACCAGAGAAACAGAAAGGCACTCGGTGCTGAATCAGTCAGAATCCTTTACGCAAAACTCAGTCATCAGAAATATGAACCTAAATATTCTCTTAAAGGAAGATTCATTCCCGGCGACTCCTGTGGGTGCGGCATATGCCGGAAAGAATACAACGAAGAACTTAAGGAAAAGAAAACAGACCGGATATACAGAGACTTTAATCTCTTCAGCGATTTTGAAGAGCGTCTTACTCTCTGTACATCAATGAACGATTATGTATCAGCTCTTTCCCACTTCACATACATGGTAAGAGACCTTGACGCAATGTACCTGTGCCTCTTTGAGGACTGGTACAACAACACCACACCTGAAGGAGTAACCGGTTCAGTTATGAACTGCTACACCATAAAAAATGAATTTACAAATGAATACAAAACTTCATTTGTAACAGAAAATGATGTCTCATCTATCCTGTCATACTGCAGTGAACCATGTGCATATTATTTTAATCCTCTGTTTTTCGGTGACAGGTACTTCGGATATATAGTTACTGTATACCGTAACCCTGATACATATGACTCCATATTCAGAAACTGGCTTAAAACTGTATCAAACGCACTTGAGATGCTCAGAATGAAAAATGATATAAACTATCTTACGCAATGCCACGGATTTTCCCAGACTCACGATTCGAGCACAGGCATGCTGAAAAAACCAGGTTTTGAAAATGCAGTCAGAAGAGCCGCCGCCTCTGCACCGGAAGGAACGAAAATATGTCTTACGGTACTTAAAACCGAACTTTTTTCAAAGAATATTCAGTTTGAAAATCAGGAAAACCGCCTGAAAACACTCAGGGAAATAACCGACATAATGAAATCACTTTCAACCAGCAGGAATGAACTGTGCGGACGTCTGTCAGAAACCGCATACATATTTGCCGGTATCGGGAACTATCCTGAGGACTTCTGCGATATTCTCACAGACAAGATAAGCTGCCTGCTCCTGCACGCCTCTTCATATATAACAGAGTATGGCATAAATTCATTTGTCTGTGCGACTGAAAATTTCGATACAAAAGACTTTGACTATGAAAAGAGCTTTGCTGTATTAGCTGAAAAAATAAACAGAGAAGTTGCGGAAAGGACATCGAAACTAAGCCTTCCTCATTTTTCTGAATTTCAGAATCTTCGCAGCAATATCTATCTGAATCCTTCAGAATCATACTACTCTGAAGAAATATGCCAGAAGCTCTGCCTGAGCACCGGATATTTCAGAAATATCTATAAAAAATATTTCGGCATAAGTTATCATCAGGACTGCATACGCAGCAAAATAGCCATGGCAAAATATCTCCTGTGCACCACATCAATGAGCGTCACAGCCATCGCCTCAAAATGCGGCTATGAAGACGAAAAATATTTTATGAGACTGTTCCAGCAGAACACCTCATATACACCCAACAAATACCGTATGCTTTTTCAGCAATAAACAGTCTCTGCTGTACATTTTTACAGCAGGGACTTTTTTGTTTCCGTATATATTTCTTATAATGTGAAATACTATTGTAAACGAAAAACATTTTTTCGTTCACTGTAATTATGCTGCATAATTTACAGTTTAATCAAAAGTATGAAAGGAAAATGCAAAAATGAAAAAAGCGATTGCCGTTTCACTGCTGTGCTTTATTCTAAGCTGTGCACTTGTATCATGCGGAAAAAATAACAACACAACACAGAATCCGGGCAGCACACCTGCTGTTACAAAATCTGAAACCACAGCCGGAACAACATATACTGTTTCCGAGTCACCAGCAAAAACATCTGAATCAGACAGACACTTTACAGATAAGGGATACGGAGATGTTTCAGAACACGGAGTTATGCCTGATGAAACATCTCCTCTCGAAAAAATCCCTGAAGCTGCTGAAACTGCTGTAAGGGATGCCGGAGATCTTGTATCGGATGTAATAGATGATTTAACCTGATTTTTCAACACAGGTTAAACAGTATTTCTGTTTTTTCAACTGCGTCAGGATACAGAATTTCCGCACATGCGATTCTGTTTTCACCATATATCAACTTTTGTTCCACATAGTTTTCCACATAGTGTTGAAAGCTGTGTGGAATAATGATATAATAAATTTTTCGCTTTTACTTGACATCCTTCTGTATTTATCATACAATATAATTTGATAACTATATAATAAGGACGGTATTTTTTATGTTAAACACAGAAAAAACTATGGATAAAATCGTTGACCTCTGCAAATCAAAAGGATTTGTATACCCGGGCTCAGAGATTTACGGCGGTCTTGCAAACACATGGGACTACGGCCCGCTCGGCATGCAGCTTAAGAACAACATCAAGCAGGCATGGCTCAAAAAATTCGTTCAGGAAAACAAGTACAATGTCGGCCTTGACAGTGCTATCCTCATGAACCCGCAGACATGGGTTGCTTCAGGTCATATCGGCGGATTCTCAGATCCTCTTATGGACTGTAAGGAATGCAAGACAAGACACAGAGCTGACAACCTCATCGAAAACTTTGACGGAACAAACCCAAGCGGCTGGTCAAATGAACAGATGATGGACTACATAAGAGAAAAAGGCATCACATGCCCTGAATGCGGAAAGTCAAACTTCTCTGATATCAGACAGTTCAACCTTATGTTCAAAACATTTCAGGGTGTAACTGAAGATTCAAAGTCGGAAATCTACCTCAGACCTGAAACCGCACAGGGTATCTTCGTAAACTTCGCAAATATCCAGCGTACAACACGTAAAAAGGTACCTTTCGGTGTTGCCCAGATCGGTAAGTCATTCAGAAACGAAATCACACCTGGTAAGTTCATCTTCCGTGTAAGAGAATTTGAACAGATGGAACTTGAATTCTTCTGCAAACCGGGCACAGACCTCGAATGGTTTGCATACTGGAGACAGTTCTGCAAGGACTGGCTTCTCAGTCTCGGTCTTAAGGAAGAAAACCTCAGACTCCGTGACCATGATCCTGAAGAACTCTGCTTCTATTCAAAGGCTACAACAGACTTCGAATACCTCTTCCCTTCATTCGGATGGGGCGAACTCTGGGGTGTTGCTGACAGAACAGACTACGACCTTACACAGCACATCAACACAAGTGGCAAGTCACTTGAATACTTCGATCCTGAAACAAATGAAAAGTATATACCATATGTTATCGAGCCTTCACTCGGTGTTGAAAGACTCTTCCTCTCAGTTCTCTCTGAAGCTTATGATGAAGAAGAACTTGTTTCCGTTGACAAGAACGGAAATGAAAAGAAGGATGTCAGAACAGTACTTCACTTCCACCCTGCTCTCGCACCGTTCAAGTGTGCAGTTCTCCCGCTCGTAAAGAAGCTCTCACCTCAGGCTGAAGAACTTTATGCTATGCTTTCAAAGCACTTCATGGTTGACTACGATGAAGCCGGCACGATTGGTAAGCGTTACAGAAGACAGGATGAAATCGGTACACCGTTCTGTATCACATATGACTTCGATACACTCGAAAAGGACAACTGTGTAACAGTACGTGACCGTGACACAATGGAACAGGAACGTGTAAATATCAACGATCTTGTTGAATATATCGAAAAGAAAATTGCGTTCTGATATATTTTCACACAACCAGCAGATAATGTTAAATCGAGTAGGAGGCTAACCATTATTTGATTAGCCGACCTCTCACACCACCGT
>JAUNJJ010000140.1 GCA_030533325.1 Oscillospiraceae bacterium
AATCTATTCCTGCCTCTGCCGCTCTGTCGATGTAAAGCTTTGCTGCCTCCAATGGAGTAATCCCCAATGATTTAGCAGTATCATAGAAGTTTACACCCATTTCAGCGATTAAATACGGTAACTTAGCTTTCATTTCAATTCTCCTCCAATTTTTAGAATTTATCAATCGTGTTCCAGTCATTAAATAATGAATTGACAGACATTTTCACACTTTTTACATCCTACACATATTTGATTATTGACACTAGGATAATAAAATCCAGATTTATCTTTCTTCATCGTGATTGCATTAACAGGACATACAGCTGCACATACTTCGCATCCACAACACCTTTCTTTACTTGCAGCAATTCGAGTTTTTACGGTCTTTTTATAATTTTCAAAAGCAAATTTTTCATCCATATGTATTCCTCTTTTCTGTGTGTAAGCATCCAAAGTATAACAATAGAGATTACGCTTGTTACCAGCCCCTTTAGAAGCATAGATACAATTGTGACTTTTACATCTATTATTTTGGATGTCAGTAAGCATATAAAACAGACAAAGAGTGATATAATGATATTCAAAACTATCGATTTCAAATATTCTTTATAATTTTTAATTCCAAAATACTCTTTGTACAAGATATAGGATCGCCCCAAAAGATTAAAGATGAAAATTGTGGAGATTGTTGCTAATAAGATACCTTTTAAACCTATCAGCTTGCACAAAAGAATATTAAGCACCAGATTTCCGGTTGCCTCAAGTACAAACATTTTCCTTGCTTTCCACCACAATGCATTACCATCTAAATACATATTTCTTATTGGTGTTAAAGAAATACAATGAAAATATATTACAAACAGTATCATCTCTAACTCGCTTAATATCAAATCTTTGCCAACCCACCATATCATAAAATCCTGATACAAGGTAAGCATCAGTGCCGCCATAATAGTATTTAACCAAATCATGAAGAAAGATAAATTATTAAAATCTCTTAAACTTTTGTCAATGGTTTCTTTTACAATACTATCTCCTACGCTAGCTTGCACCGATCTCCCAATAATTAATAGTATGCTATACAACAGAACATACACATAGTAGTAATTTCCGTACACAGCACAGGCTGTCAAGCCAAGATACGATGACAGAATTATACTATCAAACGAGTTTCTAGAAACATCACTTAGTTTCCCGATCATTATACCTTTAATTTGAACAAATATAGATGCCTTTTCGTGCGAATCCAAATATCCACTAGGACGTATATCATTAAAAATTCTATCTGCTTTTTTTGATATTAGAATGTTTTTCAAAATCGTCAGGGCAGGCATTATGAGAAGATAATAATAATAATTCCGATAAAGAATAAGTACCAAAATCTGAAATATAGTTTGTATAATATAAATACCGGTATCAATATTATTAGATGTCCCCACTCTTTGGAATGCAACGAACAACACATTCTTATATGCAAAAAGTAAATAACTAAGCACTGTATTTATCAAAAAGATTAAATACACCAGTGTTATATTTATTCCGGATGGAATTTCTCCATTAACCAGAAGCGGCAACACAGGGATTAAAACAACACCTATACTAAATATTATTATTCCTATTATTCTATATGTTTTTTTAAAGAAAGAAAGATATCTGCATATTGTTCCGTTATCATTTTCAGAAATAGGCTTATACAAACTATAAGTAATGGCTTCTGTGAAGCCCAATTCTGATAAACTTAATACTTGTAGAATCGATGAAAACAGGCTGTTCAATCCCAAATACTTTTCACCGATCACATAAATCATCGCCGTCCTTACAATAAAAGGTAATATGCTAGTAATTATCTTATTGATCAGACCGGCATATATATTCTGTACGGAATTTTTTGTTCTACTG
The DNA here is from genome assembly GCA_030533325.1 of Oscillospiraceae bacterium. Classification (GTDB taxonomy): domain Bacteria; phylum Bacillota; class Clostridia; order Oscillospirales; family Ruminococcaceae; genus HUN007. Next base: position 1,882 of record JAUNJJ010000140.1, read on the forward strand.
CCAGACATATCAATCAATTTTCTCCGTTCCTTTTATAAAATAAATTATGTACTTAACAAATGACTTAAAGGAAGAAATCGTAATATTCTTAAAAGCCCTTAACTCATTTTTATCTTTTGTTTCTAAAAATTCATTCAGCAGCTTTTCGTTGAATTTATGTGTTTCAAAATAGTAAGGGTTCCCCTTCATATAATCTTCAAAATCAACTTCCTCGTATGCCAGTTCTTTGCGTATTGCGTCGAAATAAGCAGAACCTTTTTCAGAATTTATCAGGATCACAGACAAACCGCAGTTATCATTTAACCGGTGTGTCTCCCCCTTCCCCCACGCATCGCCCAAAGTAATGTCGCTGTCCCTGTTTGTGCCTTTACATCTGCAGTATTCACAAGAAGGCCTCATAAAAGCCCCTTTTAGGTATCCAGACATATATACATTAGTCTCATCATGCAGGAAATACCTTGCGTCCTGGGTTTCGATTAGTGTGTTCCACTTCTTCCACCCACTTTTATGCTTATCTTTAAAAACTATTCTTTTTATCTTTTTGTTTGCCCAAAAAACATCCAAGTAATCCTTCCACAGTCCGGGGGACGCTACGCCATAGCAGATCAAATCTACGCATAGAAGATTCTCATAATCAGAGCCCAAATATTTCCTCAAAGCAACAATTTGGCAGGGAAGTCCACTAAACAAAACGAATCTGCCTTGCTGGAGAAATTCTTTTATCTTTGCATACACTCCACTTATCCTGCTCTGAGGATATTTAGAACCTTGTAATTTGAATAATTCCTCTGTTTTATCCACATAAGTATGTCTTACCTCAAATTTTTCATTGAAGCCTGCGCCAAAGACTACTCCGTTCTTACTCTCTATAACATACCGTGCCAATATAAAAAATACACCGCCGGATGTTGACCTCATTCTTGTAGGCAAATGGTCACTTTTTCCAATGAAAGTTTTGATTACTTTATCATTCATCCATATACCTTTCCTTTAAATATTCATATGTAGATGCAGGGACGATGGCCTTTATGGCATCAAAATCTTTATTTTTCAAATATTCTCTTACCCTTGAAGCGCTGATGACCTTGCTCCCCGATTCTTTCCTTGGTATTTCAATCAATTCGATCCCGAACAAGGGCAAAATCTTTTTCATGGACAGATTATATTGATTGGTAACCGGGTCAAGCGGCTCTTCGCCAACGAACCGTTTTGAAATATTCAATTCCTTTGCAATATAACGCCCAAAAATAGAAACATCCTCGGAAGTATCAACCTTGATCGTATTATCGTAGTCTTTGTTAAAGTATCCCGGGAAGGTCGATGCCGAAATAATAAATTTTCCACTGGGAATGACGACAACATTGCCCAGGTCAGCGCACCCTTTTTTCACTAATTCAATTCTGTCCTCAAAACTGAAAAACGAACGATTTTCTTCTACTACAAAAATATAAAGGGTATCAACAGTTCTAGAAGCATTTTCAATTAAATATCTGTGTCCCAATGTAAAGGGATTACAGTTCATCACAATAGCCCCATTTAACTTAGTCCCTCTATCCAGTTCTTTTATTTGGCGCAAATACGCCTTGAGTTCTTCGTTTTCAACATATTTCTCCGTGATTTGAGTGTACACTTTTTCATGGGATGTTTCACTTGTCAGCAGACCCATTTTAACCAATCTGTCAAAACTGAATTTTGCTATGTGCCTATTGCCTGCGGGAAGTGTGTGGCCCGTGTAATCTAAAAACCACTCTTCATTGATTGGGTTTTTATTAAAGTCCTCTGATAAGTCAAAGTAAGATGCCCTTGCTTTCTTTATCGCAAATATCTCCCATGCCTTAAATGGTTCCAGAACAATTACTATATCTCCGGAACCAATTTTTGTTTCTTCAATATGTCTGAAATCATCTTCCATGTATGATCCGCATCCTACACCGCAATTCTCGATTCGATATTTACTTCCAAATTTTTCATTACATAATTTCTGCATGAAGCTCTCTATAGTCATTGAGTCCTCAACGCCAGTGCCGCGGGCTGTGCAGGACCCATAGATATAAACACTGTCATCAAATGCGTCTGGCTGATTAACAGTCAAGCGATGGCCATTCATAATATTCACATACTGAGAAGTAAAGTCAGATAAATAGTGACATCCATTTTGTTCAAACACCTTAACGCCATCATAGATTTGCTGGATGTATTCACTGGAAACATTTTCGTCGTATAATGTATGGATCAATTTTGCATCTTCAATGTCAATATTATTGAAATCAAATGTCCAATTTTGAATTCTCTTTAATTGCTCATCTGTTAAATTATCCAATCTATTTACATTTGGAACAGAAACAAATACCAGCTTTGCATCAACTTTATTTACCTTTGCTGTTAAATTCTGGATATTAATTATTAACTGTGCGATCTCGTTTTTATGCCCCGCAATATCCAGCCTATCTTTAACAATTGCTTTTACTCGCCGCATCTCTTTCATCTCAGACTATCCCCTTCATCACAGCAAATCATCTGGCCATTTATTGCTATTGCCATATCCGAAATCAAAAACCACGCAACATTGGCTACTTCCTCAGCAAGCAGTACTCTGTATTTGTCAGTACGCTGCAACCCATTTTGGGGATCTGTTGTATTGATTTCTGACAAGGTTGGCCCCGGAGCTATGCCATTCACTCTAATTTCGTACTCCAACAATTCTTTAGCTAAGCCCCTGGTAAATGCTGCCATAGCGGCTTTAGCTAAATGATATGGATTGGTGCTATTTATAAACGCAGTGTCTGATACGATATTCAGAACTTCTCCTCCCCTATTCATCAGCGGCAGCAGTTTTTGGGTCACAAAATATGCCGCTTTCATATCTGTATCAAAAATTAAATCGTAATCGTTCTCATTTGTATTAGCAATTTTAATGTTCTTATACACTCCCGCATTATTAACTAAAATATCGATCCCCGATCCAGCCATATGATCCTTTAATTTTTCTAGATCATCGCCATTTGTAATATCGCAAACAAAAGGAGCGATGTTATCAAATTGATCAGAAACCATTTTCAATTTATTTTCACTGCGTCCAATAATTAGCACATCTGCACCTTCAGAAGCACATTTTTCAGCGATTGCCTTCCATATACCGCTTCCTCCGCCAGTGATAACAATTTTTTCCTTTCAAGGTATCTCCAATATTAACATTATCGACACTAACGAATACCTTTTTCTCCGGCACTCCTTTGATGATGTATTTTCCTGCTCTTTTAATGTAGTTTACTAAACTCATCTTAATCAATCTCCTGCTAAAAGCTGTTGTCGTATGTGTAATTTATATTGCACATACTGTTTTTTTTCAAAACATAAATATTCTCACCATAACATGGAACGACATAAATATCCCCATTTTCGTCAACTGAAGCACCCGCACATTCGGCTTTTTCGCTGAGCCTATCCACAGTCCCTATCTCATGGACTTCCTTACCCGCAAGGTCAACTTCATAAAATCCATCTGTATAAGAGGGGAACGATATCAGTTTGCTATTGACGCTCTCTAACCCGTAGCTCGCAAAATGAACAGACGGCTGGATGATCGACACCTCATTTTTCTGTACATCGATTTTCAATATTCCTTTTGAGAAAATAAGTGCCGCATAAATGTTGCCATCGCACCCAACTGTAGGGCCAACTGCCCTGCAGTCATTCCAAAAAGGTCCGATATATCTAAATTTATCCGTCTTAGGGTCTAGAACTATGATTTTCCCATTGTATTCAGGAATCATGTATATATATCCATTCGGATGATAAATGATCCCAGAGTATCTGATCTTGGCTTTAGGGAATGAGATATCTACCTTTTCAACGGAAAATTTATTTAAATCTATCTTCAGAATATGATTTGTGTTTCTTGGCGGTTGATATGCAACGCCTTCAGAGGTGATTACTCCACAATAATGATGTTCCTGATGATACTTAGTACGCAAATCAATTTCTCTCGTAGTATTGTTAATACGATCATGTACAACAATACTGTTCGCCCTGCGCGGGAAGCAGTAAATATTATTCCCATACTTCCCTATGCCGGAAAAAAGCAGCGGCCCGCTGGATATTGTGCTGCCAAATGAAAACGATTTGTTTTTCAAGTCATACATCATAATCTGCCCGCCATTGGCTGGGCAGCAATACAACCGCCCATCAGCGATCAGGGATCCAATACATTGAGTCGTTTTAGGAACCGTGATCTTTTTGACACATGAATACAGCGGCCCACAGTAATCATCCGGATTTTGAAATGAACCCGGTTTATGATCTATCGGGAAAAAAGATGTATACTTTATTGAGTTCAGTTCAAATGCGATCCTTTTTATCAAAGCCTTCATTATTCAATAAACCCACGACTCTCTCAACATATTTTGCAGATTGCTCCTGCAATACGTCCATATTTCTATCTACTGATTTCCAATCGAATGCAGCCATATCAGAAATACTTTCATCTAATTTTTTGTTTTCTATTCCAAGTTGACGCAGTAAATTGGCGATCCTTGCCGGGTTTCTGGAATTTTGTGCATAAAACGGAGTATGAAAATAGCACGAAAACACAACCGCATGGAAAGAAGAAGTAAAAACCACGGACGCATTAGCGATCAATGATAATATCTCTTCTACTTTTGTCGGAGAAACCGTCTTATACCTCTTTTTCGGCAGCCCATATGAAATCACTAATACATCTAATCCATTTTTTTCTGCATAATTTAAAGCGTCCTTTTCCAGCTGCACATCATAAAAATACAGCAATAAATAGTTTGATTTGCTCTCCTTCCCAACAAATCTCTTCCAGTAATCTCTACCCAATAGTAACGTTGGGTCTGAAACAAGAGAAACGTCTTTGCTAATTCTTTTTTCAATAAATTCTTTTGCCTGATACTCACGCACCGAAACCAAATCGAATCTATTTATGCACTCCAACAATTCATGCGAATCAATATCCTTCACATCCCCAATGGATGCTGCATACGAAATCTTTATTACATCATCGCTGTCCAAAAAATACGTTTTGTCATGTCCAGTAATAGTCGTATTCCACACCTGATCGCTGCCAACAATTATTGCGTCATAATCCTCAAACATTTCATCAGCATTATCTTCACAATAGTCTTTGTCATCATATTTTATGCCCTGGCGCAAAAAAATTTGAAAATTTTGATATTTCTGTTTCATTAACTTATCAATATAAAAAATCTTTACTATCTTTTTGGGGTTGAAAAAATAAGTGAATTTGACATCGTCCCATGTAAATTCTCTTTCTTCAATTTTTTTATTGTGATAATTAATTATTGAAACGTCTATGTTTTTATTCATCAAATAAGTACACAGTGAATATGCTTGCAAAACCGCGCCAAAATTGCCTGTATTTTGAAATGTCAATATCCCAACCTTCATTCACTACGCCTTCCTTCCACGCCCCATTGATTTATAGCATATCTTCCAGGATTATTATAGTTAAGAACTTTTGCATAATTTCCCGCAACTGTTGCATTATCAGGGATATCTTTTGTTACTACGCTACCTGCGCCTATTGTAACATTATCCCCAATATGTACATTTTCAACTATGCAAACGCTTGGTCCTACATATACATTATCGCCAATAGTGGCCGCCCTCCCGCTATTTGACCCAATAGTTGTAAACTGCGAAATCCCAAAATTATTGCCTATAGTAGCAGTTTCATTTATAACGACAGGGCCTCCATGGGCAATAACTAATCCGTATCCTATTTTTGTATGCTTTGGAATCAGTATTTTCTTCTTGGTTCTATTAATCTTCCATAATAAATTACCGATTAATCGTACCCCCCCCCGCGAACTGCACATCCGAAAGGCTACCTGCCATCTGAATGTTGGATTTGTAAGGTAGAGCTTGATAACATTTTTCAAATTGTCCGTTGCGGTATATCTAAAGCAGTCACTTCTTATGTAATCTGCCGCACTATAATTTGTATCTTCCATTACATTCCTCTCCAACCAATCAAATTTTACAACCCATTTATCA
>JAUNJJ010000141.1 GCA_030533325.1 Oscillospiraceae bacterium
AGGTACATATGTGGTACGTTATAAGGCTACAGAAACAGCGTTTGCAAGTGAGGTAACTACTATTGAAGTTTGTGCGCCTCATGTGCATGCTGCGGATACAGCTAAAAAGCATGATGCTGTACCTGGAACCTGTAAAACAGTAGGAACTCTTGAGTATTATGAGTGTACTGATAGTGAGTGTCATGCAAAAGTTGATGCATCAGGAAATGAACTTGATAGTATAGTAGGTTCATTGGATTCATCAAACCATGAAGGCACAGCTACAACATGGACAAAGACATCTGCTTCACATGTGGAAATATATGATTGCTGTGGTGCTATAAAGACAGCAAAAGCAGCTCATAGTGGCGGAACGGCTACATGTAATACAAAGGCAATATGTGATGTGTGTAAGGCTGAATATGGAAGCTTTGCAGACCACGATTATGGATATTCTGTAACTGGTAATGTTTTATCAGTAGCATGCAAGAATAGTGGATGTAATGATTCCTTATCATTAAACCTTTCTGCAAGAGGTGGAAGTTACTCTGGTAGCCCAGTAACTCCAACAATTATATTTGGAGATTATGGACAGCAGAATGCTTGGACATCTGCAGGACTAACTGTTCCATCAGTTGGTAATGAGAATGTTAAAGTTATGTACTTCGAGACAGCGAACGGATCAAAATCAGGTACTGGCTCTGAGACAGCACCGATAAACGTTGGAAGCTATATCGCTTCAGTCGCTTATCAATATGGTGAGGCATCAACTAATAAGGTTACTGTTGATGTACCTTTCACTGTTAACAAAGCTCATGGTGTAGGTAGTGTAACAGTGAGCAATTGGGCATACGGAGCATCTGCTTCTGTACCTGTAGTTAATAGTACAACTAATGGAACAACCAATGTGAACTACAAGTACAAAGTAAAGGGCGCTGATGATAGTACCTATACTTCTACAAGGCCAACAGCGGTTGGAGAGTATACAATAAAAGCTATATTTGCAGCAACTAGCAATTATGCAGAAGCTACTGCAACTAGCAATTTTGCAATTTTAAAAGCTGGCGCGACTACAGAAATGTCATCTGCTAGTGCAAAACTTAACTTAAAAGCTGGCTCAACAAAAGTTATAAGCTTTACAGATTTGCCGGAAGGTGCATCTATTGGCACTCCAACTGGAGTAATAAGTGGAGTGAGCGCTGTAATTGAAAACAACGCACTGAAATTAACAGTAGGTGAAACTGATTTGGCAGCAGAAACAACCCCATTTTATGTAGAGATTCATATAGGTGAAAGTACAAACTATATGCAATATGACATTATAGTTGAGGTAACACCTACGCTGCATAATCATAGCTATAGTTATTCAACTACTGGCGCGAAAATCATAGCAAAAAGTACTTGCCATGCAGAGTCCGAATGTGAGTATGAGAATACAGAGAAGACAGTTGAATTAAGCCTTGCTACAGCGAATGCAACTTATTCCGGTAGTCCGGTAAGTGCATCTCTTGAAGGTACATCTGCTTGGACAACAGCTGGACTTACAGCACCAAAGATTAATTATGAGGGTACAGGATCAACAAGTTATACAAAGAGTGTAACAGCACCAACAAATGCAGGTTCATACAAAGCTACAATTACTGCTGGTGGTAAAACTGCAGAAAAAACATTTAGCATTAACAAAAAAGAAATTGCTGCAGAGGATGTATCATTATCACCAAGTACGTTTGTATATGATGGTGCAGAAAAAACAGTTACCGTAAATGTATCCAGTGATTTGACAAAAGATGTAGATTATACAGTAACTGGTACAACAAAAGCAACAGCGTTAAGCACAGGTGACGGATATGCAGTTACAGTAACAGGAAAAGGAAATTATACTGGCAGCGTAACAAAATATTGGACAATTACGAAAGAGCCAATTGCGATTACAACTGCACCTACAGCAAGTGGAATTACATATGGACAGAAATTGAGTGATTCGACACTTACAGGTGGTAATCCAGACAGTACAGCTGGTACATGGACATGGGTAAATCCAAGTACACAACCAAGTGTATCAGACAGCGGTGTGACGGAATACGATGTTAAATTTACACCAAATGATACAAATTATGGTCCTAATACAGCAAAAGTTACATTAACAGTTGAAAAATCTACTCCAGCAGCACCAAATGCAGTAGGTGTAGCGCCAACAGCTGCAGATGCAACAGATGGTAAGGTAGTAGGTGTTGATACAACAATGGAGTATGCAGTTTACGATGAATCTTCATCAAGCTATGGTGCTTATCAGAATGTATCAGGAACAGCAATTACAGATTTTGCTGCAGGAACGAAAATCAAGGTTCGTGTAAAAGCATCTGATAATACCAATACAGGAGCAGATAAGGAAATAACAATTCCAAGTTATACGCCACCAGCTCCACCAGCTCCTCCAGCACCTCATACACATATTTATGCTACTACATTAAGTAGTGACGATACATATCACTGGTATGCTGCTACTTGCGGTCATGAGACTGTAAAGGATAAAGAAACTCATAAATGGGATGCTGGCAAGGTAACCAAAGAGGTTACAGATACTGTAAAAGGAGAGAAAACCTTTACTTGTACCGTTTGTAAGAAAACAAAGGTTGAGGAATATTCTATTACAGAAGATAAGCCAGCACCAGAAGAATATACAATTCCAGTTAAGAGCGAGGATTCCATTCAGGTAAGCGCTAGTATCAGTGAAGGAACTGCGGATGTTGCCGAGATTACTGAAAAAGATATTGAGAAGGTAGTTGGTAAGGACGATAAGACAGCGAACGATACGGTTACGATTGATTTATCAGGTGCAAAACAGGAAGTTACAGGAGTAACCTTATCTAAGACAACTGTAAATGTATTAGCAAAGGCTACTGCAGATACAAAGAATCCAGTTGATTTTGTAGAAGTAAAAATGACTAACGCTACGTTACAGCTTGATAGCAAAGCATTAACAGCAATTGGTGATCAGGCAAAGGGTAAAGAAATTAAGTTAGTCGTTGATGATACGAAGCAAGAGAATTTGAAGAAAGAACAGAAGGCATCGCTTTCTAAGTATACAGTTGCAACTACGTTTGAAGCATACGTAGAGTGCGATAATACTCGTATTCATGACTTTAAGGGTGGAAATGTAGTGGTAAATATTGCATTTACTCCAGAAAAAGGCAAGGATATCAAACATTATCATGTATATTATGTTGCGGATGATGGAACGATGACACACTATTCAACAAGATTGAAGAATGGAATTTTACAGTTTACAACTACTCATTTCTCAGATTATGCAGTAATCTATGACGAGAAGAATGAGAATGATACAGACAAAACTCCAGAGGATAGTGAAGATAAAACACCTGACGAACCAGGTGACGAACCGGGTGATGTAAAACCAGATAACCCAAGTGATGAACCAGGTGATGAACCAACAACGGAGCAAAATCCAACAACAGAGCAGGCTCCAACAGTAATTACTCCAGCTAAGATGGAGAAGAATACATTATCAATCAATTCAAGATTGAAGGTTAGTCAGACAAAGAAACAGATTAATGTTACTTGGGGTAAGGTTAGCGGTGCAACTGGTTATAAAGTGTATGCGTCATACTGTGGAAGCAAATTTGCTAAGCCAGTAAAAACTACAAAGAGTACATCTTGTACGATTAAGAAACTTAATGGAAAAGCGTTGAATTTAACGAAAAACTTTAAGGTTCGGGTGGTTGCTTATAAAAAGGTAAATGGAAAAGAGGTAACTCTTGGAAAGACTATAACAGCTCATGTTGTAGGAAAGAATAATAAGAAATATACAAATGCAAAATCAATCAAATTAGCAAAGCGTTCATTTACTTTGAAAAAAGGCAAGACTGCTAAGATTGTAGCAAGCACAGTATTAGTAGATTCTAAAAAGCATCAGTTAACAGATGCACATGCGAAAGAGTTTAGATATGCATCTTCTAATAAGGCAATTGCGACTGTATCTAAGACAGGCGTGATTAAAGCGAAGAAGAAGGGAACATGTACAGTTTATGTATATGCTCGTAATGGATATGCTAAAACAATTAAGGTTATTGTAAAATAAGCCTTTAAACGAATTTTTATTAAAATAAAGCAATCCCGATGGATTCATATAATTCTATCGGGATTGTTTTTTTGCGCTCTTCTTGGACACTCATAAGAAATTCTAGAATAAATATTAATAAAATGATATACAGAAAGTTAACATAGAGATGAATAATAATGCACCTTGACATACAGGTGCATTTCTGTTAACTTGAACTTAACAGTGTTAAGATTGGAAGTGAGGAATATTTATGAGTACATATCATCATAATAATTTGAAAAATGATTTATTGGAACATGGATTAAAAATGATAAGTGAAGAAGGAATTGAAAAACTATCTCTTAGAAAACTTGCCAGAATCTGTGGAGTGAGTGAAGCTGCGCCCTATAGTCATTTTAAGAGTAAGGGACATCTGCTTGATGAAATGAAAGTATATGTAGCAGATAAACTATATAACAAGTTGAATGAAGCATATTTAAACAGCCCGAAACCAGATTGCATTTTGGAAATTGGAAAGGCATATGTTGAATTTGCGATGAATCAACCGGATTATTTCAATTTCCTTTTTAATCAGGCAGACATCAATATTGATCTGTCGATGAAAAATGACGGGGATTTTAAGCCATTTAGTTTTTTTAGAGACAAATCATATGAGGTATATCGTGAACTTGGATTTAATGACGATTCAATTAAGTTCGGAATTGTTTCAATGTGGACGCAGGCGCATGGTATAGCAATGATTGCTTCTATGAAAAATGTAGCTACAGATTTTGACTGGTTGGATGTATTGGAACGAATATTAGTGGAGAAAAATTAAAAATGAGGAAGAAAAAAATGAAAGCACTTATTATTTTATTGATTATATTAATTATTCTGATAAGCTCCGTGTTAATTATATTTCCTCCTTCAAGAGGAAGAATCCCGGCTTTACTGGATGAAAATGGAAACAAATTGGGAGAAAGCATCGCAGAAAGGTGCTGTGTTGATGCAGACGGATGTGATATTGGTATGATAATACTTTCGGAAAATGCTAATAATCCAGTGCTTATTGTATGTGGTGGAGGACCAGGTATTTCGGAGTATTTATTGGAATATATGTATCCATCGGTTTTACCACACTATTTTACTGTTTGTTATTTTGATTATAGGGGCACAGGATTGTCTTACGATAAGAATATCAGTGCAGATGATATGACAACAGAGAGATATCTTGATGATGTACAGATAATAACTGATTATTTACGAGAGCGTTTTTCACAGGAAAAAGTGTATATAATGGGGCATTCATTTGGAACATATATTGCACTTAATACAGTAAAATATCATCCAGAGAAGTACGAGGCTTATTTTGCTATGTCACAGATTACTGATCAAATGGAGTCAGAATATATAGGATATGACTACATGAGGGCACAGTATGAGCAGATGAATAATTCTTCGATGGTTAAGAAATTTGATGATTGTCCAATAAGGGAATCTGAGGAGATGTTAAAAAAATATTTTTCATCTTCATTGCGTGATACTGCAATGCATGATTTGGGAGTCGGTACGACCAGAAATATGGATTCCGTAATTAGTGGCATTTTCTTGCCAAGCTTAAGGTGCACAGCTTATACGTGGGGAGAAAGAATTAATCTTTGGAAAGGGAAAATCAAATCTAATGAATTTCCTGTGGTAAATGATTCTACTCATTTTAATGCATGGGAAGAGGTAGTCTCTATAGATGTTCCTATATATTTCCTGGCAGGAAGATATGATTATACCTGTAATTATGAATTGCAAAATAAATATTATGAATACATAACGGCACCTATAAAAGAACTATATATATTTGAAAATTCGGCACACAGTCCGGTTTATGAAGAACCGGGTAAAGCGGCAGAAATATTTAGTGGAAATTATTAATTAATATAGCCAGAGAGATTAAAGGATAACACTCTCTGGTATTTTTTATTTGACAATAATACGAAATCGTACTATTATAAAAATACGATATCGTATTATAAAGGAGCGGCGTATGAACTCAAGAAAGTTTTTTTATGATTTTGGAAGAGCACTTTATCATGTTGATTCTTTTTATGATGAATTTGCGAAGCAGAGTAATGTTTCATCGGCTTTATTATGGGTAATGTATGCGTTGAATGATGGAAAACCACATACACAGATTGAAATTAGTAATGATTGGGAACTGCCAAAAACAACGGTAAATACAGTAATAAAAGAGATTCAGAAGGATGGATATGTTGAACTTGTTCCTATTAAGGGTAAAAGAAGAGAGATGTCAATTGTTCTTACTGAAAGTGGCAAGAAGTTTGCAGATAATGTGCTTGCTGAACTTTATAAAAAAGAAGCAGAAGTATATAAAAGCCTTAGTGCAGAAGAATTTGAAATAGTAGGGGTATTGGAAAAAATAACGAAAAAACTGAAGGGGGATGAATAAGTATGGAATATGTAGCTTTAGGAAAATCAGAGTTAAATGTTTCTCGTATATGTATGGGCTGTATGGGATTTGGAAATGCAGCAACAGGTCAGCACAGTTGGACAGTTGACGAAGAAACCTCAAAATCAATTATCAAAAGAGGTTTGGAACTTGGAATTAATTTTTATGATACAGCAATAGCATATCAGGCAGGTACAAGCGAAGAATATCTTGGGAAAGCGATTAAGGAATATGCCAAAAGGGATGAAGTGGTTATTGCCACAAAATTTCTTCCAAGATCCCAAGAAGAAATTGCAGAAGGGATTTCAGGTAAAGAACATGTGACTAAAAGTCTAGATGCAAGCCTTTCTCATTTAGGAATGGATTATGTGGATTTATATATCTATCACATGTGGGACTGGAATACTCCTATAGAAGAATATCTTGAAGGAATGGCAGAGGGAGTAAAGTCTGGAAAAATCAGACAAATTGGAATTGCAAATTGTTTTGCATGGCAACTCGCAGAGGCGAATGCGATTGCAAAAGAAAATGGATGGCCAGAATTTGTATCTGTTCAGAATCACTACAATCTTATTATGCGTGAAGATGAGCGTGAAATGAAGGTATATGCAGATGAAAGAAATATTGCGCTTACTCCTTATAGTGCGCTTGCAGCAGGTCGTTTGTCGAAAAGACTCGGAGAGACATCAAAGCGTCTTGAGCAGGATGCATATGCAAAGTTTAAGTATGATGCGTCGGCAGAAAAAGATGCAAAAGTAATCGCAAGCGTCTGTGAAATCGCAGATGCGAGAAATGTATCTATGACGGAGGTCTCTCTTGCATGGTTACTTACAAAGGTAGCTTCTCCAGTTGTGGGTGCAACAAAGATAAGTCATGTGGAAGGTGCAGTAAAAGCTGTAGATTTAAAATTGTCCGATGATGAAATTAAGGCGTTGGAAGAATTTTATGAGCCACATTTCCTCTCAGGTGTTATGGCACAGAATACACCGGCAGCAAGAACGACTGAGCAGGTGTGGATTAAAAATGGAAAATACGCAAAGTAAGATAGTGGGAGCTTACAAGCATGCATGGGTAATTTGAATGGTTATAAAATGACTAAATCAAGAAAAACTTAGCAAATATGCGGGTTTGGAATGATTTAGTCTTTTTTATATAAACTATTTAGAAAAATTTCAAAATAGTTGTTGACAAGATAGGAAAAAAAAGGTAGTATTTAGAAAAACATCTAATTAGAAAATTTTCAAAATAGATTGCAGCATATTGCTAGGAAGGAGAGTTATGGTATGGCATTTGCAGATACATTTAAAGCTTTATCGGATCCGGTAAGGCGAGACATTTTATCGATGTTGAAGAATGGAAGAATGTCTGCTGGTGAAATTGGAAGCA
>JAUNJJ010000142.1 GCA_030533325.1 Oscillospiraceae bacterium
TTCATTTTCTTCTATATCAAACATTGATCTGCCCCAGAACTGCTCATCATTCTCTTTATCATATAAACCGGCACAATCCAGCAGAGTTGCCTGAATATCCTCATGATAAACCGGAGCCACTGAAAAAGACATTTCTGACTGTGTAACATTTTTTCTCTTAATCATCAAAACAGGAGTTGACGCCTGTTCATAATTCCCCTCATTATGTTTTCCGTGATCCGCAGTAATAATAATAGAGGCACTGTCATATACACCAAGTTCTTTTAACTGTTCAATGTAATTTCTTATTATTTTCAGAAGATGTTCTGTTTCGCCTATAAAATCTTCGCACGGGGAATGTGTTCCTAAAAGATGCTGAACAATAAAATATTTTTTTTCAGTTTCACTCAATTTAAGGTTCAAATCCCTTTCAAAATCATAATTATCTGTATTTATCTTATCTTTTGCAGAAATATGAGAATTGAAATCTATATTTTCATAATTAATGTACTTTTTTACAGCAAAAGGAAGTATTCTGTATAATGACAGTTTACGGAAATCTGTCAAAACTCCCTTTGTATAAATATCTATATCTGGTTTACCTTCACTTTCGCCCGTCACAACACAGTTATCCAGTTTGTTTTTTCTTTTTCTTTCGTCTATAAAATTCGCATTATAGCCATTGGCTACATATCCGGCTTCATGAAATTTGTCATAAAACTCCTGAGCTTTTGGCGAGTTCCAGGAATCTTCAATCCATTTTCCCATAGATATATCACAGTCATAAGCCATTCCCGTAAACATCTGAGTAATTGACGTTGTAGTAAAATCAAGCACACTACATGTGTTTGTATATAAAGTAAAATCTTCAAATCCATCAAATGCATCCGGATTATTCTTAAGTATTTCTTCAAAATATGAATTGTCAGTAGCATCAAGTATAAACATTATAATGTTTTCCCTGGCTGATACCGTATATTGCTCTTCTGCACTCAGGTAATCTGTTTTGTATTCAAAAGCCTGACTGTCCGAAAAAGCTGTAAGAATAAGCACTGTCAGAATCTGTATACCTGAAATAAAGGCCGGAACTTTTAAAATTACTTTATCAAAAATCCTGTGAAATTTTAATTCTGTAAAAATACTCCCTATAATTATCAATCCCCATAAAACAAGTGTAAAAACAGAAAATACTCTGTAATTTTCCCATCTCATAGCCTCGCCGTCAATAAGGATAAGATTATTATTAAGGAACATATACTGGATATATACACATATATCAATCCCAACACCAATTGCAATCACTCTCCAGAATATTTTATCTTTCAGAAAAGATAGAATAAATGTCGCTCCGGCAGAAAAGCCCAGTAGATATAACATCTCATGCCATATAAATGACTGCAATGGAAAATTGAAATCTGTCAGATTGTTTAGAAAGCTGTCACAAGGTAAATAAACAAATATTGTAAAAAAAAACGTACCGCTTACAATAAAACTAATAACAGATTTTTTTACAGTAAATTCATTTTTTTCAAATATTAAATCAAATAAATAATTAAAAACAGGGTGTATGACCAGTATAAATGCTACTGCCTCAATAATCATGTACCCAACCCTTACCCATGATTCACCAAAAGTCTCACTCACAGCATAATGAGGATATAAGTGTTTTACAGGCAGAGCCAATATTGAAAATAATACTGAAACGATCAAAGAAACAGCAGAATCTTTTTTTATTAGTCTTTCAAAAAAATGGTATCTGATTTCTGCAAGAAAAGCAATTATCATTAACACTATAATTTGAATTATTCCTGTTATCCCGTATAATAACGGTAGCAGAAACAACAATAGTCCTGTAAACCATAATACTTTATACATTTTTGAGTGAACTATTCTGCTTAACAATTTCATAAAACAATTCCTTTACCCTTTATTATTTGTCATATGATAGATATTTGTGATGCATCCAAAAGAAGCTGTCTTGTATCTGAGTCATCTGCGCTCCTGGTCGATAAAAATTTCTAAACAGATATTGAAAAACCATTGCGTTTCGTGTATTCTAATAATAACCACAAAAAAGAATACACAAGGAGAAACGCAATGGATCTACCTATAAGTATACTAAAAAACATCCTCGATTTCAAGTGTATGCACATAGAAAATTCAGAAATTATCGATACTGTTGTGAAGACATATGAAGAATCACATACTCAAAAGATATTAATGTCTTTTTTTCTTGAGTATGTTACTATGGATTTCTCAGAAATTGATGAATCTCAAAAAAAGAAGGCCGGAAGGCCCAAAAAAGAACAGTTTACGCCTGAACACGAAGCGTCACTAAGTGAACTTAAAAAGAAAACCGATGATGTCAAAGACTCACGATATGCTCTGGGACACAAACCCAGTAAATGTACCGAATCTCAGAATGGGAAACTCAGGATAAGTAAAACCAGCCCCCGCCGCAGGCGGATTGCCCTTTACAGGCTCTGAAAGAAATGCTAAAATGAATTTTCCGATGGTAACATTTTTCGGTTGTTCTTGAGTTTCTCACCATCGGCAGTAATTAGCCTGCATTTTTTTCAGATTCTGTCAAGAAGGCGTGTCATTCGGATATCCATCGACCAGGAGTGCAGAAGAGCTTTATTTATTATCAGAACTTTTCAATGACATGAGAAATATACTGTCTGATTCTTGCTAAATCACCAAGTCGAACATAACCGTCCTTGTCAACATCTGCATTAATTTTAGCCTGACCCTGCATTTCTACATTGTCAGCAAGAGAAATAGCAAGTTTTGACAAATCTGTAACGTCAACCTTACCATCACCATTTACATCGCCCAGAATCTTTGAAAATGTTTCCTGACCCTGAGTTTCACTTTCTGAAGTTGTAACTACAGGTTTACTTGTAGTTACTGTTGTAACCACAGGTTCAGTCGGTGGTATCTCATCTGCAGAATCTGATATTTTAAATGTAGTTCCGGCATACTTCACAACAGCTGCATTTTCCTTGTTAGCGCAAACCAGAGTAAAGTCTTCAATTGCCTTACCCTTTGCATTATAGCCAAAAGCTCTGCTTCCAATAAGAGTAACACTATCCGGCAATTCAACCCCTGTCATAGGACAGGCAATAAATGCTGAAGCACCTACACTCTTTATATATTTGTTTTTCGTTAATTCACTTGAATAATCTCCGTTTTCATTTATGGCAAATTTTACTTTTGAAAGCAGTTCACAGCCATTGAATGCATTGGCTCCGATTGAATTCACGCTTTCAGGAATATAGAGATAATTCTTCTCATCATCAACATCAGGATAGGAGCCAACAAGCGATTTACATTTTGTAAAAGCACCATCCCCTATAGACTGAAGCACCTTTCCTAAATCAACCGTCTTAAGTGACTCACAGCCACTGAAAGCCGTTTTACCAACCTCATTTACAGTCTTCGGAATATCCATCCTTTCAAGAGAGGTACAGTTCAGGAACGCATTGTCACCAATCTTATACAAATCAGGAAGGTTTACGTTATTCAAAGCCGAACATCCGGAGAATGTTTCCTTTGGAAGCGACAGTACACCATCAGGTATAGCAATATTATCTATAACTGAACATCCTTTGAAAACACCATCCTGCATTTCTGACAAACCAGCCGGAAGATTGAGTGTTTTAAGAGACGTACAGTTAATAAAAGCGTACTTTCCGATTGTATTTATTGCACTGTTTCCTCCTATCTCAACTGTCTCAAGAGCTGTACATTCACTAAAGTTCTGTGCTCCAAGTACCTTCACACTGTCAGGAATAGCTATAGTTTTCAGTATAATACACTTTGCAAATGAATTATCACCCATTTGAGTGATGCTCTTACCAAGTTTTACAGAAGCAAGCGAAACACAGTTTTCAAATGCGCTACCGCCAATACCTGTAACATTATCAGAAAGCTCTATTTTTGAAAGACTCATACAATTCTGAAATGCTGCCTGATCTACACCGAGAACTGATTCAGGGATATTAACATTATCAAGCATTACACAGTCTGCAAAAGAACTCTTACTAATCATTACAAAGTCAGGATTTTCAGGAAACTTAACTGTTTCCAGAGCTGAACATCCCTTAAAAGCAGCTTCATCAATTACATTTGTTGAATCAGGAACCGATATCTGCTTAAGAACCTTACAGTTTTTAAATGCCCCGTTGTTTATTATGACAAGACCGGAGCCTAAATCTGCAGAAACAAGTGATTCATCATCAGAAAATGCACCTTTTCCTATAGAAGTAACTGAATCAGGAAGAACTACAGCAGGAAGAGATGTACATTTTGCAAAAGCGTTGTCTCCGACAGACTTAAGAGATTTTCCGCTGATTTTCAATTCCCTGAGAACAGAACACTCAGAAAATGCATTGTTTGGAACAGCAGTTACTGACTCCGGAATAGTAATGTTGGTCATACTCGAACACTTGCTGAAACATCCGTCGCCAAGAATATTTACTTTATTAAGATTAGCATATGTCAGGTTTGAACAACCGCTGAATGCATTTTTATTTATTGATGTAAGTGTATCAGGTGACTCTATACCAACAATAATATCAACAGAATCATCCTTGATCTTTTTTATAATATCCTCTGCATCCTCAGTACCGATACCTCTTAATGCAGAACAGTTAGTAAATGCACCACTATCAATTACTGATAAAGCTGCATCTTTCTGAATCTGTACATAAAGAAGATTTTTACAGTCCTTAAACGCATTGACACCGATAGTTTCAACCTGCACAGGAACATTAAAGGAAATCATATTGCCGCAGTTTTCAAAAGCCGACTCAGGAATAGCAGACATCTCCCCGTCAACAGAAAATTTTGTAAGAGAAGAACAGCCTTTGAACACGGCCTTTCCAAGGATTTCAACAGATGATGGTATACTGATATCCGCTAACACTGTACAGCCTTCAAAAGCACTTACACCAATCGTTTTTATTTTATCATTAAACTTCACTTCCGCAAGCTGCTTACATCCCTTAAACGCCGAAGCACCAATTGTTTCAAGTAGTGCCGGTGCTTCAAATGATGTAATGGATGTGCACCCTGAAAACGCAGAATCACCGATAGAACTTATTGCTGAATCAGAAGCAATACTTATTTCTGAAAGACTTGTACAGTTTGCAAATGCATTTTTTCCTATTGATTCCACACTATTTGGAATATTAACATCAGAAAGCATAACACATCCGCTGAACATGCCATCCGGAATAGTTGTAACATCTTCCTCAAAGATTACTGTACGAAGATACTTGCAACCTGAAAATACATCTGTTCCAAATTTAACGCCAGCCGGAACTGTTACCATACCAACCGGAAGGCCTTTGAAAGCAGCTGCTCCTATCTCCTCTACTGAACCAGGTA
Organism: Oscillospiraceae bacterium; assembly: GCA_030533325.1. GTDB lineage: Bacteria > Bacillota > Clostridia > Oscillospirales > Ruminococcaceae > HUN007. The sequence goes on from JAUNJJ010000142.1 coordinate 5,374, forward strand.
AAGTTACTTCACCCAATGATGTACACTTAGTGAATGCTGATTTTCCTATAGCTGTAACCGGCATTCCGTCAATTTCTCCCGGAATGCTCAGACTGGTTACTGCAGTATCAGTATACCCCGTAATTGTAACTTTGTTATCCTTTGAAACAGTGTAATTGAAGTTTTCAAACTCCAGTGCTGTTACCGCCGCTTCTACAATGCTGCTTTCATTACCGACTGTAATCTCACTTCCGATTACTCCGGCCATTCCGCATACAATTAGTAACGCCCCTGCTCCTGATAATGTTCTTTTGAATAATTTCATCAATAACCCCTCTTTCTTTTTAGTAAAAAATAAAGTAATATATTTATATTTTACATCTGTCCTGTTTATTTGTCAAGAATATTTAGTAAATATTTTTTGAATTTATTTCCTGTCAAACCATACATCATCATTATGTAATTATTTATTTGTTTTCCACTGTCCATGCACATTTGTGCACATATTTTTCTTGTTTTTCCTTATTTTCCTTAATAGTAGCAGAATTTCTTTTCAATATGACTATTCCAAGCCTGCTATTTTCAAAAATCTATACAATTTTAAATTTCCATATTTTTCAATGAACATGATATATAAAATTCTCAAGATACATAATCATTTTTTTCTCTGATTATCCCTTTAACTTCTTTTATGCAAAAAGGGTACAACGGAGTTATAGATTTCCGTTGTACCCTTATAAATCTTAGTTTATAAAAATCTCATTAAACAAACTATTACCATGTACCACCTGTAACAGCGCTACCTAAGTTACCAGTACTTGCATCCCACGCTACATTATTATCTGTAGGACAGCTATTCGGGAAACCACCTGTATATGACTGACCATTACTTGAAAATGTTGCAGCTTCTACTACATAAGGATTAGCAGTTTCAAACTGAACAGCCCATGTCGCATTAGCACTTGAGGATGTCATACAAGCATTAACTTCCTCTTCAAAACTTCTTGAACCAACCGTACCTGTACCTGTAGCTATCGCTCCGATTGCAGGAGATGATGGTGCTGTAATGCCGTTTGTTTCCATTTCCTGTGCAACTGTCTGAGCATTTGTAAATATTGACTTAGCATTTGAGTTAGCTGCATTGATTGAAGACTTTCTTACCCAGCCCATCATAGCTGGAACAAGGATAGCTGCGAGAACACCGATGATAGCGATAACAACGATAAGTTCGATAAGTGTAAAACCTTTGAGATTTCTTTTTTTCATGATTTTTTCCTCCTAAAATATAATAAACTGTTTTTTTAATAAACGATTTCGTGTATAAGGAACCCACCAGCTCATGACGTCCTGAAGCTTTATGTGGTCTTTCCTGTACCCTATGTTCATATTATATCACCGCATTTTTTATTTGTCAACGAAAAAAAGCCCTCAAAAAGCAAGATTGTATACATGTTCAAAATATCCAAAACTTAAACGTTTAAGTTTGTTTCGGTTTATACATATCTTATAATTTATGCATTTTCTAAATATATGCATCTAACACCTGCACTTCCGTTAACTTAAAAATGCCGCAGTGGAAAATCCACTGCGGCATAACTCATTTTATCATTTTCGAACTTACTTCCATCCTGAAATTGCACAGTCAAGAAAGCTGTCGATGCTCTTATTTTCCGGAACCACATAATCCTTAGTACACTGAATCGGAAAACCGCCGACCTGCTTACAGTTGTTTCCTGTAAATACAGTACCCTTTATTGTACTGTCCTTAATCTCAGCAGCCCACTGAGCACCAGACATATCTGTAAGATTTTTGTTTATCCCTTCAAGAGCATCCTTAACTTCAGCATTAAGTGTGCCTTTGCTTACGGAAAATCCTGATCCGTTATACACTAAAGTGTAATCTCCGTCCATGCTTTCACCTGCACTGTCAAGATCCGTCATTACAATCTGCAGCTGAGTACAAATCTCACTTGCATTGTTGTTATAAGTAGTAATCCTTGACTTAAACACCCATCCCATCATAGCCGGAACAAGTATCGCCGCAAGCACACCGATAATGGCAATAACCACAATAAGTTCGATAAGCGTAAATCCCTTGAATTTTTTCATTTTATTATACCCCTTTCCTAAGCCCGGATACTTTCCGGTTCAAAACAAAATAATGTAAAAAAATTACCTTTTAATTTGCTTAAATTATATCACCGCTGTTTTGTAATGTCAACGATTTTCTCGGTTTCTGAAAAAATTTTAGTTATTTACACCATGAAACGTCAAATTCCAGACTGTCATTTATGCTTTATGAAAGAAACGGACAATTGAGCCCGATGTTACACATTATATGTAAACGGTGACACGATGGTTAAGGTTTATATGGAGTATTGTCACTAAAAAGCACACACCCTTCTGTGAATATGGTGTGTGCGTGATATTTCAGGTTTTTGTTCTGAACAACAATATGATACGCCCCTCTCTATATATTCTTGCGATTTTCTTAAAATATCTCTCGTTTTCTCCGTTTTT
>JAUNJJ010000030.1 GCA_030533325.1 Oscillospiraceae bacterium
TACTGAGATTCATGAGAAGAATCTTGTATGGGAAAGTTATAATAATGGTTATGATAACGGTTATGATGATGGTGAGGCTAAAGGTGAAGAAAAAGGCAAGGATGAAGGCAGGGCTGAAGGTGAAAACAAGCTTGGTGCTTTAATCGATTCTCTTATTGACGCCGGAAGAAATGATGAAATAAAAAAAGCTGCATCAGATGCTGAATATCGTCAGAAACTGTACGAGGAGTTTGGAATTAAATAAGTGAATGGTTTGGGTTACTTAACCTGACATACATCCCACCGTCTCAGCATAGTTGCTGTTCGGTGGATGTTTTTTGTATATGCGGATATTTCTCAGTTATGTCATTTCGAGAGGGAAACCCCGCAGGAGGGGACAAGATTAAATCCGGCAAAAACCTGCATTTTCCCCTCCTTATGGGTTTCCCTCTCGAGCTCTCCTTTCCCTCGACCTCCCCTTTTGCAGGTTTTTCTTTTTTGGTTTTCCGCATATTTTACCTGTGGATATTCAGTGTTGCTGTGCTTATGCTTTTTCTTTCCGTATATTTTTGCGTCCTTAGTATAAGTTATGATATTCAGTAAAAGTCTCTGGGATTTACCATATTATGAGAAAAAATTACCTCTTAGGGCGAACAGTTTACCTCTTAGGGCGAAACTATAGACAGCTGGTATCTCAATGTGTTATTATTATTTTGCTGCAGCGAACAAAAAATGATTGTTAAATATACATGTGTATGATATAATAATAACAAAGGAGATTAGTATGTCAGAAATATACGACAGTGTATTCCGCACTTTAATCAACTCTATATCTTTAACTTCGAAAAGAAATTTAAAAAATATTCCAAAAACAAAGACGAACTGAAGCAGCTGACTGATGAATATGAGAAAATATCCCTCAGACTGCAGCAGCTTACTCAGAGCGGAGAGATAACATCTTTTGAAAAACACACAATCTCAAAACTGTCAGGTGATGTGGCGGACCAGATTGCAGATGGTTTTGAGCAGGTACAGAAAGGAGTGCATGATACTATGTGCGGACCAATTATTGTAACTGAAGCAAGGGAGATTCTGGAAGACGGAATAGAAATTGGTTTTAGTCGGGGTGAAGCTGAAGGTGAAAACAAGCTTAGTGCTTTATTCAGGGCGCTTGAAGAGGCCGGAAGAAAAGACGATGCATTCAAAGCTGCATCAGATGCCGGATATCGTCAGAAACTGTACAAGGAATTCGGAATTGAATAGGGGTTCAGATTGAATTTAAACCAAATATCCCACTGTTTCAGCATGATTGCTGTCCGGTGGGATGTTTTTATTTTATATTTAAGGAATTTTGTGAAATCACGAAGGAATTCTGTCGGAATTTTGTGAAAACCGTGCCTATTATCGCCGGAATTCTGTGAAATATCCGCTTGAAAGTCTGTGAATTTTGTGATAAAATAGTAGCTGTTATCACTGAGATTCCTGTAAAACAGAGATATGGACTGTATTTTTCCCGCAATGACAAAAGCACAGTTCAAAAAATTTTTTCCACCGGAGAAACAGTAATGGCATACAACGAACTAATAAAAAACTTTGACCGCATTCGTGAATACATGAGGGAATTTTACATCTACGGATTCAGAAGCCGCGGGGAATATGATATGAAAAGCGCAAGGTCCTATGATGACGAACGGAGAAGGATAGAGAGCTGGCTTAAGGACTATACGGGATTTCGCCATACGGGCGAGGGTAAAAATGTTTTTATTTCCATAGACAGCAGGGAAAATGTGCACAATCCGCTTTTCAGTGCCTGGAAGGCGAGGAGTTTTACTGACGGTGATATCACGCTGCATTTTATTATTTTTGATATACTCTCATCACCGGAGATAAAGCTTTCCTCTTCGGAGATTACAGAAATAACTGACCGTGACTATCTTTCTCAGTTTGAGAAACACAGAATATTTGATGAGTCCACTGTCAGAAAGAAACTGAAAAAATATGCGGACATGGGGCTTCTTCAGACAGAGAAGCAGGGGAAAAATGTTCTGTACAGCAGGACGGGGGACATAAAGGATATTAATGCTGATGCAATAGATTTTTTCTCTGAAACAGTTCCGTGCGGGGTGGCAGGTTCATTTATCCTCGACCGCGAAGATGATCACAGTTCAGTTTTTTTATTTAAGCACCATTATATTTCCCATGTTCTCGACAGTGAAATTCACCTTGAGCTGTTTAAGGCAATGCGCAGTAAATACAGCGTTGTGATTACAAAATTCAGCCACGGTTCCGGTACTGATATTGAAGCGGTTCCTCTGAAGCTTTTTATAAGCGTGAGAACAGGAAGACAGTACCTTCTTGCATATAATATTTCAGAGAGAAAAATTCTTCCCTTCAGAACGGATTTTATCAAAAAGGTCAGACCCCTTGCGTACTGTGAAAATTTTGATGAACTCAGAGATAAACTCACTAAGCGTCAGGAAAATATGTGGGGCGTAAATACAGGATACAGGAGTAAGGAACTCTGCCATGTGGAATTTACAGTTTATTTCGGACCGGATGAAGAGTATATTCCGAAGAGACTTGAAAGGGAAAAGCGATGCGGAAGAGTTGAGCTTACCGATGAAAGTCACTGCCGGTTCACTGCTGATGTTTATGACGTAAGCGAGATGATTCCGTGGATACGTACATATATCTGCAGAATAACTGACCTGAGCTTTTCAGATAAGGATGCGGAGAAGCGTTTCCTTGATGACCTTGAGCAGATGTACAGTCTTTATGATGTGGAGGATGTTCAGAAAAATGATATTCAGTGAAATATACGGTGTCTATTACAAAGCAGTTTCAGAAATACTGAAATCGTCATTATCCGGTAAAATAACTTCTGAAGAGTGCAGAAAAATAATCGAAAAATACGCATTTTCAGAAAGTGTCCTCACAATTGAACCTGCTCTGAGATCCGGAAAATGGCCGCTGATTAAATCTGACGGGACGCCCGTTATAAAAAACACCCCTTCATTTCCGATGAGCAGTCTTCAGAAAAGCTGGCTTAAGTCCGTTTCACTGGATCCGAGAATAAAGCTCTTTGATATAAGCTTTGATATTCCCGAAGATACAGAACCGCTTTTTACGCCTGAGGATTACTGTGTATTTGACAAGTATTCGGACGGTGATGACTTTGAGGACGAAAACTACATAAGAAATTTCAGAATGATTCTTGATGCAGTTAAAAACAGAAAGAAACTGCTGGTGCAAAGCAGAAACAGAAAGGGTGCTCTGTCTGAGCTTACGGTTATTCCGGATTTTATTGAATATTCAGAAAAGGATGACAAGTTCAGACTTGTGGCAAATATCAGAGGTGAAGCTTCATATATCAATATCGGAAGGATTATTTCCTGCAGTGAAACTGAGGGACAGATTTCACCGGTAAAATTTCACCATGAAAATTCTCTGTGTACACTGACTTTTGAACTGAAAGACGAACGGAAAGCCCTTGAACGTGTGATGCTGCATTTTTCCCATTTTGAAAAGGAAACAGTGAGAACCGGCAGGGATACATATGAAGTTACTCTGAAGTATGACAGAAGTGACAGAACTGAGCTTGTAATCCGCATTCTGTCGTTCGGACCGATGATAAAAGTAACAGGTCCGGAAGAGTTTAAGGCTCTGATAAAAGAAAGGCTTGTTAATCAGAAAAAATTTGATATACAGAAAAAGCTGTGAACAATATTTAAGTTCGCAGCTTTTTTTCCGTGATAAAATAATTTCAGATGTGTATAATATTAATTACAGTATTGCTTTGCGTGTGAGTGAGATGGTTCACAGCGGTGCGCGGGGAGGTTCCGAAGCGTATGCCGGCAATAATCTGTACATATTCAATTGCTTAATAAAAGCTCATAGAGCATGTTCGAATCCTGCACATACTTTGGGAGTATGATAATGGTTTACTGCCCATACGGGCATTTATGCAATGAAGAAAAGTGTGAACTGCCGGTCTGGAAAATAAATTCCTCCGGAAAATATTTTTTCAGACAGTTCTGAAGAAACCCTGTCTGTGTGCGGATACCGTATTGTCAGGAAAACAAGCCAGAAGAAATCTTTCCGTTTGTTTTTTCGGAATACTCAAGTGTACAGCCGTTTTTTCAGAATGGTTATTCACATCAGAAATTTTTTACCTTTTATGGAGGGTTTGACGCATGAAAAAAATAGTTATCAATGAAAATCAGAGGGGTTTTCTTTTTAAAAGCGGTAAATTCGTAAAGCTTCTTGAAGCTGGAAAATATTATGTTTACGGTGACAGAGATATAGAAATTGTATCTGTTTTTGAACCTGTCCATTCTTTATACTGCGGACTCAATGTGCTTATGGAATGTCCCGAAATAAAGAATTCCGTTACATACATAGAAGTTCCGGCCCGGAAACTCGCACTTCATTTCATTAACGGAAAATTTTCCAAGGCAATAGAATGCGGAGTGCATGCATACTGGAATACAGCTGCAAGACATGAATTTCAGATGGTTGATATCTCAAATCCTGAAGTTCCTGAAAGTATACCTGCCTGTATATTCTATGACCTTTCAACACTTTTATACAAAAGAATTGAAGTTAGCGAATATAAGAAAGCACGTCTTTTTATAGACGGTAAGTTTGAACGAATACTTGATCCTGGTGTGTACTATTTCTGGACCAGCGAACACGACGTATCAGTAAGCTATGTGGATACCCGTCTTAAGCAGCTGGATATAACCGGTCAGGAAATAATGACTGCAGACAAGGTGTCCGTTCGCGTAAATTATGTATGTTACTACAGAGTAACTGACTATATCAAAAGCTATACTGAGGTTGATGACTTTGAAGAGCTGATTCACGTCGCTGCGCAGCTTGCACTTCGTGATTATACAGGAAAACACAAGCTTGATGAGATTCTCGCAAACAAGGATGAGATGTCCCGTTATGTACTCGAACGTCTCAAGGAGAAGGAGGAGTGCTTCTATGCTGAGATTTTCGACGGCGGAGTGAAGGATATCATTCTTCCGGGGGAAATCCGTGATATCATGAACACTGTAATAGCCGCTGAAAAACGCGCACAGGCAAATGTTATCACACGCCGTGAGGAAGTGGCGTCAACGAGGTCACTCCTTAATACAGCAAAACTTATGGACGAGAACCAGACGCTTTACAGACTCAAGGAGCTTGAGTACATAGAACGTATCTGCGAAAATGCCGGCAGCATAAACCTTAACGGAGGCGGCGACATACTTGCACAGCTTACATCACTTATTCATAAAGCGGGATAATAAAAAAGAATGTCCGTTCAGATATCCTGAACGGGCATTCTTTTTTTTTGAGTGTTTTATAATCTGAAAAAATTATCTGTGCATAAGATCTGAAATAGTTTCTATAATCTTATCATAGCATCCGCCGCATCCTGTTGAACATGATGTCTGTTCCTGAACTTTCTTGAATGCCTGTGTTACGTCTGTGAGGTTTTCACCCTTGTGAAGTGCAACGTCAATATCGTTTACTGATACGCCCATGCAGTGGCAGATTTCAATGTTTTCCATAATTCTTTAATTCCTTTCTGAATAAATTAATACAATACTTTGTTATGACGGTTGTTTGACATATATTGTAACATAAATATCCTTTTTCGTCTGTGACAAAGTTACATTATCATTAAAAAATGATTTGCTGTTATATAGATTATACCACTTTTGAATTGTGAAATCAATAGGATTTGTCAATATTACAGAAAATTAACGAAATTAGCGAAATTAACGTAAACAGTAAAAATTTTTCTTTATTTTTATTTGTGAATATGGTATAATATATATAAGATTTTTCAAATTAATTTTATGGGGGTTGTATATCGATGATAAAAGGGGGTGGCAGGATGTATTCTATCCGTAAAAAGATTTCTATGCTGATTACAGGTGCAATGCTGTCTGTATCAGTTTCAATAGTTGCGATGGATATTTTTTATTCCAGACAGTTTGCAATGTCAAATGCACAGATTGCACTGAATTCAACATGTGAGGCGAAGACTCAGGAGCTTGATAACAGAATGAAGGTTGTTCAGAAGGCTGTTGAGGATATTTATCTTCTGTCAGAAAATGAACGTCCGCCTCTTGATAATTTTGGTGACAAGGAATTGCTGGACTCATATATAGATGATTTTAAAAAGATAGCGGTTGATATATCGGGAAACACTGAAGGAGCGATTGCTGTTTATTACCGGATAAATCCTGACGTTTCACTAAGCGGACAGTCCGGATTCTTTTATGTTCGTTCTCCGGAAACCGGAGAATTTACCGAACATGAATTAACTGATATTCTGAGTTATTCTCCTGATGATATGGAGTATGTTGGCTGGTATTATGAACCTGTTCGTGCCGGAAAGCCTGTCTGGACGGAGCATTATTTTAACCAGAACACCGGTATGGACATAATATCCTACGTTATTCCGTTTTATGAAGGGAAACGGCTTGTAGGTGTCGTCGGAATGGATGTGGATTTTCGTGAGATACTTAATATTGCTGAAGATATTGAAACCTATGACTCAGGAGGTTCTGTTCTTCTGTGCATGAGCAACAGTCTTATGTACCATACATCCGGTGATGAGTTTGTATCACAAAGTATTCCTTCACAGCTGTACAACAATGTTTTAGGAAAAGAAAGTTCAGTTTCTCTCGCTGATATATCATCAGACGGAACAAGGTACAAGATTTCCTATCAGACTCTCAGTAACCGTATGAAGCTGGTTGTCTATGCTCCGGTAAGCGAAATTTATCAGGAAAGCAATGCGATGCTTCTGAGAAGCGGGCTAATCATCCTGATTTTTATCAGCATAATTTTACTGCTTACTGTCCGTATATCGGATAAGATAATCAGACCTCTTAAAAGCATTACAGATGCTACAAAGAAATTTTCCGAAGGTGACTGGCAGGCAGAAATTGAGTGCGATACCAACGATGAACTTATGGCACTTACCGACAGTATCAGATCTATGGCGGACAATACGAGAAATTATATCGCAAGAATAAACGATATGGCTTTCAGGGATGGTCTTACAGGTGTTAAAAACAAGGCGTGCTATATGAGCTTTATGGATGTACTCAGAGAAAGAGCCGGCAATTCAGATATCAGATTCGGGATAGTTGTTCTGGATGTAAATGGTCTGAAAACAATTAATGATAAAAAAGGCCACGAATACGGTGATGAGCTTCTGAAGAATGCAAGCAGTCTGATATGCAGATATTTCTCTCACAGTCCGGTTTTCCGTACAGGCGGTGACGAATTTGTAGTTGTTATGGAAAGTGCAGACTATGATAACAGGGATAAGATTATTGAGGATTTCAGAAATTATATGATGCTTCACCGGAATGATAATGCTGATGAGTGTACACCTTCGGTTGCAAGCGGAATGGCATGTTTTCCGGAAGATTCCCGCGATATTTCAGAAGTATTCAGGCTGGCAGATGAACGAATGTATGAAAACAAGGTGATTATAAAGGGGGGAGCTGTTCCTCGATAGAGGGACGAAGCGAAAATATGAAAAATAAACGTTTTGTATGCTGCATGGTTATCGTTATGGCAGCGGCTTTTATGATTAATTTAACAGTAACACTGATGACAGTAAGGGACAACACAATCAAAGATGAGCAAAGAGTATGCGGGCTTGTTTCAGAGGCAGTACTTGACTCTATTGATTCAGAAATAGGCAGACTGATAAGTGTTTCGGAAACACTGTCAACCAACTCGCTTTTTATCGATATGCTGAAAGATGAAAGTAACCACTCTGAAGCAGAGATGATTGGCATGATGAAGGAGTATTTGTCCGGAATCAGAGACAGTGTCGGAGTTGATACGGCTTTTGCAGTTTCTGAGAACAGCCGCAGGTACTATACGCACGAAGGCCTTAACAAGATAGTAGACCCGGATAATGACGATCACGATATCTGGTATTCCATTTTTGTAAACGGAAGAAAGGATTATGATATTTATATCGATACCGATGAAGTAAACGGCTGTACATGGACAGTATTTGTCAATATAAGGGTTGAAGACGAAAACCGAAAGCTGCTCGGTGTCTGTGGTGTCGGTCTTGTGATGAATGATGTTCAGGAAACCATCAGAGGATATGAGGAAAAATACAGTGTGAAGGTAAACCTTGTTGATTCAGATGGAAATGTCCAGGTTGACACCGATTCGATAAATATCGACAATGCACGCCTTTATGATGTTCAGTATGGCAAGGAAAAAGACGGGTACAGGTATTTTGATAACGGAGATTATGTTATCATGCGATACTTTGAAGAAATCAACTGGTATCTTGTTATCCGGCGCACGATTAATAATAATTCCGATATAACACTGAAAATTACTCTGTGCTGTATCTGTACTGCACTTGTAAGTATTATTGTGTTCCTTTCCGGAACGGTATTCAGAAAGAAAACAGAGAAGAAAGAATAGAAAATCAAAAACAAAGCACACAGACCGTAACTGTGTGCTTTGTTTTTATGCGTTTCGTACTTCATTACCGCTTTCTTTTCCGGTCATAAAGCAAAGTGCATTGTCAAGTGTTGTTCTGCTTATTGCCTCAAGTGCCTCTCTTGCAAAAAATCCCTGATGTGAAGTAACGCACACATTAGGAAAACTCAGCAGGCGGGCAACTGTGGAATGCTGAAGTATTGAGTCGGAAAGATTTTCATAGACACTGCCGGTTTCCTCTTCGTACACATCCAGACCTACAGCGAAGAAACGGCCGTCTCTGATTCCGTTTATCAGGTCATCCGTTTTTATCAGACTTCCTCGTGATGTATTTATGAGTGTAACATTGTTTTTCATCATTGCTATGGTTTTGCTGTTTATAAGATGGAAGGTTTCTTCTGTAAGCGGGCAGTGAAGTGAAATAAGGTCGGACTGGCCCAGTACTTCTTCAAGACTCATATATTTCACAAAGTCAAGTTCGGAATTCTCATATTTATCATATGCGATAACATCCATCCCAAAACCGCGGCATATCTTCGCCATGGCACTTCCTATTTTCCCGGTTCCTATTATACCTGCTGTTTTTCCGTGAAGAGTTATTCCCATAAGTCCGTTCAGACTGAAGTCATTTTCCCTTACTCTGACATATGCCTTGTGTGTATGCCTTATTGCAGTAAGTGCAAGAGCCATTGCATGTTCAGCTACAGCTTCAGGTGAATAGCCCGGTACTCGCATAACCGTTATTCCGTATCTTTCAGCTGCTTCAAGATCAACATTGTTATAGCCTGCACATCTCATAAGAATAAGCTTTACACCGCATTTGTGCAGTGTTTCGATTACAGTAGTTCCGAGATTCATATTTACAAATGCACAAACCGCATCATATCCGCCTGCAAGAACAGCAGTTTCCGGTCCGAGAAGGACATCGATATATTCTATTTTTATTTCACTGTAACGCCCGTTCTGCCAGGTCTCCTCAAAAAATTTTTTGTCGTAGCTTTTGGTTCCGAAAAAAAGAATTTTCATTTTATTTCCCCCAGTCTGAAATTTTCCGTTAATATTATTCTGTACTGATAGTTTCATAATATACATAGATAATCTTATCTGACATAAGCAGAGAAAATCCGAATGCACGGTGTACAGCAATTTTTTCTCTTTTTTGATTCATAAAAAATGCCGGTAATTTCACTTGAAATTCCTATGCATATATGTTATAATTATCTAAAGTATGTGCATATAATGGAAAAGAGGGGTGGAGATTAAACGTGAAGAGATTGCTTTTTGCATTGATATTTTTAGGTGTTTTCATCTGGGGTCTGTTTACACTGTTTAACCGCGGTGACAGGGATCTGAAGAATGTCGGAGAAGTAAGCGTTATAAGCACAGTTGACGGAAACAGCAAATGCTGTGAACTTAAGGGCGAGAAGATATGCAAAAGATATGAAGATGAGATAACTGACTTCGATGTTACAGCACTTTCTGAGTTTGCAGCGGATGCAGTCACAGTGGAGAAACCGGAAACAATTGATGAGGAAAACAATATCGCTGTCAAATATAAAGGCGAGTTCATTGATGAAGAAGAAAAAGATATTTACTACAGCATATATGACAAGGACTTTAATCTTCTTTATGAAACGGATACACTTGGAGTTCTGTTTGAAAAAGGCAGCGAATACTATGCTGTTATGGATGTAAAGTGGGGACGCATTAAAAATTATGTTTGTTTAAGATACTGCTTCAGAATAACCACATAAAGGTTTTGAATTTACCTTTGTGTGGTTTTTTTATATCTTTCAAATGAACTTTGAAAATCTTTTTTTCTCTGGCGGCTGAGAATAACATATTCTCCGTTGTCCATAGTGATAATATCTTCGTCTGCAGCGGCTATGTGTCCGAAGTTGAGAGCATAGGTGCGGTGGGTTCTGAAAAATATATTTTCAGGCAGCTTTCCCATAACCGTACTTATATTTTCAGTGGACACATAGCTTTTTTCAGCTGTTCGTATATATGTATTTCTTTTGTCCGCTTCAAGATAAATTATCTCTTCAGGAATAACGGAAAAGCTGGTGTGTGCGTATCTGAATGAGACTTCTTCACTTTCCGGTATCTTTTCAAATGTGGAAAGAATGGATTTTTCAATATCTTCGTAAAGCACGGGTTTTGATATACATGTAAATTCTCTTGCTTCAGTGAAACTGAAACCTGTATTATGCGGAGATGAGGTGAGAAAAATGATTTCGGACAGGCTGTATCTGCTTCTTATCAGTCTTGCGGCCTCGGTTCCGTAAATATTATCAGAAATGCAGAAATTATCATTTATCAGAATTACATCAGGTGTGAAGCTTTCGTTGTCAGAAAGCAGTTCCTCACCTGATTTTATTTTTGTAACAGTAAAATTCTTTATTTTGCGTATTTTTTCAAGCATACAGGAAATGAGACGCTGCGTAACAGTGCTGCCGTCACATAAGGCGATATTTATCATTAATGGATTCTCCGTTCATATTTAGAATATATTATAATAATATCATAAAAACATACATATATTCAATATTATGTTAAGATGACAATTGATATTTTAACATGATTTTTCCTCTTATATTATTAATAAAAATATCCTGATTAAAAAAACTGTAAGAAATTCTTCAAAGAAAAAAATTACCTATTTACTTTTTGACGGAAATATGATAAAATAAGATTATATTTTTGAATGAGGTGATAGCAGGGGTGAAAAAGGGTTCACTTGCAGGGAGGATTTTAGCGGTTTTAACAGGGGTTTCTCTATGCACGTTATCTGTTTCTTTCAGCGTGTCTGCTGAAGAATACGGTATTGATATTTCAAGATATCAGGGAGATATTATATGGGAGGAACTGGCCGGCAGCGGAATGAGCTTTGCAATTCTTCGTACCGGTACGACAAAGTACGGTGAGGACAGCCGTTTTGAGGAATATTATCAGGGAACAAGGGATATAGGCATGAAAGCCGGTGCTTATCTGTATATCAGTGCACTGTCACTTGAAGAGTTTAAGGATGCAGCTGAGCAGTTTATTCAGTACCTTGATGGTAAGGACTGGGAGATGCCGGTTTATATAGATCTGGAAGACAATGAACAGACTCTCCTTGGAAAACAGACACTTACAACATACGCACTTGCGTGTATGAATATTATAAGAAATGCAGGCTATACAACAGGTATCTATTCCAACAAATACTGGTTTACCAATTTCCTTGACAGAGAGCTTATAAGCAAAGCCGGTTTTGAGATATGGTATGCACAGTATCCGGACGAGCTTGTAAATCCCCTTGACTATGACAAAAGTGATGTCTGCGGCATATGGCAGTATTCAAGTCATGGTAAGGTTGAGGGAATACCGTATTCATGGGTTGATCTTAATATAGCGTACAAGATTTACAATGAAAAACGGGAAGATAAAAAAAATGAAGAGTTGTGGCTTCTTCCTTACCTTTCCAGAAAAACAATGAGAAGCGGTCCGGGTGAGGAATACGGTGAGATTATTCCGGTACCGCAGAATACATATATCAGCATTACTGAAAAGAAAGACGTAAACGGTACACTCTGGGGACAGTTTATGTACGACGGATACGTTGGTTGGTGTACGCTTGACGGCGCAGTTGGCTGTTCTGTTTCCGGGGAAATGAATCCATACTTTTTCTACGACGTAAATATGGACGGGGTTGTCAATATCGGTGATGACCTGGCGTTAAAAAAGTACATTCTCGGAAATGAAGAAGGTTCATGCGGGGATCTCAACGGTGACGGAGTAGTGAACATCTTTGACCGGCAGAGACTCAGAGCGTATATTCTCGGAGCTGAAGGATAAAAAAAGGTTACTTTGCAGGAATACCTGCTTGTATAAAAAATTATGATAAACAGAAGGGAAGTAAAAACTATGTTCAAGGCAAATGATAACAGATACGACAATATGATTTACCGTCGCTGCGGAAAGAGCGGACTGAAGGTTTCAGCAGTTTCACTCGGACTCTGGAAAAACTTCGGAGCAGGTGATGACTTTGCAAATATGGAAAAAATGATTCACACAGCCTTCAATCTCGGTATTGTTCATTTTGATCTTGCAAACAACTACGGGGATCCGTATAACGGCTCGGCAGAAGAAAACTTCGGAAAAATTCTTGACAACGGGATGAGAGCATACCGTGATGAGCTCTGTATCTCAACCAAGGCCGGATATGATATGTGGAGCGGACCTTACGGAGAAAGAAACGGATCAAGGAAGTATCTTGTTTCTTCACTGGACCAGAGCCTTAAGCGTATGAAACTCGACTATGTTGATATTTTCTATCATCATATTGCAGACCCGAATACTTCCATTGAAGAAACTGCAGTTGCTCTTGATGATATTGTAAAGCAGGGCAAGGCACTTTATGTAGGTATATCAAACTATAACAAGTTCCAGACAGCTGAGATTATAAAGATTTTCAGGGAACTTCACACACCGTTTGTTCTCAACCAGCCTTCATACTCACTTCTTAACAGATGGGTTGAAGAAGACGGACTTGATACATTCTGCGAGGAAAACGGAATCGGTCTTGCAGTTTTTTCACCGCTCTCAAACGGACTTCTTACAGGCAAGTATCTTAACGGCCCTGTTTCAGGTGCAAGAGTTCCTGATACAGAGGTTGACGAGGCTATGGTCGCACGACTTAACAGACTTAATGACATGGCTGTTTCAAGAGGACAGACACTTTCTCAGATGGCACTTTCATGGACTTTGTTCAACTCGGCAGTAGCTACAGTTATTACTGGTGCAAGCAGTCCGGAACAGATTGAGGAAAATGTAAAGTGTATTGAAAAGCTTGATTTTACATATGAAGAAATAAAGATGATCGGAGATATTCTTAAGTAATAATAAAACCTGCACGGAAAATTTTGAATCTGTGCAGGTTTATTTTTTTAAGCCCCTTTACAAAACCTATAAAAATGGTATAATATAAATACAGACTTTTTTTAATCACCGGAGGACATTTTTATGGGAATACTTAATGAAAAACGTGTGGATCAGATTGTTAATACCATACTTGCTGATTACGAGGACAGCAGGACGATAAACAAAACTGATCTCTGCAACCAGCCGGACAAGGAAGCGATTATTGATATAATAGAAAAACTTCTCAAGATACTTTATCCGGGATATTTTGATGATAAGGTTTACAGATTTTACAGTCTGAAAAATAATCTTTCGGCAGCTATTGAGGATATCATCTATCATTTGCATAAGCAGATAAAAACAGTGCTGCGATACAATTCAGAAATGTACAATCTCAGTGATGAAGAACTTGAAAATATGGCTGAAAATATCACTTATGACTTTATGGAGAAGATTCCGCAGATAAGAGCGTACCTTGAAACTGATGTTCAGGCGGCATTTGACGGTGATCCGGCTGCTGTGAGCAAGGATGAAGTTATTCTTTCGTATCCGGGGGTGTATGCTATATCGGTGTACAGAATTGCCCATGAGCTCTTTACTCTCGGTGTGCCTATGATTCCGAGAATAATGACGGAACATGCTCACAGTATTACAGGTATTGATATTCACCCGGGTGCAACTATAGGAAAGTATTTCTTTATCGACCACGGTACCGGAATAGTAATAGGTGAAACAACTGTAATAGGCGAACATGTAAAGATGTATCAGGGTGTTACCCTTGGCGGACTTTCCACAAGCGGAGGCCAGAAACTCAAGGGCGTTAAGCGTCACCCTACCATAGGGGACAACGTAACGCTTTATTCAGGTTCCTCAATTCTCGGTGGTGAAACTGTTATTGAGGAAAATGTTGTTGTAGGTGGCAATACCTTTGTAACAAAGTCTATTGCAAGCGATACAAGGGTAAGTATGAAGGAACAGGAGCTGCAGTTTAAAAACAGAAAATTATGATTACAGAAGAAAAAAACACCACCCTTACCACGGAAGAATATCTCAGATATGACCGTCAGATTATTCTTTCTCAGATTGGTGAAAAGGGACAGATAA
The DNA here is from genome assembly GCA_030533325.1 of Oscillospiraceae bacterium. GTDB lineage: Bacteria > Bacillota > Clostridia > Oscillospirales > Ruminococcaceae > HUN007. The sequence continues at coordinate 14,476 of JAUNJJ010000030.1, forward strand.
AATTGAAAAATTCAGGAGTTCTTATAGTCGGTGCCGGCGGACTCGGTTCACCGGCAGCTCTCTATCTTGCTGGGGCTGGTGTCGGGCACATAGGAATAATGGACTCCGACAGTGTCAGCATTTCAAACCTCCAGCGTCAGATTGTTCACAGTATGAAAACAGAGGGGGTAAACAAGGCACTTTCAGCAAAGCAGAGACTTGAGGAACTTAACAGCAATATAGAAGTCGAGGCGTATCCGTTCAGCCTTACTCCGGAAAATGCAGAGGAATACATCGGAAAGTATGATTTTGTAATTGACGGATGCGATAATTTTGAAACCAAATTTCTTATAAATGATACCTGCGTTCTTGTGAAAAAACCTTTCTGTCATGCCGGCATTCTGGGTTTCGAAGGGCAGGTTATGACGTGGGTTCCGCAGGGAGAGCATGCGTGTTACAGATGTGTGTTTGAGGAGATTCCAGACAGGGACAGTGTTCCGAACTGTTCACAGTCAGGAATTATCGGAGCAGTTGCAGGTATAACCGGAACTGTTCAGGCACTTGAAGCAGTAAAGTACATTACCGGAGCCGGTGAGCTTCTGCTTGACAGACTTTTCGTATTTGACGGACTGAGTATGAAAACAAGGCTTGTAAATATTTCCGGGAAAAATCCTGAATGCAGGGTTTGTTCAGATAAGGCTGATATAAAAGATTTATCCGGAGGATATTATTCGCCTTCCGGATGCTGCAGCGAAAATGAAGATATTTCAGCAGAACAGCCGGAAACCATAACTGTTCAGGAGATGAAAAAACTTAATCCGGAAAGTTACCAGCTTATTGATATCAGAAGTGATATGGAACTCTCATACGGAAAAATGCCGAATTCTGTTCATATCAGGTCAGAGGAACTTCAGGAAAGCAACGCAGTTGACAAATCCGGAAAGAAAGTAATAATTTGCTGCAGCCGCGGTGAATACAGTGTCGGAGCAGCTGCGGAACTCAGAAAGAGCGGAGTGAACGCACTTAGTCTTGAGGGCGGATACAGAGCATGGCTTATGGAGATTCTGAGTGAACCTGAGGAACGCATTTCCGCTGCCGATGTCGAACTCAGCCTGAGAAAAAAGTTCAAAAAGACCATCTGGTGCAAATTTACAAAGGCACTTAACGAATATGAAATGATAAAACCTGGTGACAGCATAGCAGTATGCATTTCAGGCGGCAAGGATTCAATGCTTATGGCAAAGTGTTTTCAGGAGCTGAAGAGACATAACAAGTTTGAGTTCGATGTAAGGTTCCTTGTTATGGATCCGGGCTACAGCCCTGACAACAGAAGGATTATAGAAGAAAATGCAAAGCAGCTTGATATACCTGTGACTATATTTGAATCTCAGATATTTGATTCAGTATTCAATATAGAAAAATCTCCGTGCTATCTATGCGCAAGGATGAGGAGAGGATATCTTTATTCATTTGCGAAGAAGCTCGGATGCAACAAGATTGCGCTCGGTCATCACTATGATGATGTTATCGAAACCATACTGATGGGTATGCTTTACGGTGCACAGGTTCAGACTATGATGCCAAAGCTCCACAGTACAAATTTTGAGGGTATGGAGCTTATCAGACCGCTTTATCTTGTCCGTGAGGATGATATAAGGGCGTGGAGAGACTATAACAAACTTCATTTTATTCAGTGCGCGTGCAAATTTACAGATACATGTATTACATGCGACAATGAAGAAAACCGGTCAAAGAGAATTGAAATCAAGGAGCTTATAAAGACTCTGAAGAAAACTAACCCGCTTGTAGAGAACCATATTTTCAGAAGTGTTGAAAATGTAAATATTGATACAGTAATTGCATATAAAAAAGACGGGGTAAAGCGAAGTTTCCTTGATGACTACGATATAACAGAACAGGGTGAAGATTAATGGATATAAAAGAAATTCTTTCAAAATGTGATCATACACTTCTGCTTCAGACGGCAACATTTGACGAGATAAAAGCCATATGTGATGATGCAGTAAAATACCATACAGCTTCCGTATGCATTCCGCAGTGCTATGTTAAACAGGCAAAGGAGTATGTCGGAGAAAAAATGAAAATCTGCACGGTTACAGGTTTCCCGAACGGAAACAGCACAACTGCGTCAAAGGTTTTTGAAACCGAAGACGCAGTGAGAAACGGTGCTGATGAAATTGACATGGTTATAAATATCGGAATGCTCAGAGCCGGCGATTACGACTATGTTCTTAACGAAATCCGTGTGGTAAGGAAGGCATGTGAAGGAAAAATTCTCAAGGTAATTATCGAAACATGTCTGCTTACTGAAGATGAAAAAATAAAGATGTGTGAGATAGTTACTGAATCCGGTGCAGATTTTATCAAAACCTCAACCGGTTTCTCAAAATCCGGTGCCGCACCTGAGGATATAAAGCTTTTCACTGAACACGTCGGTGAAGGAGTAAAGATAAAGGCTGCAGGAGGAATTTCCTCGGTTGAGGATGCAGAGGAGTTTATTAAGCTTGGTGCCTCAAGGCTTGGAACAAGCAGGATTGTAAAGATTGTAAAAAACATGTAACACTATAAAACAGGACGCATATGAAATTTATGTTTTTCATATGCGTCCTGTTTTATATTATTGCTTGCTTACTGATCCTTATTAAGTGTACCGTGTGAAAGTGACTTAAGATATTCGTTGATGAATCCGTCAAGATCACCGTCCATTACTCCGTCAACATTACCGGTCTCAAACCCGGTTCTGTGGTCTTTTACAAGAGTATACGGCATAAATACGTAGGAACGAATCTGTGCACCCCATGCGATTTCCTTCTGAACACCCTTGATGTCAGAAATCTTTTCAAGATGTTCACGCTCCTTGATCTCGATGAGTTTTGAACGGAGCATCTTCATACAGTAGTCCTTGTTCTGGAACTGGCTTCTCTGTGTCTGACATGATACCACAATACCGGTAGGTATATGTGTAAGACGTACAGCTGATGAAGTCTTGTTGATGTGCTGACCGCCGGCACCGCTTGAACGGAATACATCCATCTTGATGTCTTCAGGTCTGATATCAACTTCTATGCTGTCGTCGATTTCAGGCATAATCTCGATAGCAGCAAATGAAGTGTGTCTTCGGCCTGCTGCATCAAAAGGAGAAACACGTACAAGTCTGTGAACACCTGATTCTGACTTAAGGAATCCGTATGCATTTGTGCCTTCAACCAGCATAGATGCACTCTTCATACCTGCTTCATCACCGTCAAGGTAGTCAAGAAGCTCAACCTTGAATCCGTGTTTGTCTGCCCACTTGTTGTACATTCTGTAGAGCATCTCGGCCCAGTCCTGAGCCTCTGTTCCGCCTGATCCGGCATGGAATGTGATGATGGCGTTTGAATTGTCATATTCGCCTGTCATAAGTGTTGCGAGCTTTTCTTCTTCAAGAAGCTTTTTGAATTCTTCAGCTTCAGCCTCTATTTCGTCATTGGAACTGTCGTCATTTTCTTCGATGCAAAGTTCTATAAGAGCAATTGTATCGTCGAGCATCCTGGTGAGTTTTTCAAACTTTTCAATCTTGCCTTCAAGACCCTTTACAATCTGCATTGTTTTCTGTGATTTTTCAACATCATCCCAGAAACCCGGCTGTTCAACCATCATCTGAAGCTCCGCAAGCTTTTCCTTTGCAGCTTCAACTGCAAGTACGTCGTGGAGTTCATCAAGCTGTGGCTTATAGGTCATAAGTTCTGCTTTAAGATCATCTAAAATCAGCATTGTATAGTCCTTTCAAATATATAAATTCGGTTTCTTTAATACACATATATTTATTATATCATATTTACCTGATTACTGCAATTATAATTGTGAAAAAATATTCATAAAAATTGCACTGAAAATTAAACAGTAATTTGGTTTGTGAAATAACATTTTAATCTTGTGAGAAATATAAAAAGTGTGCTATAATTATATTATGGAATTTTATGTTTTTCTTATTTTAGACAAGGGTGATGAGAGATGAAACTAAATTATTACAATATATGCGGAATGGCTGTTTGTGCAGTTCTCATTTTTTCTACACTGGTCCGCAGAATTCACAAAGGAAAACTTGGAAAGATTTATTTTATGATGCTTCTTTCGGTTTTTTTCAGTGCAGCATTTGATGTGGTGGCAGTCAGTCTTGACAATGCTACCCATGAATTAATTCCGCTTAAGTATTTTATAAACAGCGGATATCTTTTTTTTCATAATCTGACCGGAGCAATGTATTCTGTTTATATAATCGCTATAACAGACAGTATGCATCTTGTACGGAAACGGCGTTTTCTGAAAACGTCATACTGGCTGCCGCTTTCAGTTGTATCTGTACTGCTTCTTGTAAATCTTTTTAACGGATGTCTGTTTACGTTTGATGAAAACGGTATATATAAGCGCGGAGAAATGTTTCTGGTGCTCTATATCAGTACAGCTTTTTATATTTTTTCCGGCGTGTATTATCTGTTTAAGTATAAAAAGACTATTGCATTTGACAGATGGATTGCACTTATGCTGGTGGTTCCGGCAAGTGTATTTTCAGCTTTGTTACAGCTGATATTCCCTGAACTGATAATAGAGATGTTCGTGAATGCCATAAGCATAATGTTCGTTTCGACTATTATTCAGAGACCTGAGGAATTTCTGGATGTTGAAACAGGTGCAAGAAATGAAACAGCACTTATTTCCGACACAAAGAGAATGTTCATAACAGGTAAACCTGTAGATATGATACTTATTAAGATAATAAACTATCAGAATATGCTGGACTATATCAGCAGCGAAGACGTTTCTGCGATTATGAAAAAAATAGTTTCTTTTCTGTATGAAAAGTCTGAGTCTGTGAAGATGAAAAGTACTGATATCTATTTTCATAAGCGCGGCATGATATGCATTATTTCAGAAGCGGAATATCATGACAGAATTGCCGGATATCTTGATGCTGTGATGGAATATCTCAGGAATCCTATTGTAGTTTCTGAGGTTTCCCTGAATTGTGATGTCAGTGTGTGCAGTGTAAGGTGTCCGGAGGATATAGACAGTTTTGAAAGCATGAACCTCTTTATCAATAATTTCATTGACAAGGGAAGTTCAGCCGATGAGCTTTATGAAGCTTCTGATATAATCAACAACAGAAACTACAGCATTCAGCTGAATATCGAAACAATTATAAACAGAGCGATTGCAGAAAACAGGTTTAAGGTGTACTATCAGCCTATATATTCAGTTTCTGAAAAGAGATTTGTCTGTGCTGAAGCACTTATAAGGCTCTATGACGATGAATACAGTTATGTATCACCTGAACTTTTTATTCCGGCAGCCGAGAAAAACGGCAGCATTCACAAAATAGGAAAATATGTCCTTGAGGAAGTCTGCCGGTTTATCTCGTCAGAACAATTCAGAACACTCGGAATTAGTTTTATAGATGTAAACCTCTCTGCAGTACAGTGCATGAACAGCAATCTTACAGGCGAGATACAGGAGATTCTTGCGAGATACGGCGTTCCGCCGGAGAGTATAGTGCTTGAAATAACTGAAACAGCGGCCTCATATGAACACAATATCATGGATGAGAACATTAAGCTTCTTACTGATGCAGGTTTTAACTTTTCACTTGATGACTTCGGGACAGGTTATTCCAATATGAGCAGGATAGCGGATCTTCCGTTTAAGATAGGCAAGCTTGACAAGATATTTACAAGAACCGGTGAAAATAAAAAACTTGATCTTGTAACTGAAAGTTCAGTACATATGATGAAGGCTATGAATATGAAGATAGTGGTTGAAGGCGTTGAAACAAGAGAGATGCTTGACAGATTCACTGACCTCGGATGTGACTATATTCAGGGATATTATTTCTCCCGACCTATTCCGGAGGATGAATTTGTAAAATTTATCCTTGAAAACCAGATGGTGAGCTGAGAATAAAAACGAATATATTTCAGATAATAAAACATGGATGTAAACTGCATCTGTGTTTTATTTTTTTTGAAAGAAGGAAAAAATTTTGAAGAAACCGGAAATAAAAAAGATTACCGGACGTGAGATAATTGATTCACGCGGAAATCCAACCGTAGAAGCAGTGGTTCTTCTCACAGACGGAACCTTAGCCAGAGGAACAGCTCCCAGCGGAGCGTCAACAGGGGAATTTGAAGCACTTGAACTCAGGGACGGAGATGAAAAAAGATACCTTGGAAAAGGTGTGACCAAAGCGGCAGGGAATATAAATAATATTATAGGACCGCTGCTTGAAGGAAAGGATGCTTCTGATATTTATGCGATAGATGAATATATGAAAAAAGAAGACGGAACACCGGAAAAATCAAATCTTGGTGCAAATTCACTCCTTGCAGTATCTTCAGCATGTACAAAAGCAGCAGCAAAGTTCTACGGTATACCACTGTACAGATTTCTCGGTGGTGCACAGGCAAATATCATGCCTGTTCCTATGATGAATATCCTCAACGGCGGAGCCCATGCTTCCAATACAGTTGATGTGCAGGAATTTATGATAATGCCTGTGGGGGCAGAGAATTTCTCTGAAGCATTAAGGCAGTGTACAGAAGTGTATCATTATCTTGCGTCGATACTAAAATCAAAGGGTCAGTCAGTTTCTGTAGGAGACGAGGGTGGTTTTGCACCTGATCTGAACAGCGATGAGGAAGCCGTTATTACTATTCTTGAAGCAGTTAAGGCAGCCGGATATGAACCGGGAAAAGATTTTATGCTTGCACTTGACGCAGCTGCAAGTGAGTGGAAAAGCTCAGAAAAGGGAAGATATGTTCTGCCTAAGTCGGGAAAGGTGTATACTTCTGAAGAACTGATACAGCACTGGAAAAACCTTTGTGACAGATATCCTGTTATCTCTATAGAGGATGCACTTGACGAAGAGGACTGGACGGGCTGGAGTCAGCTAACAAAGGAACTTGGAAACAGAGTTCAGCTTGTGGGAGACGATCTTTTTGTAACCAATACTAAGAGAATAGAAAGAGGTATTGAACACAGGTGCGGAAATTCAGTTCTTATAAAACTGAATCAGATAGGAACTGTTTCCGAAACCATTGAAGCTGTTAAGATGGCTCATAAAGCCGGATATACAGCTATAGCATCACATCGCAGCGGTGAGACAGCGGATACCTTTATTTCTGACCTTTCAGTTGCTTTGTGTACCGGACAGATAAAATCAGGAGCACCCTGCAGAGCGGAGAGAACATCAAAATATAATCAGCTGCTTAGAATTGAGGAGCAGCTTGGAAAATCAGCGGTATATCCCGGCATGAAGACTTTCGGAGTAAAAAGAATTTAACGGCACAGAGTTTGAAAAGAACACAGAAAGTGTTGACTTAAAAGTACTTTCTGTGTTCTTTTGTATGTTTATGCCCGCTGACATCAAACAAAAAATATGAAAAAATAATTGAAAATAATTTCATAATATGTTATAATATCTGAATAAGTATTTGTGTTTCAGAGGGGAAGGTGTTTGTGCCGTTTATAAGACGGCTGATAATTATGATATCATATAATGGTGAAGAATGTATTGCATGCGGCTCAAAGTTTAATGAATCCGATGATATAGTAGTTTGTCCGGACTGCGGTACTCCTTATCACAGAGAGTGCTTCAGGGAAAAGAACGGATGTATAAATCATGAACTTCATGAATCCGGCGGCAGCTGGATGGCTGAGTCTCTCAAAATGAAGATAAAAAAAGACGCAGTAAAAAAAGTATGTCCGGACTGTTCGTTCATAAATCCACAGGATGCAGAAAAGTGCAGAAACTGCGGATCGGATTTTTCCGGTCGTGAATGCAGAAAGATAGATCTTTCAGATGATAAGGTTGTTCGTATCGAACTGGATGCGGATGCAGATTATTTTGGTATGAATCCAATGGAAATAATGGATGAGGGTTCAGGTATAACAATCGGAGAGATGGCTGATTACGCAAAGAACAATAAGCTTTACTATATGCTTTCCTTCAGAAGACTAAAAAAGGCTGCTGTCAAGTTTTCATTGAACTTTTTTGCATTTTTTTTCCCGGAATTCTACTGTGCCTCGAGAAAAATGTATCCTGAAGCAATTGCTGTACTTATTCTGAGATTTATTCTGCAGATACCATCATATTTTGAAGTTATATCCCAGATGGATACCATGGGTTTTCCATACGCAGCCGGTATCTACTCAAATCTTATAAAGTTTGCTTCTGACCATGCGTTCAGTCCTTCAGTGGTAAATACAGCAAATTCACTTGATGTGGCACTGCGGGTTGTATTCAGTCTGCTTGCGAATCAGATTTATTTCAGGCATACGGTTACAAAACTTAAAAAATTAAGAAAACAGGTTCCGGATTATCTTAAGTACAGAACAGTTATTAAAACATCAGGCGGAATAAGCGTGGTTGCTGTTGTTGGAATGGTACTCATTCAGATGTTTCTCGTAAGCACTATGATTTTTGTACTTATGCTGCTTGCATAAAAAAATACTGCAGGATTTACAAAAAAAAACATTGTAAAATCCTGCATATTTTTTTAAAAAAACTATTGACAAAGAATGTCGAAAATGATATAATATATATGTTATCCTTGCTCACACAGTTGTGGGCGGAATCCAGAAGGAGGTGCAGTTATAATGGCAAAGGTTAAAGAAACTTACGAATTAATGGTTATCTTCAACACAAAGCTTGGCGAAGAAGGAATCAAGGAACTCGTAGAAAAGTTCAAAGAAAGAATCGAAAGACATGCTACACTCAATTCAGTAGATGAATGGGGTAAGCGTAAGCTCGCTTACGAGATCGAGGATGAAACTGAAGGTTATTATGTTCTTTACAACTTCGAATCTACACCGGATTACCCGGTAGAGATCGAAAGAAGACTTAACATCAACGAAAACGTTCTTCGTTCTTTAGTAACAGTTGCAGTTGCTAAGTAAGCAGCAGAAAAGGAGGAAATATGTTTAATAAGGTAATTCTCATGGGTAGACTGGTTGCAGATCCAGAATTGAGACAGACTCCTAGTAACATTTCCGTTTGCCGTTTCAGAATCGCTGTGGACAGAGGTTATACTTCAAATAGCGGTGAAAGACAGGCTGATTTCATTTCAATCGTTGCATGGAGACAGCAGGCTGAGTTTGTCAGCAAGTATTTCTCCAAGGGTAAGATGATTATAGTTGAAGGTTCACTCCGCAATGCAGACTATACGGATGCAAACGGGGTTAAGCACTATGCTATGGAAGTTCAGGCAGACAGAGTTTCATTCGGTGAATCCAAATCAGCTTCACAGAATGCTCCTTCAGGTAATTTCCAGCAGCCTTCATATCAGCAGAACAATGCTTCTGCGGCACCGGCAGCTAATGAATCAGTTCAGATAGGTGACTTAGGTGACTTTGAAGAAATCCTGAGTGACGGTGACGTTCCTTTCTGATGTAACAAATTTTCGTACAAGTATATTTTAGTGTTGAGGAGGGTTAATCATGGAAAAGGAAAAGGACAGAGAAAGAAGTCCTCGTAACGCAAAGAGACCTCGCAAGAAGGTTTGCTCATTCTGCGTTGATCGTGTAGAAGTTATCGACTATAAGGATGTTGCTAAGCTCAGAAAGTGCATGACTGACAGAGCTAAGATTCTTCCAAGACGTGTAACAGGCACATGTGCTTTCCACCAGCGTGAACTTACAAAGGCTATCAAGAGAGCCAGACACGTTGCTTTACTTCCATACGTTAGCGAATAATTATTAATTTAATTATAAAATAAGCTGGTTCAGCAATGAACCAGCTTATAAAAAACCATTATAATGTCAAAAAATAACTCTTTTGAGTATATTTGCGCCGATAACAATATTAAGGAAATATGAGTCTCAAATCTAAAATCTGCAATTTTTAGTACATACTCAAACGCCCGCACAAAATAATTACTGTGCGGGCGTTTTACGTTTATTACTGAATTTGGATTAACCTTTTATCTGTGAAGCTACAAGACTTTCTCCGCAGTACATCTTACGAAGTTTTGGCTTTTCAATCTTGCCGGTTGGATTTCTTGGTACATCGGCAAAGATTATCTTATGAGGACGCTTGTATCTTGGCATTGCCTTGCAGAACTCTTCAATCTCTTCTTCTGTGCAGGACATATCAGGTTTGATTTCGATAATCGCTGCTGTGATTTCACCGAGTCTGTGATCAGGAAGACCAATAACGGCAACGTCCTTTATCTTGTCGTTTGAACGGAGGAAGTCCTCTATCTGAACAGGGTAAATATTTTCACCGCCGCTGATAATTACGTCTTTCTTTCTGTCAACAAGATAGATGAATCCGTCTTCATCTTCCTGCGCCATATCGCCTGTGAAAAGCCATCCATCGGCAAGTACTTCATCAGTAGCTTTCTGATCCTTGTAGTAGCAGGTCATAACACCAGGTCCCTTTACAGCAAGTTCTCCGACTTCACCTTTAGGAACAGTGTTTCTGTTTTCATCAACTATGCGGACTTCCCAGCCAAATCCCGGAACTCCGATGGCACCGACCTTATGTATATTTTCAACGCCAAGATGTACGCAGCCAGGTCCGATTGATTCGGAGAGACCATAGTTTGTATCGTACTGGTGATCAGGGAATACAGCTTTCCATCTTTTTATAAGACTTGGAGGAACAGGCTGTGCGCCGATATGCATAAGTCTCCACTGCTTTGTTTCGTATTCATCAAGTCTGATTTCTCCGCTGTCAATTGCATCAAGAATATCCTGTGCCCACGGAACGAGCAGCCAAACTATGGTGCATTTTTCATCTGAAACAGCTCTGAGGATATTCTTTGGTTTTACGCCTTTGAGGAGGACGGCCTTTGAACCTGATATAAGGCTTCCGAACCAGTGCATTTTTGCACCTGTATGGTAGAGAGGCGGAATGCAGAGAAATACGTCTTCTTCAGTCTGTCCGTGATGATTCTGCTCAACGCGGCACGAGTGCATAAGGCTTTCATGATTGTGAAGGATAGCCTTAGGAAAACCTGTTGTACCTGAGGAGAAGTAAATTGCTGCATCGTCACTGTCTGCAAGCTTTATATCAGGGGCAGTACTGCTGTGATTTGCTGCAAGGTGAAGATAGTTTTCAGCAAAAGTAGGGCAGTTGTCTCCTACATAGAACAAAAGTTTAACCTTTGGAATACTGTCGCAGATTTCTTCCATACGTCCGATGAATTCCGGACCGAAAACTATAGCATTGGTATCGGCAAGTTCGAGACAGTATTTTATTTCTCCGGACGTGTATCTGTAGTTAAGCGGTACTGCGAGTGCTCCTGTCTTCAGAATTCCGAAATATATCGGGAGCCATTCAAGTCCGTTCATAAGCAGGATACCGACTTTGTCACCTTTTTTGATTCCGCGGCTGATGAGGAGGTTGGCACATCTGTTTGCTTTTTCGTTGAATACGCTCCATGTAATTTCACGGCGGTATGTTTCAGATGAGCCCTGTTCTATAAGTTCGTATTCTTTCCAGGTAACCCTTCTCATTTCCTGGATTTCGGGGTTTATTTCAACAAGTGCAGTTTTGTCGCTTAGTTTTTCTGCATTCTGTTCAAGTAATTCTGTAATTGGCATTATTATATTATGTCCTTTCAAAAGATCAGAGGAGTGTGATTCCGTGGTCAGCGCATTTTTTTGTCATTTCTTCAGGCCAGATGGAGGACTGGACTTCGCCGATGTGGGCTTTTTCTAGGAGGAACATGCAGAGTCTTGACTGACCGATACCGCCGCCGATTGTAAGCGGGAGAGTACCTTCTGCAATCATCTTATGATACGGGAATTTCATTCTGTCCTCTGCACCGCATTCTGCAAGCTGACGTTTAAGAGCAGCTTCGTCGACTCTGATACCCATTGATGAGATTTCAAGTGCATTGTCGAGAACTTCGTTCCATACAAAAATATCGCCGTTAAGTGTCCAGTCATCATAGTCAGGAGCTCTGCCGTCATGTTTTTCGCCACTTGCAAGTTTTCCGCCAATCTGCATAATAAATACAGTCTTGTGCTCCTTTGTGATAAGGCGTTCACGTTCCCTGGCGGTTTTGTCAGGATACATATTTTCAAGTTCCTGAGTTGTTATGAAGAACGGTGAATCGCATATCTCTGCCTTAAGCTGAGGATAACGAAGGCTCACTTTCCTCTTGGTGTATGACACAGACTTTACTATAGCCTTTACAGTATCCTTAAGAAATTCTATATTGCGCTGATCACGTGTGATTACCTTTTCCCAGTCCCACTGGTCAACAAAGACTGAATGTGTGTTGTCAGTGTCATCATCACGTCTGATGGCATTCATATCTGTGTAAATACCTTCGCCCGGTTTGTATCCGTAGCGGTAAAGAGCCATTCTCTTCCACTTTGCAAGAGACTGAACTACTTCAGCTTCCGTTCCGTCAATTTCCCTGATGTCAAAGCTAACCTTTCTTTCCACACCGTTGAGGTCATCGTTTATACCGCTTTCCTTTGTAACGATAAGCGGAGCAGATACACGGTCAAGTGTTACAGCAAATGAAAGAGCCTGCTGGAAAACGTCTTTGATATACTTGATAGCGTGCTGTGTTTCTCTGAGTGAGAGTGCTGGTTTGTAACCTTCCGGTAAGTAGAGTGATTTTGCCATGATTATCATCCTTTCAAGAAATATTTATATAGTAAACGATAAATTTATCTTATGCTTCCTACAGTTCTTGGGTAAAGTGTTACGTCTCTGATGTTTGAAACACCTGTTACATACATAATAAGACGTTCAAAGCCAAGGCCGAAACCACCGTGAGGAACAGAACCGAATTTTCTGAGGTCAAGGTAGTCGCTGTAGAGGCTGAGGTTCATTCCTCTTTCGTTCATAGCTGCAACGAGTTTGTCATAGTCGGCTTCTCTTTCACTTCCGCCGATGATTTCTCCGACACCAGGTACGAGGAGGTCAACAGCAGCAACTGTCTTTCCGTCCGGGTTCTGTTTCATGTAGAATGACTTGATTTCCTTCGGATAGTCAGTTACGAACACTGCCTTTTTGAATACCTTTTCAGCAATGTATCTTTCGTGTTCTGTCTGGAGATCGCAGCCCCATGAAACAGGGTATACAAAGTCTTCGCCTGATTCCTGGAGGAGTTTGATTGCATCTGTATATGATACAACGCCGAAGTCGTGTGATATAAGCTCTTCGAGTCTTTCGATGATTCCCTTTTCAAAGTGATCATCAAAGAACTGCATCTCATCCTTGCATGTATCAAGAAGTTCACGGATAACTGTCTTGAGCATATCTTCAGCCATCTCAATAATGTCAGGGAGTTCCGCAAATGCTACTTCCGGTTCAACATGCCAGAATTCTGCAAGGTGCTTTGGTGTATTTGAGTTTTCAGCACGGAAGCTTGGACCGAAGGTGTAAATCTTTCCGAGAGCCATTGCTGCAACTTCGCCTTCAAGCTGACCTGAAACGCTCAGACCTGCACGTTTGCCGAAGAAGTCGTCATTGTAGTAGTCTTCTTCGTTTTTGTAGTCCTGTGAGTAACCGATTGTTGTTACCTGGAACATTTCACCGGCACCTTCGCAGTCGCTGCCTGTGATAAGTGGTGTGTTTATATAAACATAGTTTCTGTTCTGGAAGTATCTGTGTATTGATTCGGCAAGTACTGAACGTACACGGAGAACAGCGTTGAATGTATTGGTACGTCCTCTGAGATGTGGCATTGTTCGTAAGAATTCGAGAGTATGTCTCTTCTTCTGGAGAGGGTATTCAAGCGGACAGTCACCGATTAATTCAATAGATGAGGCATTGATTTCCACAGCTGCCTGACGAGCTTCAACTACTGTACCTTCAACTTTTACTGAAGCTCCGAGTCTCAGTGCGTTTTCATATTCGATATCTGATGTCTTGTCGATAACTATCTGAAGGTGCTTGAGTGAAGTACCGTCATTGAGTTCGATAAATGCAACGTTTTTTGAATTTCTTGCTGTGCGTACCCAGCCGCATACGGTTACACTTTTTCCGATGAAGGAAGGGTTTGTTATTATCTCTTTGATATCTGTGTGTTTCATAGTAATTATCCTTTCAAAAAAATAACTCCCGTCCTGTAACAAAACAGGACGGGAGAAAAATCTTCCGTGGTGCCACCTGAATTACTGTATAAAAATACAGTCACTCTGCTCTGCGTAACGTGCAGAATACGTCGCCCCTAATAACTCCGCTGAGCTTTCAGTTTGCTGCTCCCGGGTGTTATTCGCACAGACTCCGGTATGCGGTTTTCACTGCCCCGCACTCACTTTGACTGATTTTCTGTGTTACTTCTCCCGATCAATGCATTTAAGTATTTACAAAATAATTATAGCATCAGAGAGCGGGGATGTCAATGATTTTTTTGCAGGGATTTGCGGTTTTTCTGTCCGCATTCGCTATTCGGCAACAAGGGTGAATGAATGATTTTCCCTGTTGTAGAAGAATACGTTGTCGGAAAGGGTATCTTCCGGACCAAAGGTTCTGTTGGTTGCTCTGACATGACGGCGGATACTGGATGGTTCTATTGTGCCTTTTTTATGTATCATGGCTTCATGGATGCTTGTGAAGGCAACGTAAAAGCTGTCGTCAAACATTTCGGCGATTTTTTCCTTTACACCAGGGTAGAACATCGCTATGGCGCCGTTTGTTTTTCTTGTTGTGGTTACGAGGGGGATGGTTTCCGGTTTCAGCGGATGCGGGCTGTAGTCGGCTGACATAAAGGCACTTTCGGAATCAGAGGTGTTTTCTATCTCAAGCAGATTGGTGTACAGCCTCGGCATGGCGAAAACATTTGTATTCAGAAGTGTTGACATCATAAGGTTGTCCGTGTCGATGTTCCATTTTTCAAAAACTGACTTAGGTATTTTTACCGTGTTAAGACAGTTGTTTTCAGCATCGTCAAGTACAACGGCATAGAGTACAAGTGCTATATCACCGATGCACTTGTAAACATAGTCCTCAAGCTGTGCAAGGTTGTTTTTCAGATTAAGAGGTCTGATAATCAGTTTGTCCCTGATTTTTTCGTAACTGTCCATGCAGGAAATAATTTCTGATGCACTGGATTCAATGTGCCTTGCATAGTCAAGACTTTCATAAACCTGTTTTTCGACTCCGTCCCAGCCTTTTTTGCAGAACAGATCGTAGAGCTGGTTTATGTCGAACCTCAGAAAATTGTTTTTTTCTTCTCCGCATCTGCACGGGATTTTTATCTCGGCAAAATCACCCAGAAGTCTGCTGTCTTCCACATGGAAGTATTTCAGGTTTGTGTTTCTGATAAACATATCAGTGTCCCTGTCATCCGGAGTGGCTGTTTCACCCTTAAGGTGAAGTGTGAGTTCGGCTTCGGCTTCATTGAAAGCCGGTGAGTCAAAGACTCTTTCCATAAGTTCTTCAAAAAAAGTTTCGTAGTTCATGTGCTTTTCTCCTTGTAATAAAATGTATTTGTGGAAATTAATTTCATTTCCTGAACATAGTATAACATATCTTTCAAATAATGTCAACCATAAAATTACAAAAACTCTTAAAATTCTCACCGTATTGACAAATTTGTTTATTTCGTATATAATGAAATTAAAAATTTCTAATAAATGTTATTAAATTAACAGATTATGGGGGATTTGGATGAAAAAGAATATGAGGTTAATGTGGCCGTTGCTTATACTTATCATTTTATCCGGTGCGATAGTGGTCAGGATGAATATTCGGTATAATTCCGAAGAGCACATTGCAAGCCTTGAATCAGGATGTTATTCGGATAATAATATCAGTATAAATCTTGCTGCAAGGGGCGCGGGCACTGATGAGGTTGCAACATGGGATTATCAGATAATTTCTGAGTATGAAGAGGAAAATGAAATAAAGATTCCGGGAATAGGAACTATTTATGAATTTACTATTGTAAACAAAAGTGACAGTATAATAAAAGACTGGAGTTTCAGAGTTGTCATGCCTGAAGCTGCATATCTCAACGGCGGCTGGAACGGTGTGTTTAACATTCATCAGTTTACAGGCTCGGATTCTCCGGCGGAATTTTCAACATCGGATTTTGACATGAAAGGAACGGAACTCGAATACTTTGTTTCTCAGGGTTGTCTTCTCATTCCGCTTGAGGAAGGCGACTGGTTTAATTATACACCAAGTGAAAAAGCAGATGAAATGCCAGTTCCGGCTACAGTAAAGGGAATGGATGAGCCTTATTCCAAAACAATAGGATTCATACTTTATTTCAGGACTGACGACATGACTCATCTTGCTGATTTTAAAGACTGTACGGTTTCTTATCATTTATACCGAAACCTTAAGGATGACAGAGCGTTTAAAGGCGTCTGTATTGCTATGATTCTGTGGATTCTTGGTGTTGCAGAGATTCATGTACTTTATCTGCATACCCAAAAGCTTGTTAAACAGCAGAAGAGAAATATGAAAATCATAAACGAATCCATGGAGACATTTGCAAACTTCATTGATGCAAAGGATCCTAACACAAAGGGACATTCAGTCCGGGTTGCTCATTATTCAAGACTTATTGCCGAAAAGCTGGGTATGAATGAAGATGAGTGTCAGGATATTTACTATATCGGACTTCTTCATGACTGCGGGAAAATATCAATTCCGCAGGAAATACTTATGAAACCGGGCAGACTGACTGACGAAGAATACTCTGTTATGAAAAGTCATTCACAAAAGGGATTCCAGATGCTCGAAAATTTCACTTCCATTGCCAGTATCGGTGAAGGTGCGTATTCACATCATGAGAGGTATGACGGTCGTGGGTATCCTCGTGGATTAAAAGGGGAAGAGATTCCGCTTATAGGCAGGATAATCTGTATTGCTGATGCTTTTGACGCTATGAACAGCAAGAGATGCTATCGTGATAAACTGGACAGAGATGTAATAATAAGCGAGCTTGAAAAGAACAGAGGTGTTCAGTTTGACCCGGAGATAACGGATATTTTTCTCGGTATGATTGAAAGCGGGGAAATAAAACTCTGATTCCCTTGACAATGGTCTCTTATAAATTTATAATAAGATATAGATACACGTACAAAGGAGAAAAAATATATGAATAAAAAACACTCTGACTACATATGGACTGATAAAAAGCGTACAATATTCGGACTTCCGATTTCACTGACCAGATATTTTCTTACAGAAAAGAAGATTATCAGACGTACAGGATTTTTCAATATCACTGAGGATGAGATTAATATCTACAAGATTACTGACAAGAAGCTTACTCTTTCGTTCGGTGAGAGAATTTTCGGATGCGGAACGATAACAATTTTTTCAAAGGATACAGATACAAGAGTAATGGATATCAAATCTGTGAAGGATCCGTACAGGATATCGGAACTGATTGATGAGGCGCTTAACAAGGAACGTGACAAGTACGGAATCAGAGGCAGGGATATGATTCCTGATCCTCATGACCATGACGATTGCTTTGACTGTCCGGAAGAAACAGACATCAACAATGATTAATACTATAAGAAGGGTGATATTTCTGTCACCCTTTGTTTATGCATAAACAAAATCACGGAAAGGAAAATGATATGCTTTCATTTATAAAGGAAACAAAGTCCTGCTGGCAGAGCCTTAAGGAAGAAGAGAGACCGCTGTATATTTACGGTATGGGTAACGGTGCCGAGAAGATAATGAATGTGTTTGAGGAGTACGGAATTCAGATAAAAGGATTTTTTGCCAGTGACGAATTTGTGAGGGGACATTCATTTCTTGGATATAAAGTAAAAAAATATTCAGAAGTTTGTACGGAAGAAGATGACTTTGTAATTGTACTGGCTTTTGCTGCGGGATACGATTCACTAATTGAAAAGATTGAAAATATGGCGAAAGAACATACTCTCTATGCACCTGATGTCCCGATAGAAGGCGGTGGTCTTTTTACTTATGAATACTGCCTTGAACATGCAGCGGAACTTGAGGAAGTTTATGAGAGTCTGGCGGACGACCTTTCAAGAGAAGTGTTTTCTGATGTAATAAATTTCAGAATAAGCGGAAAACCGGAGTATCTGAAAAAGATTACAACACCGAAAAGTGAAGTATATACAGACATCATAAAGCCTCAGGGAGATGAAGTATATGTGGATCTCGGTGCATACACCGGTGATACCATTGCTGAGCTGCTTGAGTTTACCGGCGGAAAATATGAAAAAATATATGCACTTGAACCGGACAGAAGAAATTTTAAAAAGCTTCTGAAATCAACAGAAGGAATGAAAAATGTTGAAAACTTCAACTGTGCTGTATGGGAATATGATACGGAACTGATGTTTGCAGACAGATCCGGAAGACAGTCAGCACTGAGCAGTACGGGAACTCTTAAGGAAGTTCGTTCGGTTGACAGTATTCTTGAAGGAGGACGTGCCGATATAATCAAGATGGACGTTGAGGGCGCTGAGGATGAGGCAATAAACGGAGCAAAGAATACAATTGCTGTATATAAACCGAAACTTATGATATCTCTTTATCACAGAAACCGTGATATCTTTTATCTGCCGCTGAAAATAAAGAGGATGAACCCGGACTATAAGCTGTATATTCGTCATCAGCCATATATTCCGGCATGGGAAACAAATCTCTATGCAATATAAAATTTGTGAAAATGCAAAAACAACCAGTGTTTATTTATGAAAAATCAATAATCCACTGGCCTAAAAATTGATTGTTATTATATAAAGATAGAGAATTTTTGCAGGAAATAAAGAAACTGCTTGCAAAACTTATGAATTTGTAATATTATATTATAAGGGCATCGTAACTGATGCAGCGAATAATGCAAACGAAAATTTTACTTTGTCTGGGAGGACTCATTAAATGAAAAAATTAAGTGAAATGACATCTGAAGAACTTTTAGCATTTAAGAATGAAACGGAAAAACAGTATCTTGATTTTAAGAGTCTCAATCTTAGCCTTGATATGTCAAGAGGCAAGCCTGCTCCTGCACAGCTTGATCTTACTATGCCTATGATGAATATACTTGACGGTGACTCACTTAAGGCAGAAAACGGTTTTGACTGCAGAAACTACGGTGTGCTTGACGGTATTCCGGAAGCTAAGAAAATGTTTGCTGACGTACTCGGCGTACAGCCTGAAAATATAATCGTATACGGTAACTCAAGCCTTGCAATCATGTATGATGTAATGTCAAGAGCATGGACACACGGCGTTCTCGGAAACAAGCCGTGGTCAAAGTATGATAAGGTAAAGTTCCTCTGTCCTGTACCTGGTTATGACAGACACTTCAGTATCTGCGAATACTTCGGTATCGAAATGATAAACATTCCTTCAAACGATGAAGGTCCTGATATGGATATGGTTGAAAAGCTCGTTTCAGAGGACGAAACAGTAAAGGGTATCTGGTGTGTTCCTCAGTACTCAAATCCAACAGGTGTAAGCTACTCAGATGCAGTTGTAAAGAGATTTGCAGCTCTTAAGCCAAAGGCTCCTGACTTCAGAATCTTCTGGGATAATGCTTACTGTATCCACCACCTTACAGATTCACCTGAGTGCATTCTCAATATTTTTGATGAATGCAAGAAGAGCGGCACTGAAAACATGGTTTATGAATTCATGTCAACATCAAAGGTTTCATTCCCTGGTTCAGGTGTGGCAGTGCTTGCAACAAGTAAAGAAAACGCTGAGAGCATTAAGAAGGGTCTTGGTATCGCAACAATTGGTTACGACAAGATTAACCAGCTTCGTCATGTTAAGTTCTTCAAAAATGCTGAGGGGCTTAAGGAACACATGAAGAAACACAAGGAAATTCTTGCACCTAAGTTTGATGTTGTTATTGACCAGCTCGAAAAGAACATCGCTCCTCTTGGCATTGCAAAGTGGCACAAGGCTGAAGGCGGTTACTTCATTTCATTTGATGCAATGAGCGGCTGTGCAAAGCGCATTGTTTCACTGTGCAAGGAAGCAGGGGTTGTACTTACAGGTGCCGGTGCAACGTATCCATACGGAAACGATCCTGAAGACAGCAATATCAGAATAGCTCCTTCATATCCTTCAGTTGAGGAACTCAGCAAGGCTATGGAACTTTTCTGTATCTGCATTAAACTTGCTTCAGCTGAAAAGCTTCTTGCTGCGAAGTAATCATAAAAATTCAGAACATGAATATATACCGGTGATACTTTTTCATGTATCGCCGGTATTTTGCATAAGTTGACAAAGTTCTGCTAAAGTGATAGAATTATAGCATATGTTTTTGTAAACAAAGTGCAGAAAAATTATACAGGGCAGGTAATCATTATGAATGACCGTCTGAAAACATGCTTTGAAATATTTTCAGAATGTTTTCCTATGGTTTACGTTTCAGAAAAAATAATTTCCGAAAAACTATTATGGACAGAGATTTTTTTCAGGCATGAAGAAGGAAAAACAGTTGGCTTTGCTGCTGTTGAAGGCAATTCACTTGCTGTTATCTGTGTTTTGCCTGAATTTCAGGGAAAAGGCTACGGTATTTCACTTCTTGCAGAATCTGAGGAATATATAAAAAACAAAGGATTTGACTGTGTTGTACTTG
>JAUNJJ010000001.1 GCA_030533325.1 Oscillospiraceae bacterium
GGTTTATTTGTTACTTCAGGAAGTTTAGGTTTTGATACCTTTCCTTCAGAATCAGTTATTATATTTCCGCTTTTGTCAACTGCCGCAATCTCGGTTACAGGTTTTTTGTTTTCATCGGTTACAACAACACCCTGTGAATCTGTTACTTCCAGTACTTTAATGTCATTTCCGTCAGCATCTTTTTCAGGAATCTGTACTTCCGCCTGTTCATTTGATGAGGTATCAGGCTTTGCTGTTTTGGAACATGATGTCATGCTGAATACAGCAGCACATAAAAGAAATAAACTGATAATTAAACGTTTTTTCATTATAGCCTCCGAAAAAAATTATTTTACTGTTATGCTTCCGTTTTTGTACTTAGGTGTAGGAACAATAATTTTCTTTTCACCGTTATCCTCAACAATGTTGTTGCACATTGCTGTTCCGTTTCCGTCGCCTTCACCGTCGAAAGCAATAGTGTATTTGCCGGCAGGAGTTTTATCCTTGACTTTGAGTGTTACTGTTGCATATGTAAGATCGCCCTCAAGACTTTTGAGTCCACCGTCAAAATAAAGGCATACGAGTGTGCTGAGATCCTTTGAACCTTTTTTTTCAATTACCTGGAATGTGGTGTTGTTGTACTGTGATGAATCTTCATTGTCAGCATCATCCGTATCTCCGCCTTCATATGAGACAAATTCGAAGTACTTGCTGTTTATGTCAATCCATGAAACAAGTGCTGTATATCCGGTATTTCCTGTTACGTTTACCTTGAATGTAACTGTTTCACCCGGCTTTGCTTCAATATCAGGAATAGAAACAGTAGGACCTTCGGCAATATACTGAGGAGTGTATTCATTTGTTACAGACGGACTGTTACTGTTTTTAACAGGAGGTAACGTTTCTTTGTTTTCAACTATTCTTTCAGCTGCAGTCGTAACCTTAATGTTTGGTTTAACATTTTCACCTTTCTTATTGGTTACTACTGCACCGTTTTTATCTAAAACAGCAAGTTCCGTTACTGGTTTACCGTTCTCTGCTGTTACTTTTGCACCTTCAGCGTCAGTTACTTCAATAACAGAAATCTGGCTTCCGTCATCGTCTTTTTCAGGAACAGGAGCTTCAGTTGAATCTGATGAACTGTTATCATCTCTGGCGGCATCTGTTACAGCATTTGTTACTACTACAGTTCCTGTTTCCTCTGGCTTTGCTGAGCTGCATGATGCAGCGGAAACTGCAAACAGAGCTACTGCGGAAACTGCTATAATTTTTGATCTGATTTCTTTCATTTTTTAAATTCCTTTCTTATGTATATGGACGCATTTATGCGACAAAAAACTGCTTCAGTCGATTTTAATTATAACATAACTGAAAAGATTGTGCAAGTAAAAAGATATTTTTTCATTATTTTTTCAGAAAAGGATAATGATGAAGTCAGAGAATATCCAGTATGTCAGGGAAGATTCCGAGAGTTCGTCTGATTATGCCGTTCATATATGAAATGGCGGTTCCGTAGTTGGTAAACGGAATATCAGCATTCAGTGCCTGACCTGCTCTTGCTCTGACTTCACGCTCATTAAGCATACATGCACCGCAGTGGATAATCAGAGAAAAATCCCTTATGTTTTCCGGAAATTCTGTTCCGGATGTAAATGTAAATTCCGGACTGACTCCTGTGTATTTTTTTATAAGAGCCGGGAGCTTTACAGTTCCTATATCTCCGCACTGTCTGTGGTGTGTACATCCTTCAGATATCAGTATTCTGTCTCCGTCCTTAAGGTTGTCTATGGCCTTAAGCCCTGATACAGCCTGCTGAAGAACCCCTTTGTAGTTTGCCATAAGAATTGAAAATGATGTCAGGGGAATGTCTTCGGGTGTTTTGGCTGATATTTCTCCGAATGCCTGACTGTCTGTTATAACAATCCGGGGTTTCTGTATTAAATACGAAATAACCTGCGAAAATGTTTCAGGCTGTGTTATAACAGGGACAGCTTTTTTATCAAGAATTTCACGGATTATCATCTGCTGGGGAAGGATAAGCCTTCCTTTGGGTGCTGCTTCATCAACCGGAACGACAAGGACTGCTATGTCTGAAGGAGATATAATGTCACCGAGAATTTTTCGTTCATTTTTATCTCTGTCTGCCAGAGCCGCGATCATGTTTTTCAGCTCTGTAATATTGTGACCTGTCGAAGAACTTACCTGAATTTCATTTTCCGTATTAAGTTCAGTTATCGGGGTGCCGGTTAAATCAGATTTGCTGAAGACTGTTATATATGGAATTTTTTTATTTTCCAGAAGAGATCTGAGTGCTCTGTCCTCCTCTGATAATCCTTCTTCCGAAGATACTACAAGGACTGCTATATCTGTTTTTCTCAGAACCTGTTCTGCTTTTTTTATTCTCATTTCTCCGAGATATCCGCTGTCATCGAATCCGGGCGTGTCAATTATCATTACCGGACCTGCAGGCAGAAGTTCCATGGATTTGTATACGGGGTCGGTTGTTGTTCCTTTTATTTCTGATACAACAGATATATTCTGACCTGTAACTGCATTTACAAGGCTTGATTTTCCGGCATTTCTTTTTCCGAAAAATGCAATATGAATCCTTTCTGATGAAGGTGTGCTGTTTAGTCCCATATAGTCACCTCAGAATCTGAAATCACGGCCGCCGCGGGATATTTCTGAAAGGCGGTTCCGGGTTATTTCACGAACTTTTTCACTTGTTATATTCATAAGTTCTTTTTCTATAAGTTTTTCACCTGTGTTTTTTGTATCCTCTGAAGCATAGTCCTCAAGGTACTCCTTAAGGGTCAGAAGTGCATTAGGGTGACAGCAGTTCTGAATCTGCTGGCTTTTGCACAGTTCCATAAACCTGTCTCCTGTGCGGCCTTCCCGGTAGCATGCAGTACAGAAGCTTGGGATACAGTCCATTTTCATAAGCCAGTTTACTACTTCATCAAGTGTTCTCTTATCACTTACGTCAAACTGTTCTGATTTTTCATCTTCAGGTTCCGGTTCGCAGTATCCTCCGACACTTGTTTTTGAACCGCCGCTTATCTGTGA
This sequence comes from Oscillospiraceae bacterium, assembly GCA_030533325.1. Lineage (GTDB taxonomy): Bacteria > Bacillota > Clostridia > Oscillospirales > Ruminococcaceae > HUN007. The sequence goes on from JAUNJJ010000001.1 coordinate 3,046, forward strand.
AATGCCACATCTGAGAATTCTTTCACGGCATTCGGCTGATTCTCTGGTTGAGATTATCATGCCGGTGTACGGAACGGCAATTCTTATACATGCGACTATTTTCTCAAAGATATCATCACTTATTCCGTTGTCGAAAACTGCCGGGTCAATATCATCGGCTTTTTTTATTCTCGGTACGCTTATTGTATGCGGTCCCACGCCGTGTACTGCCTCAAGGTGTTCAGCGTGCATAAGCAGAGCGGCGAACTCATATCTGTACAGTTCAAGGCCGAAGAGTACTCCGAGGCCTACATCATCGATTCCGCCTTCCATAGCCCTGTCCATAGCTTCGGTATGGTATGCGTAGTTGTGCTTTGGTCCTGTCGGATGAAGTTTTTCGTAGCTTTCCTTATTGTATGTTTCCTGAAAAAGGATATATGTGCCTATTCCGGCATCAGCAAGTTTTCTGTAATTTTCAACGGTTGTTGCTGCGATATTTACATTGACGCGGCGGATTGCTCCGTTTCTGTGCTTAACACTGTATATGGTGCGGATGGATTCAAGTATATATTCAATAGGGTTCATTTCCGGATCTTCGCCGGATTCTATTGCAAGCCGCTTGTGCCCCATATCCTGTAGTGCGGTAACTTCACGTTTTATCTCATCCATGCTAAGTTTCTTTCTGCTTATGTGTTTGTTTTTAAGATGATACGGACAGTAAACGCAGCCGTTTACGCAGTAGTTTGAAAGATAGAGCGGAGCAAACATAACGATACGGTTTCCGTAGAAATCCTTTTTTATCTGACAGGCAAGCTCGATTATTTCACGGTTCTTTTCCTCGTCACTGCAGACAAGAAGCACGGAGGCTTCACGGTGGTTAAGGCCTTTTCTCTGTTTTGCTTTTTCAAGTATTCTGTCTATAAGTTCAGTGTTGTCTCTGTTTTTTTCAGCGTATTCAAGTGTGTCGCGGACTTCTTCATCTGAGATGAATTCCTCAGCCCTGAGAGATTTAGGATTGTACATTTTTCAAACGACCTTTCGTTTCGGTTTTACGCTTTAAATTATACTACCAAATCAGTTTTTTATCAATAGTCTGTACTTGAACAATATTTGTCTTTATGCTATAATAAAATCCGGCGGCAGTTCGGAAAAATGCCGGTCAGCCCGCCTTATATGACTAAAGGAGGACGGGTAAAATTTTGTTTAAAATAGATATAGCCTTACAGAGTGTACTTGACATCACTCCTGAGATTTTACGGGAAAATGATATCAGGGGACTGCTTATGGATCTGGACAACACGCTTACCACCCACGACAATCCAAGACCTGCAGATGGTGTTCCGGAGTGGATTTCACTGATGAAGGAAAACGGCATAAAGATGACTATTGTTTCAAACAATCACTTTGAACGTGTCAGGCCGTTTGCTGAAAAACTCGGACTTGAATTTGTATGTGAGGGGAAAAAACCGCTTTCTGACGGGTTTAACCGGGCACAGAAGCTTATGGGCATTCCCTTTGAAAACCTTGCTGTTGTCGGAGACCAGATTTATACTGATGTTCTGGGTGCCGGTCTGAAGCGCGGAGTAAAGTGCATTTATGTATTTCCTATAGAACATGAGAAGGAAGGTTTCCTTGCGTTCAAAAGAAAAATAGAGGGACCCTTTCTTCCGAAAAAACTTTATGACGGCAGTATTCCTGTGCGTCAGCAGAAAGATATAAAGGAGTAATCTGAAAATGAAAATACTTGTTATTCACGGACCGAATCTTAATCTTCTCGGAGAAAGAGAACCGGGAGTTTACGGTTCGGAAACATTTGAAAAATTAAACAGTGATATCATGGCGCATGCAGAGGAACTTGGGGTTGAGTGTGAAATTTATCAGTCCAATCACGAGGGGGCGATAATAGACAGGCTTCACGAGGCGCGTAAGGACTGTTCAGGAGTTGTGCTCAATGCAGGTGCGTATACTCATTACAGCTATGCAATAAGAGATGCAATTGCAGCGATAAGAATTCCTGTTATAGAAGTTCATATAAGCAATACTGCTTCAAGAGATGAATTCAGACACAGGTCGGTTATCGGACCTGTATGCAAAGCTTCAGTTGCCGGCTTTGGCAGAGACAGCTACATACTCGGTATGGACGGACTTGTAAGAATGCTTTCACAGGGGTGATTCTGATGACTAATATAGAGAAACTTATGGAGGCTCTTCCTGACGAAAAAACCTGTGCTGTAATAACTGATGAAACCAACAGAAGATATTTTACAGGTTTCAAATCAAGCGACGGTATTGTTGTGTGTTTTAAGGACAGGGCATATTTTATCATTGACTTCAGATACTATGAAAAGGCGGCTCAGACTGTAAAGGGAATGGAAGTTATTCTTCAGAAGGAAAAGGAAGAACAGCTGGCTGAACTTTTTGTAACGCACTGTGCTGAGGCTGTAATGACCGAGTCTGATACGATGACTGTAACGGAACTCAGAAAGTTTACGGAAGAGTTCGGCGAAGACCTGTATATAGATTCATCATCTGCACTGAGCGATATAATAAACGGTTTCCGGCTTGTCAAGTCAGAGGATGAAGTAAGAAAAATTCTTAATGCACAGAGTATTGCAGAGGAAACATATCTCTATGTACTGGAAAATATCAGAAGAGGTATGACAGAGCGTGAAGTCGCACTTATGACGGATAATAAAATGAAGCTTCTCGGAGCTGAGGATATTTCATTTGAAACCATAGTACTGTTTGGAAAGAATACCTCCCTTCCTCACGGAGTTCCGGGAAATGATGTTCTTGAGAGCGGTTTTGTTCTCATGGACTTTGGTGCGGTTATCGACGGTTATCACAGTGATATGACACGTACCTTCTATGTCGGTACGCCTTCGGATGAGGAAAAAAGAGCATACGATATCGTTCTTCAGGCACAACAGGCTGCACTTGAAGCTGCCCGTCCGGAAATGCACGCAGCAGACCTTGATGCTGTTGCAAGAAATATTATCGACAGCACAGAATTCAAAGGCTCATTCGGTCATTCGCTCGGTCACGGTGTTGGCATGGAAATTCACGAAATGCCGAGAGTTTCAGCAAAGAGTGACTATATCCTTAAGGAAGGTATGGTTATTACCATAGAACCTGGTATTTATCTGCCCGGAAAATTCGGAATACGCACTGAAAATATGGGCATTATTACAGCAGATTCCTTTATGAATTTTACAAAGAGCAGCAGGGAATTTACCGTTCTCTGATAAAACAGAAATATTTTTTTGGAATAGGTATTGCAATATTCACGATTTTAGTGTAAAATAATAAAAAGTAATTACATTTATTAATTGGATATTTTTATAATTTATTTGGAGGTATTTATTTTATGATTTCAGCTGGTGATTTCAGAAACGGCGTAACATTCGAACTGGACGGAAACGTAGTTCAGGTAATTGAATTCCAGCACGTTAAGCCTGGTAAGGGTGCTGCTTTCGTAAGAACAAAGTTCAAGAATGTTATTACAGGTGCAGTTGTTGAAAGATCTTTCAACCCAACTGATAAGTATCCTACAGCTTTCGTAGAAAGAAAGGACATGCAGTATCTTTACGCAGAAGACAATCTCTACTACTTCATGGATATGGAAACATATGAACAGCTTCCTATCGACAAGTCAAAGCTCGGTGACAGCTTCGCATTTGTAAAGGAAAACATGGAAGTTAAGGTTCTTTCATACAAGGGTAATGTTTTCGGTGTTGAACCACCATTCTTCGTAGAACTCGAAGTAACAGAAACAGATCCTGGTTTCAAGGGTGACACAGCTACAAACGCTACAAAGCCTGCTGTACTCGAAACAGGTGCAGAGATCAAGGTTCCGCTCTTTATCAACCAGGGTGATATGGTAAGAATCGACACAAGAACAGGCGAATACATGGAAAGAGCATAAGCTTTTTCTTATATAATTTTTGATTCTATAAGCAAAGGGAGGATTTTTTATGAAGCTTACAGAAAAGATGTCATATCTTAAGGGTTATATCGATGGTATTGACCTTGATACTTCTTCAAAGGAAGGCAAGATACTTGCTAATGTCGTAGATGTTATGCACGATATGGTTGCATATATCGAAGACCTTCAGGGACAGGTTGACGAACTTACAGAACTCTGCGAGATTCTCGATGAGGATCTTGGAAGCGTTGAAGATGACTTCTATGATGAAGACGACTTCGGCGATTTTGATGACGAAGATGACGATGACGATTATGACGAGTTCGATGATGAAGATTTTGACGGGGATGAAGAGCTTTTCGAAGTAACTTGTCCGACATGCGGAGACTCAATTCTTCTTGACGGTGGTATGCTTGATGAAGGATCTATGAACTGCCCGAACTGCGGTGAAGAACTTGAATTCGATCTCGACGATCTTCTTCTTGAGGATATCGAAGATGCTCTTGAAAGCGAAGATATCGAAGAGGTTTAATCAGGTCTTTTTCTCTTTGTTAATAATTCCCCCTTTATTCCAGAGGGGGAATTTATATTTTACAGTGAGGTGATAAATTTGCGGAAAAGGTATGCGAAATATGTAAGAATTACTGTTCTGGCTTTGGTTTTGATTCTTGCTATTTTCGGATTTGACTTTCTGATAAGGAGCACAATGCGAAAAAATTCAGACGGCGGAAACGGTGGTCTTGTAATTACGTCAAACCGTGAGGGACAGGATCCGGATGTTCCTGTTGATATTGCTGTACCTGAGGTTACAGAGCCTTCTGCGGATGATTCATCTTATGAGAAGTCAGAAATAAACGAAAAAGAATACAGAAAGATTTTCAAGTCAGGGGCAGACCTTGGGCTTGGTGAACTTATTCTCATTAACAGTGAAAATTCATACAAATTTCCTGACGTATCTGCACTCCTGGTAAAGATGGCTGCAAATATGCAGGACAAGACATACAAGCTTTCCTATAACACTCATCAGGTACAGAAGGCTGTGATGGAGCCGTTTAACAATATGATGAAGGATTTTTACAGTATATACAGCACAAGAGATGTAACTGTAGTATCTTCACTTGTTTCATATGCTGAACAGAATGAGGTTTACAAAGCTCCTGCAGATCCGTCACTTATTATGAATGATACCCAGCTTTCGCCGGGGTACTCCGAACATCATTCCGGCTATGCTGTTGACTTCAAGCTTGTAAGTGATGCAGGGAAGATTTCAGAATTTGACGGAACAGGAAATTTCAAGTGGCTGGTTGACAACTGCTACAAGTACGGATTTGTTATAAGGTATCCGGAAGGCAAGGAGGAAGTAACCGGAGTTAAGGCGTGTCCGTCGCATTTCAGATATGTGGGTGTTCCGCACTCGTATATAATGCATGATAATGATATTACTCTTGAAGAATATATGGTAGAGCTTCAGAAGTACATTTTCGGGTATGAACATCTGGAATACAGCGTTTTCGGTTATGATTATGAAGTCTACTTTGTTCCGGCAGAGGAGAGCGGCGAAACAACAGTGCCGGTTCCGGCAAATGAATCCTATACGGTTTCAGGTAATAACAAAGACGGATTTATAGTAACGGTATGCCGTGCGTCAGCATCGGATTCTGATTCACCTTCAGAGGACATTCCGGCGGAAACTACTGCTGCGGTTACTTCAGCGGCGGCTTCTGTTTCTGGGGTAGGTTAAATATATTCGCATCTGTGTGGTCATGCAGGTGCGATTTTTTATATTATAATTTTTTTAGCATATAATTATTCTGTAAAATGATTACGTATCCGTATTTTTCTTACGGATATATATTGACTACAGAAGAAAAGACTGATATAATTATCTTGGAAAACTAAATCATTGAAAGAGGAAATAATTATGCTGAAGCGTTTCGAGGTTGAAAATTACAGGGGATTTTCGGAAAAACTTGTATTTGATCTTACAGCTCGTGATTATGGATTTAATCAGAATTTAATCTGCAACGGACTTGTGAGCAAGGCTATTATTTATGGAAAGAATGGAATTGGGAAAAGTACATTTGGTTTTGCACTTTTTGATATTATTACACATCTTACTGATAATTTAAGTCTGCATCAGGATAATTACAGAAATCTGAATAATTTGGATAAACCAGCGATGTTTCGCTATTATTTTAAATTTGGTACTGATGAAATAATTTATGAATATTTTAAATTTGATTATAGTGATCTTCAGAAAGAAAAGCTGACATTAAACGGGAAAACTTTAATAAGATTTGATTATTTCAGTAACAATTCTGATGAACGTTTTATTGATAAAGATTTAAAGGGCAGTTTAAATATTGAACTGCCGGACAATAAATTATCTGTACTTAAGTATATTTATCGTAATACGCCTACTTCACCTACCTCACCTGTAACTAAACTGATCAGATTTTGTGAAAATATGCTTTGGTACAGAAGCTTATCAGATGGAAACACATATATGGGATTCAAAACTGGTGGCGCCATGCTTACTGAAGTAATTCGTGAGTATAATAAGCTTGATGAATTTCAGTGTTTTTTGAAGGAAAACGGACTGGATTACCAGCTTGGATTTGAAATGGAGAATGGAAAGTATGTATTATATTCATATTATAATAATGGTCAAAATAAAGCACCGTTTTATTCTGTAGCTTCAACCGGAACAAAAGCATTGCTTCTTTATTATTCCTGGAGTATTTTGGCATTTCCGAAGATTTCATTTTTATTTATAGATGAATTTGATGCATTCCTTCATTATGAATCATCAGAAAAGCTTGTAAAAATGCTTAATGAACAAACCGGATTTCAGTCTGTATTAACTACACATAACACATATCTTATGCAAAATCGTCTTACCAGACCAGATTGCTGTTTTCTTATGACCCAAAATAAGATAACAAATCTTTATGATGCAACAAATCGTGAAATTCGTGAGGCACATAATCTTGAAAAAATGTATATTAACGGAGCGTTTACGGAGTAATGATAAAGATTTTGATTGTACTGGAAGGAGAAAGAACGGAATCTGATTTCTTTGAATCTATTCTTGGAAACGTACATTATCAATACGTCACTGTTTATTATTCTTGATTATTTTGGAAACAGAAACGGTTTTTACGATGATTTGACGAAAAAACATTAGCTTATTAAACCGGACAAATTTTAGCAAGTATTATCGGGAACAGAATTTCCGGATGAGGTATAATATAATCACAGCAAACAAAGGAGAACAGCAGATGGAATGGATGAAAGCAATAGGAGATTCAGTACAGTATATTGAAGAGCATATTACAGAAGAGATTTCTGCAGAGTCTGTTGCTGAATATGTAAATGTGTCACCGTTTTATTTTCAGAAGGGCTTTGCGATGATATGCGGATTTACCGTAGCAGAGTACATACGTAACCGCCGGCTTGCTCTTGCGGGAAATGAAATTGCAGTCTCAGATGAAAAAATAATTGACATCGCTTTAAAATACGGTTATGATTCGCCGGACAGTTTCACAAAGGCTTTTGCTCGTTTTCATGGCGTAACACCCTCTGCTGTACGAAAAGACTGTGCTATGCTCAAATCCTTTGCACCGCTGAAAATCAGAATTTCATTAGAAGGAGGCTATCTCATGGATTACAAAATTGAGAAGAAGGAAGCATTTACGGTTATTGCAAATGCAAAGACATTTGGATACGAAGGAGCAAAGGAACTTGTTCCACAGTTCTGGCAGGAACATTTTAATGCCGGAAATGGAAAGACAGTCTGCGGAACTTTCGGAATTAATATTGATGAAAGCATGAAGCAGGAAAGCTTTGAGTACCTGATTGCTGATTCGTACAAGGGGCAGGAAGTACCGGAGGGGTTTATCACAAAGACAATACCTGCATTTGAATGGGCAGTATTTCCGTGTGTCGGACCTATGCCTGATGCACTTCAGGATGTAAATACAAAAATCTATACAGAGTGGCTGCCGGCGTTAAAGGATTATGAGTTTGCAGCAGGTTACTGTGTTGAATACTATGATGACCCGTCAAAATACGAAAAGGGAACACTCGACGAAAAATACTATACTGAAATCTGGATTCCGGTAAAGAAGAAGGGGTAATTATTCCGGATTTTCAGGGATGGCATGAAAATTCACGGATATAAAAAAAGAGAACACCACAGTCAGATGCGGTGTTCTCTTTTTGTATTTACTTATATAAAATAATTCTGTCACAATATTCACTTATGTTTTGTGAATATTCACTTTGTTCACTTGACAAAGGTGAATAAAGTGAATATAATTATACTATAGATATTATTAAAAGGAAACCTAAAAGGAGGTTTGCGATATGAACAATGAAAATGAGCGTATCGAATGCAAGCGTGAATATGTAGATGATATTGCCAAAGAAGTTATTGCATTTGCCAACACAGACGGTGGTGAGATATATGTCGGCGTGAATGATGACGGAACACCTGCACCGCTTTCTGATGTTGACGACACATATACAAGAATAACTAACTGTGTCAGGGATTCTGTTGCTCCCGATGTTACAATTTTTACAAAATATACTTTAAATGACGGCATTATCAAAGTGGATATTTCCGAGGGCAGTTCAAAACCTTACTATCTGAAATCAAAAGGTCTGAAACCGAGCGGAGTATATATCCGTCAGGGTACATCGTCCGTACAGGCATCTCCTGATCAGATACGTCAGATGATTAAGCTTTCCGACAGAGACAGCTTTGAGGAAATGCGTAGTCTTGAACAGGCACTGACATTCAAAAGTGCTGCGGCAGCCTTTGAAAAACACGGTATTCCATTTTCGAAAGAAAAATACAAATCACTTGGTATAGTGAATATAAATGATGACCTGTTTACGAACCTCGGACTTATTGTATCGGATCAGTGTAATCATACTATAAAGGCAGCTGTTTACGCTGACGAGGATAACACAAGCTTTATCGACCACAGAGAATTTTGTGGTTCGGTATTCAGTCAGATAGAAAGTGCTTTTGAGTATATAATGCTGAATAATAAAACAAAATCAGTCTTTTCTGGAATTGATCGTATCGACAAAACCGATTATCCCGAAGAGGCAATAAGAGAGGCACTTCTGAATGCCGTTGTCCATCGTGACTATGGTTTCAGCGGAAGTATAATTGTGAATATCAACAGCAAAAGTATTGATATTATCTCTATTGGCGGACTCGTGCCGGGGCTTTCCAGGGAAGATATAATGAACGGAATATCTCAGCCGAGAAACAGAAATCTTGCTGAGATGTTTCATCGGCTGAAATATATTGAATCATACGGCATGGGTATAAGAAAAATATTGTCCTTGTACTCAGATTCGTCTGTAAAGCCTTCAATCACCGTAACTCCAAATTCTTTCAGAATATCGCTGCCTAACAGAAACAGCGGTATTGTTGTAACATCAGCTGTTCCAAATCAGTATCAGGCTGTGATTGATCATCTGAAAGAACAGGGTAGTATGACGGTCGAGGAATTGCAGGAGCTTCTTGATATAAAACGCACAAGGGCATATAATCTGTATAAAAAGATGGAAGCGGAGGGATATATAAAGGTTTCGGGAAGAGGGACAGGAAAAATAATTACGCTGAAATAATTTTGTTATTTTGAGTGCTTGTGTGTGAATAAAATTCAGTGCACAGCCGGAATTCTGCCATGCACTTAACTTTTCCTTAAATTAGTGCTATGGAAAAAATAGAAAACTATAGGATAAAGGAGAGGAATATGGGAAATTATAGCTTTTTTAAGTCCGAATATATCGAGATAATTACAATAACCGATACTAAGATAAATTTTCAAGAGCATTCCCATGCAGACGATTTTGTGGTAACAATGATTACTGACGGCTATGCGGAATTTGTTCTGAATTTGAAACCCACACATATTTCAAAGGGTGAAATTATTATTGCATCACCCTATGAAGCGCATTCGCTTGTTTCCGAAGCTGCTGTAAGTATTATTTCCGTATGCGTTAAAAAGCAGGCTATATATGATTTTGATAAAACATTTTTTTTCGAATGTATAGAGAGAGCTTTTACGGAGATACAGCTTGAAAATACAATAAGTAATTTGCTAATGAGTTCTGTAATATGTATTTATGACAAAAATCATAACAGAAAAATCACTAAATCGGACGATTGTGAAAATTGCAGGAGTGGTTTGGAAAAATATCCAGAAGAGGAAAAAAGCATTTCACAGCTTGCTGAGGAGGCTCATTTCAGCAAATATCATTTTATCAGATATTTCAAAAAAATATCGGGACTTACTCCCCGAAAATTTCTGATACAGAGCAGAATACGAAAGGCTCAGCATTTACTTCGTAAGGGAAAAAATGCCGCCGATACTGCAGCAACAGTAGGATTTTATGACCAGAGTCACTTTGATAAATATTTTAAGAGCATTGTCGGGATAACGCCATCCGAATATGTTTGCTCAGTGAGCAATTTTTTACAAGACAAAAGTTGATTTTCATAGTACACTTAAAGTACAAACATTGGAGGTGTATTTATGGAAAATATCTTTGAAAAATTTAATGACGGTCGGCTTGTAATTCCAAATGCAGAAAAGAACTTTTCACAGCTAGAGTGGAATAAACACCCGACTTTCGAAGGCGTTGAGCTGAAACATATCGTTACTGCTTCCGACACCTGCGGAGCTTTCAGCTATCATCTTGTTCGCATTGCTCCGAATATGAAAATCGGAAATCACGTTCATAAGGAACAAACCGAAACTCATGAGGTCATAAGCGGCAGCGGCATCTGCACCAACGAGGGAAAGGAGATATCTTACAGCACAGGCATAATTTCCATAATGAAAATGGATACTCCCCACGAGGTGATTGCAGGAGGTGAGGGACTGTATTTATTTGCTAAGTTTATTCCTGCATTATGCTGATTTTTATCAGAATTAAAAAAAGAGAACACCACTGTCAGATGAGGTGTTCTCTTTTTGCGTTTATTGTCAGATAATTATCCCGCTGAAATGGTCGATTTCATACAGTAAAAAAGAGTAATCTTTCTTTTATGCAAAAAGAAATGTAAAAGTGACTTTTTTCGGATGCCTTTGCTTTTGACATAATTGCGAGATGATTAGACCAGTTGACTTGTGACAACAGTGTTGTCACAAATTCATTCATTACGCAAAGGTGGAAATATTACAGCTGTTCAAAAAATGCAAATTCAGACATATCCTTTCTGTCTTTTACGTGAGTAGAAGTTTCAGCGGAATATCCTACAGCAAGAATATTGATCGCCTCCAAATTGTCGGGAATGTTGAATTCCTTTTTAAGTACATCGGGTTTGAAGTAGCAGATCCATACGCTGCCCAGTCCAAGTTCAGTGGCTTTCAGCATCATATGATCGGTTACAATAGAAGCATCAATATCTGTTGTCTGCTTGCCGTCAAAAGGTCTTTTCCATGCTGTGTTATGGTCAGAGCAAACGATAAGAGCAAGTGCTGCTCCGTAGATATTTGCAGCCTTTTCAAGTTTTTCGAGACCTGTTTTTTCCTCAATAACGAGTACTTTGACAGGCTGCAAATTCGCAGCAGTCGGTGCAATTCTTCCAGCCTCCAGAATAGCATTTCGCTTTTCTATTCCAATCTTTTCCGGTACATAGTTTCTGACAGAGTGACGCTCTGTAATAATTTCAGAAAATTCCATAATTATTCCTTTCCGCTTTACAGCTTGAAAATTTATAACCGGTTATGTTATAATAATAGCATATCAATTTATAAATGACAAGTACCCACTTTTTTGTAATGTACTATATAAAAAGTAAGTATAGGAGGAACATGTATGATAACTTGTCCAGGTGAATTTAACTGTCCTGTTGATGCAACTATACAGCTTATCGGCGGAAAATACAAAGCTGTGATATTATGGCATCTGATAGAAGAAAAGAAAAGATTTAGTGAGCTGAAACGTCTGATTCCAAAAGCAACCGAAAAAATGCTTACACAGCAGCTCCGTGATATGGAGAAAGACGGACTTATTATCAGAACTGTTTATCCTGTAATCCCTCCCAAAGTAGAGTATAGCTTGTCCGGGTTCGGTAGAAGTCTTGTTCCCGTTCTTGATTCTATGTGCAGATGGGGAACGGATTATCTGAATACATTTTACAGGAATGATGAAAATCTCATTTGCGATGTAAAACCATTGGATTTATGAATTGTGGATTGAAGAGGTCTGTCACAATATTCACATTTATTTTGTGAATATAATTATGCTATAAATATCATTAAAAAGAAATCTAAAGGAGATTTGCGTCATGAAAACCGAAAATAAGCGTATAGAATGTAAATATGAATATGTAGAGTCCGAAAAAAATAATCAGAATCAGGAAATAGATTACAAGCTGATTAGTGATAACATCAGAAGGATAAGGGAGGAAAAACATATTTCCTGTAAAATCCTTGCCGAAAGAATTAACGTTACGCCCTCACACATATATAAGTTAGAGTCTGGTAAAAGTAAACCGAGCCTGGAAGTTATATTTAAAATGAAAAATGTATTCCAGTGTTCATTTGATGATTTGCTTACCGAAAGAGAAAGAGAACCTGAAATAAAAATTCCGGTGTCAAAGAATGTTCTGGATGCCATAGGACATATGGATAGAAGTGTATTTGATGAATTAGTTGATGTATTAAGGAATGCTGTAAAGGTTCAATTATGAACTGCCGTAGAAAATCAGGGTGAACAGTACAAATAATCATTAAAAAAAGAGAACACCACAGTCAGATGCGGTGTTCTCTTTTTGCGTTTATTGTCAGATAAGTATCCCACTGAAATGGTCGATTTCATGCTGAATAATCTGCGCTTCAAAATCTTTAAAAGTACCTTTTCTGTTTCTGAACTTTTCATCGAGCCAGGAAACAGTTATTTTTTTATACCTTTTTGCAGGACGCACGCCGTTCAGTGAAAGGCAGCCTTCTTCTGTTTCGTAGTATTCGACGGAGTGGTCGGTTATCTCAGGGTTAATCATGATTTTGTATTTTCCTGCGATAAGTGCTACGAGTATGGTTTTGTTTACACCTATCATATTTGCCGCCATGCCGACGCAGCGGTCGCTGTTGGCGGTTACGGTATCGAGAAGGTCCTGAGCGGTCTGCAGGTCGGATTCATTTGCAGGGGTTGATTTCATCTTAAGTATAATCGGGTCTCTGTTTATTTCTTTTATCATGTGAGTTTATCCTTTCCGGTTGTTATGATTATTATAACACGGATAGCGGGGAAGGGCAAGGAAAAATAATCAGGAAAACAAATCGTTTTCGGTTACAACTGCATGGTTGTTTCTGAGAAATTCCATACATTCATCGTCGAAAAATACTGAACCTGAAAAATCACAGTTTATATAGGTAAGAGCATTTATTTTTTCCGGATCAATTACCTGATTCAGAACTTTCTGCATTTCAGATACATATATTCTGTATCCTGCAGAATCGCCTGAACATTTTTCTAATTTTTTAAATGAAAAAACTTCATATGGATAACTGGTTCCGGTTCTAATAAATCTCGACAGGGCTCTGTCAAGTTTGTGGTATGAATCCGGAGTCACGGACAAACCGCCGAATTTGTTCAGTATATTCAGTTCAGCGGATATTTCAGGGGATTCTCTGTCAGCGATTACCCCCATCATCATAGTATAGATTTTCGCATTTCCCTTTTTGCCTTTTCCGGTTGTTTTGGCAGCGAAAAGAGCAGAAAGAAAATCATTCAGTCCTGGTTTATTCATTTTTTTACAGCAAGATTGAATATGGTAGGCTGATTGCCAGTGCAGACGTAGATTGCGTTTCTGTTACAAAGTCACATTCAATGAGAATCGCTGTCAAGTGGAACGTTGAATAATTGAATAAATTCAGTTTACAATCAACCAAATGTGCAGAAGAGCCTAAAAATATCGTGGAATAACTTATACTATTCGATAATCTCTTTATGTTTGAAGTTTATTTTATATTATTGTTGACAAACAGCACAAAAAGATGTAAAATAATAATATATTTATATATCGTTCAAACAAAAACAAATCGCTTGCTGAGCGATATATAAAGCTAAAGCAACTGTGGGGATTATCATTCATCTGAATTAATATTGATTATGTAACACTGCAGGTATCAGGTTACTTGCGGTGTTTTGATTTTCTCTTAATAAAAATATATATGAAACGAGGTATCTACATGGTAAAACGAATGGTAAAATTTCCGCTGAAAATGAAAAACGGAGCGGAAGTCCGAACTCTTGAAGAACTCAGAGCAAACGCCGATGTCGAAAGTGTGATGCAGTATTATTTCAGCGGACAGCTTTCAAGATGGTGCAGGGCGTTTAATATAAACGAACTACCCGAAAAGATTACAGAGAATAATGAAATGTTCGTAAACAGGATTCTGGAAACGATAGGAATAGAACTGCCTGCGGAAGATATACATAACTATGTAAACAATAACTTTGGAAACAGTGCTGAAGTAAAGGAAGTTCCGGATACAGATGAAGAAAAGATAACAGATGATAAAGAAGTAAAAAACAGGCTGAAAAATATAATGGATGGTGAAATTAATCTTGACGATTATAAGATAGAAGTAACACCTATAGATGATGAATCCGGAAAGATAAAAAAATATCGTGTATGTATTACTAATGAAAAAACAGAACAGTACAGCCGGTTTGTTATACCGTATGAAGTGGATAATGATTATACAAGAGAACTGTTTGAAAAGGATTTGTATAAAAAAATAAAATACGCTTTAGAGAACGCAGAGAAAAGTATTGAATTCTTTAATTATAAGACAGGAAGTTTAAATGTTGGTGATACATTTGACTTTGGAAGTTACAACGGAGAACCGATAAAGTGGAAGATACTAAGAAAAAGTAATGATTCAATATACATAATTTCTGCTGGAGTACTATGCTGGAAACAGTTTCATAACAACAGCAATAGTGGATCAAATAACTGGACAAACAGCGATATAAGAAAATGGCTGAACGAAGAATTTTACAGCAATGCCTTTACAGAAAATGAAAAAGAGAAAATAGGAACAGTAGAGTCAGACAAGGTAACATTATTGAGTAAAGAAGAAGCAGAAAGTCTGATGACAGAAGAGGAAAGAGTCTGCGACTTTTGGGGCTCTATGTGGTGGCTCCGGTCGGCTTACCCTGATGATAGTTACTATGTCTGGTATGTCTGCGGCAACGGTACGCTCGAATACGATGATGTCAATATTAAGTTTGGAGTACGTCCCGCTTTAAATCTTAAATTATAAATCTTCAAATCAGAAAAACCTCTTAATGACGTAGTAAGAAACAGATTTTTTGAGTAAAAATTACCCTTATCTTTTAAGAACAGGAGAATATCACATGAATTTAAAAACCAACCTCAGACAATATATAGACGCAGGATACCCGATCCTGTATATTGACGCATATGAAGAAATAAAAATTGACGAAATCATATCTTCACTTAATCTTGAACTCGGCAAGAAGTTAATAGAATGGAATGCAGCAGACGGACTGGTTGACTTTGAAAATAAAACACCTTATTTTGAATCAAAGTTCGGACTGTCAGAAGCACTTGCATATCTCAATTCCGGAAATGAGCTTAACAATCAGATTCTCGTACTTAAGGATGCACATACATTCCTCAAAAGTGAAGAAGTTGAAGTAACAGCACTTTTAAAGAGAATCTGCCAGAAAATAATAAACGGACAGATAGATACAACTATTCTTGTAGTTTCTCCGGTTGTTTCCATTCCAAAGGAAATCGAAAAATTTGTGACAGTATTTGAAATGGACACAGTAACACAGGAAGAGATAAAAGAGCATGTTAAAGAAATACTTGATATGTACGAAATGTCTGTAAGTGATAATCTTCTTGATGAAATAGCTATTGCATTCAAGGGACTTTCGTCATATGAAATTGATACACTTATAAATCTTTCTCTTGCTGAAAACGGTGATATAAGTCAGAGAGATCTTAAACTTATTTTCGAGCAGAAGAGACAGATTATCATGAAGTCAAATACACTTGATATGATAAATGTCAAAGAGAAAAAAGAAGATATCGGCGGATTAAACAATCTGAAAAAATGGCTTGACAGAAAAGCAGTTATATACAAGGATATCGACAGAGCGATGAAGTTCGGTGTTGATATGCCGAAAGGTGTACTTATTGCCGGAATCCCCGGATGCGGAAAATCTCTTACTGCGAAGGTAACGTCCGCAATGTTTGAAGTTCCGCTTCTCAAACTTGATATGGGAAGAATCATGGGTAAGTACCTTGGTGAATCCGAAACAAATATGAGGAAGGCAATTGAACTTGCTGAAACAATCTCACCGTGTGTTTTGTGGGTCGATGAACTTGAAAAGGGATTTGCCGGAACAGACGGTTCAGGACATGAAGTAACAATGCGACTTTTTGCTGCATTTCTCACATGGCTTCAGGAAAAGACATCGCCTGTATTTGTTGTAGCAACAGCCAACGATATTTCAAAGATGCCACCTGAGCTTTTAAGAAAGGGAAGATTTGACGATATATTCTATGTAGACCTTCCGAATAAAAATGAGAGAAGAAGTATTTTTGATATACATATCAGAAAACGCAGACCTGCCGATTTAGACAAGATTGATTTTGACAGGATAACTGATAAAACAGAAGGATTCAGCGGTGCGGATATTGAGAGTGTTGTAGTTGAAGCGGTAGAGGATGCATTTGCAAACGGACAGAGTGAACTTACAACTGAAAATTTAGTGAAGTGTATTGAATCAACCAAGTCACTTTCCGATATTATGAAGGATAAGATAAAAAATCTTCAGAAGTTTTATAAGGAAAACAGTAATTTTAAAAACGCAACCTGATAAAAAACGAGGTAAATAAAATGGTAAAAAGAATGATCAGATTTCCGCTGAAAATGAAAAACGGAGCGGAAGTAAGAAGTATTGAAGAACTCAGAGCAAACGCAGATGTCGAAAGTGTGATGCAGTATTATTTCAGCGGACAGCTTTCAAGATGGTGCAGGGCGTTTAATATAAACGAACTACCCGAAAAGATTACAGAGAATAATGAAATGTTCGTAAACAGGATTCTGGAAACGATAGGAATAGAACTGCCTGCGGAAGATATACATAACTATGTAAACAATAACTTTGGAAACAGTGCTGAAGTAAAGGAAGTTCCGGATACAGATGAAGAAAAGATAACAGATGATAAAGAAGTAAAAAACAGGCTGAAAAATATAATGAATGGTGAAATCAATCTTGACAATTATATGATAGAAGTGACACCAATAGAGGATGAATCCGGAACGATAAAAAAATATCGTGTATGTATTACTAACGAACAAACAGAACAGTACAGCCGTTTTGTTATACCGTATGAATTGGATAACGACTATACAAGGGAGTTGTTTGAAAAGGATTTGTATAAAAAAATAAAATATGCAGTAGAGAATGCAGAGAAAAGTGTAGAATTCTTTAATAAGCAGACAGGAAGTTATGAATCGTTGAATGTTGGTGATACATTTGACTTTGGAAATTACAACGGAAAACCGATAAAGTGGAAGATACTAAGAAAAAATAATGATTCGATATACGTAATTTCTACTGAGAAACTATGCAGGACACAGTTTCATAACAATCGTAATGGATCGAATAACTGGACAAACAGTGATATAAGAAGATGGCTGAACGGAGAATTTTACAGTAATGCCTTTACAGAAAATGAAAAAGATAAAATTGGAACAGTAGAATCAGATAAGGTAACATTACTGAGTAAAGAAGAAGCAGAAAGCCTTATGACTGAACAGGAAAGAGCCATCGGCTCAGATTGGTGGCTCCGGTCGGCTCACCCTTCTGCTAGTGTCTTTGCCTGGTATGTCCGCGACGACGGCATGCTCCGCGGAAATTATGTCTATTATGAGGTTGGAGTCCGTCCCGCTTTAATTCTTAAATTTTAAATCTTCAAATCTATTAGTTTTAAAATATTTTTGTTTGAAGAAAAAGAGATGGTAAAAACGCCAGAAGGGCAGAGAATCCGCATGAAAGGCTATTTCACAGAGTAAATAAGGAGGAGAAGAAAAAATGCCGGAACTTTTTAAAAAACTGTTTACCATAGACGAAGCCAGAAATGTCAGCAAAGTAATAAAAGACATGGTTGGCGGACTGAAAAATGTATCGGACAGTGAACTTCACGGATATCTTGAAAAGAAAATCAGTGAATATCTGCCGGAAAAAAGTCATGATGAAGTTTCATCAGCCATTGACGAAATGATGTCAACCCTGCAGAGAAATAATGATAACCTCAAAGAACTTGATGAGGCGAAAAAGCAGGGAATTAACCGTGATGCATGGTTTGCTGAAAAAACAAAGAGTGTGCTTGAAAATGTAAGCCGTGAAGCTGCAGTCAGATTTTACGAAGACTGTTCCGAAGTTCTCCAGCAGGCCAATGAAACAATTTATAATGCTGTAATATCAGGAAAAGAACCTGATAAAAATATGATTGTTGATGTTGAGCATTATGAAGTAAAGGACGTACCGGAAACTTCAGGTGAAAAGTGGGATGAAAAGAGCTGGAATGATTACAAGCTCACTGATCTTGCAATGGGAGTCGGAAAGCAGGCTGCCAATTCGGCGATAATGGAAGCAGCTATAACTACCGGTACAGCTATTGTTGAAAAAATTGCTGCCGGTGAAGATATTGATGTCGGAGAAATAGTTGAAAAAGCGGTAGTGACCGGAACTGATACTGGTGTAAAATCTGCTGTATCCGGAGCTTTGTACATAGCTTCTGAAAATAGTATGATAAGATGTCTTCCGAAAGGAACACCAGTAAGCGTATTTGCCAATATTGCATTTACAGCTGTGGAAAATATCAAGATTGCGTTTAAGGTTGCAACCGGTAAGATGACTGCAACTGAAGGATTAAGCAGAGCGGGTGATATTACTGTATCTGCACTTGCAGGTATGGCTGGCGAAGCGATATCCAAAGGTGTTAAGACTGCTGCGTCATTAGTGTTCGGACCGGTGGCGGCTGTTGTGACCGGATTTGTTTCGTCCACAGTTTCTGCACTTGCAAGTAAACCAGTATCGGAAGCGGTTACAGAAGGTGTAAAAACAGTAGCCAGAGCAGCAGCAAACGTAGTGAAAACTGCAGGTAAGGCAATAGTGTCGGCCGGAAGAGCAGTGGTAAACGGAATAAAATCTGCTGGAAAGAAATTATTGACACGGTTGTTCGGATAAATGATCTGGATTGAATGCAAGCATTGAAACCTGCGTTATATAAATAAGATACTCAAATGTCAGAAGAACATAGAGCACAGAAACATATTCTATGGGTAAGTTCAGTATAAGTGGTTTGTTTAAAATTTTTGATACCAATTTTAAATTATTTAACAGAAAGGATAGGTGTGATTATGGCTTTTTTAGGAGCAAACGGATCTGTAACTTCAATACCAAATAGTGGGGAAAAGATATGTGTAGGTTGTGAGTATTGGAAAGGTTCCAGAGATATTACATACAACGGTACAGGGGCAACAAGCATGGATGGCAGTCCTGCGTTCTGTACTTTGAAGAAAGCAGAAACTTATCCTGGACAGCCTTGCAGTTGCCCGGGAATAAGGTTTAAGAAGTGGAGTTATTTAAAGTAAAAAAGCAGTTATGTCTATTACAAAAAATCTCAGATGGATATATCTAAAAATATCTGTCTGAGATTTTTGATTTTGTTATTATGTTTTATATATAATAACACAAAAGACCAACTCGGTATCACGCCAGGTTGGTCTTTTTTCTTTTCATCAATCTTTTGATTATTGGTTATCTTCATCCCTGCCGTGCTGCAAATAGTACATCGTTTTCTGCGTTTCAATTTCTGCACGGAGTTCTTCTTCAGTCGGCAGATACAGCTTGTACTTTGAAGCAAAAAGCTGTTCATTGCCGTGCATCACAGAATATCTTGCAATATCTTCATCGGTATCGGAGCAAAGAACAATGCCGATAGTCGGATTATCGCCTTCGCTTCGTTCCAGTTCATCGTACATTCTGATATACATATCCATCTGTCCTACGTCCTGATGCGTGATTTTCTCTGTTTTAAGGTCAATCAGAACAAAACACTTGAGAATGTAGTTGTAAAAAACAAGGTCAATGAAATAGTCCTGTTTTTCTGTCTTGATGTGCTGTTGTCTTGCAACAAAAGCATATCCTTTTCCAAGTTCCATAAGAAATTTCTGAATATTGGAGAGAATACTTGATTCAAGTTCACTTTCTGTGAAATTAACACTTGATGATAAGCCTAAAAATTCAGCGATTACAGGATTCTTTATAAATTCCAGCTTGTCGGCTTGAAAATCAGCAGTAAGCTGTTTCATTTCATTTTCAACAAGTTTCCTGTTTTGTGTCTGCAGCATACGGTAGTAATACTGCGATGAGATATTTCTTTGTAATGTACGAACGCTCCAGGTCTGCTCATAGGCTTCCTTTTCATACCAATCACGGGCAGTTTTATCTTTAACCTGTAACAAGACGTTGTAATGCGACCATGACAACAGAGCTACAGATTTTCCAGACACTGTTTGGAAAATGTCAGGATAGGCTTTGTAAAAAGAATAAAAGCTATATAGGCTTGATTTGGTATATCCTTTTCCAAACTCCCTTGTCAGTTCAGAAGAAAGTTTTTTTATCACCTCAGCACCATAGTCAGCACGATCTTCTCCTTTTAATTCCTCGCTTGCGATTCTGTATCCTATCAGCCAGTTACGCTGAACAAGAATTGTGTTTACTGCCTGATGCGCGTTTTTTTGAGAACTCTCAATTATTTTTCTCATATCATTCATGATGTCATCTGTTTTAGTAAAACTGTTCATAACATCATTCTGTCCGATATTCACGATATTATCCATTGGTTTCCCCCTTCCGAGAAGTCTTTTCATAGTATAGCACAAAAACTGGTTTCTTCAATAGTTTTTCTGCAAATATGAACGATTTGATTTTTGTACAAAGCCTGACACTGACTTACTCATGCCTGGCAGAACTTGATATCACCGTTTTGCTAAACTTAAATTATACTGTCGTTGTTTATTTCTGTGTTCAGATAAATCCCGTGAACACCGTTTGAAATATTTACAGCATAAGTGTTTTTCCAAGTTTCTGTGCAAGCGGTTTGAGAACAGATAAGTTAAGTCCTGTGTATCGTTCGATTTTCTCTGCCGGCTCTTCATCCATAATCATCATCTCAGCAAGTTCTCTGTTTTTTTCTTCTTTTGCCTCTGCCTTAATTTTATCGCTCCAGAAAATATACTTTTCCTGTAACATAGAATCAGCTCCTTTTCTTCGTATATCCTCAATACTACCATAAACATGTTCATTTAGTGATTTTATTATATCAATCATACTGTGGTATTCATCATTCATAATTCTTTTATCTTTCAGCAGCGAATCCATAGTATCCAGAATATCTTTGCACATATTTTCAAAGTCACGCAGGAATTTATCCTTCTTTTTATCCGTGTAGCCATCGTAGTCATTAACCTTGTTATACATGCGGATAATCTGAAACGGAAGAAGTATCTCAAGGTCGTTTTCAGCAAGTTCCTGCGGCGTGTAACTGAGTGCCCTTACTGCATTTACTGAATACTCCACTTCCTGTTCGTCCGGAAGTATGAGCTTTATATATAGCTTATTATGTCTTCTGCTTTTCCCTTTAAGGAATACAACAGCCTGCTTCGGCATCTGGTACACAGCGTGGTAAGCGTCAGTTTTAGTATAGCTTCCGTGGGTATTTACAGCATACTCAAAAAGCCTGAACATCATATCATCCCAGTATGACTGCGCCTCAATCTGAAATCTTTCCCCGCAGATCTCAAAGTAAATATCCTTTTCAAGTATTTCGTTTTCTTCATTCTCACTGCCCGGATCCAGAAATCTTACTTCTGAATCAAGCGGGAAGTTCTTTTCGAATACCTTGTTTACAAACTTAATCAGCATCCTGCCGGATAAGCGGAACATTCTTTTGAATGTAACATCGTAGATTTTTCTGTTTTCTGACATAGTGTTAATCTCTTTTCTGAATTTATTCTTCCTGTAAATAAGAAGTTAATATATCTATATTTTACAATAAAAGAGAATAACTGTCAATTAGAGAAATTAACAATTTTTGCTATCCAAAATATGTATTTATTCCATATTTCGACATGAACTAATTTGCCCTCTGAATATATTATATCACATATCAAACGTTAGTTCAATGCAGAATAAAATCACCAGCCGCCGGAGCCCGTACTGGAATCCGGCGGCTTTCAATGTTATATTGAATTCTGTATCCCCTTGTTATACATTCGGATAATCTGAAACGGAAGAAGTATCTCAAGGTCGTTTTCAGCTAAATTTGAACTTGATAAATCAGTAAAAAACGCCATACTATACACAATATAACAGTAAATCACAGCATTTGGTTTTGACATAGTCAGCATAATGTGATAAAATATAAACATGTTAAGATTTTTTACTTTGAAAGGGGTTATTTATTATGGAAAACAGAACACAAAAGATAACAGCAGCACAGAACAGAAGAGTAAGTTTTGACGTTATACCGGGACATTTTGCGACAAGCAATTCACATGTCAGTGCGTATATTGACATGAACGGAATCAAGAGCAGTTTCAGGTCTGCAAAGGAAGCGGCAAAGGAGCTTGCAACCGGTATCTATGGTGTAATACCAGTTGATACTATTATTTGTCTTGAGGGTACAAAGATGATTGGTGCATTCCTTGCAGAGGAACTTTCAGAGGGACTGCATGGAATTAACAGCGGAAATGAAATAATGGTAATCACACCGGAGTTTAACACATACAATCAGATTATACTGCGTGACAATCTCCAGCCTATGGTAAGGGACAAAAATGTTCTCCTGCTTGCTTCTTCAGTTTCATCAGGAAAAAGCATTGTCCAGGCTGCGGAGTGTCTTGCTTATTACGGCGGAAAACTTATGGCGGCAGCTGCTATATTCAGTGATGTTGACAATATAAGAGGACTGAAGATTCATCACATTTTCGGACATGATGATATTCCGGAATACAGCAGCTACAAGCAGGAGGAATGTGCTATGTGCAAAGCCGGAAAGAAGATTGACGCTATAGTAAACAGTTTCGGATATTCTAAACTTTAATTCATACAGGAATATAAAAAATGAAAGATCATAATAAAAAAGTATTGCGTTTTACCGGTGCATTGCTTGCAGTTCCGGTATTAACCTGCATATCAGTATCACCTTTGAATGAAATTTACTGTAAAAATACTGAAAATATTTTTGCACAGACAGCTGAAACTGTTGTGATAAAATCCATGACACCAACACAGGGACCAGTAGTCAGTGCTGATATTACAGGTGGTTCCGGATTTACATTTCCGGTTTTCAACGGTGATGAATCAGTAAAATTTGAAAATGTAGCCGATGATATCAGACTGTTTATAAGGACTGATGAAAAATCAGAATGGGTAAGCATAGACAACAATGCAGACAGCGGCTGGATATATGACAGTAACTTTGGACATTTCTGGGATGGACCGGGCGGCTTCTGGTTCCATGTAAATCAGACAACTTTCGTTCGTCTTCAGTCAGCAGCTAACCCTGACGTTCATCTGGATTATACCATTGTCTTTGAACGTAGTGCAGATTATGACCGGATTGAAACGGGGACTTCTGAAAGTCCGGAGCTGAGCGGGTGGAATCTTATCTGGAATGATGAATTTTCGGAAGACGTGATTGACCGTTCAAAGTGGACAAATGAAACCGGATACTATCTTACTGATGATCCAAACACATGGGGTTGGGGAAACAATGAACTTGAGCATTATACAGACAGTGAGAAAAATACATTTGCCTGTGACGGAAAACTCAATATAAGAATTCTCAATGAGCCCAAAACATTTGAGCAGGATCCGGGAAGGGAAGCACCTTACTCATCCGGTAAGCTCATTTCAAAAGATAAATTCAGTTTCAGGTACGGACGCATAGATTTTTGCGCAAAACTTCCGACAGGAACAGGTATATGGCCGGCACTCTGGATGCTCCCGAATGACAGTATTTACGGTACATGGGCAGCCTCCGGTGAAATAGACGTAATGGAATCCAAGGGCCGCATCAACAATACTGTTTACGGAACAATCCACTACGGCGGAAGCTGGCCTGCAAATGCATATACGGGAAATCAGTACACGTTCAAAGACGGAAAAACATATGATGACGGATTTCATATATACAGCTGCATCTGGGAAAAAGAAAAGATACGCTGGTATGTTGACGGCGAATGTTTTTCTGTTGTGCCGTACACGAACTGGTATTCGGCAGCAGCGGAGGAAAACCCGTATGCTCCTTTTGACGAAGAGTTTTATATCATAATGAACCTTGCAGCGGGAGGAAATTTTGACGGGGGAAGAGTCCCTGACGCTTCATCTGTGCCATGTGAAATGCAGGTCGACTATGTTCGTGTATATCAGGCCGAAGGTGATTCGACAGGTTCATTTACTGACAACTCCGGTAATGTTCCTTCTGAACCGGAAATCATAGACGCAGCATTTGCATTAAAACTTCAGAAATATTTTTTTGGTACTGAAAGTTACAGAAAGGCGTTTGACTTTGACGGGAACGGAAAAGTGGATATAACTGATATGATAAAAGTTAAATCAACTCTCATTGGCATTACTGATGCAAAATAAATACAATATCTGATGTACGCATGATAACCAGTATATCCGGATAAAAAAAGTTCAGCCTGACCTTTTGGGGTCGGGCTGAACCTTTTTGAAATTACAGGCATTCAGGAATTTTTTGTTTTTTCACTATACCTGACATGAGCAGTTTCAACTTAACTGCGATTTGCACACTTTATTGATGTGCTCGCAAACAGCGAATTTACTCTGGTGTGTTCGGCTCTTCTGTCAGTTAATATTAAGCAGCATATCTGCATACTTCTGAAAATCATGAGGGTTTATTCCAATGTTTTTCATAGCATCTTCGGCGGACATGTGTGCGTTTTTCATAAGGTTTCTGATGAATGTGATTTTTTCTTCTTCAGCATTTTTTCTCGCTTCCGCAGCTTCGGCCTTTGCGTTTTTAGCTTCGGCTTCTGCGTCTCTGGCTTTAGCTTCCGCACGTTCAGCTCTTTCGCGTTCCTCTTCAGCTTCGCGTTTACAGTCATCAAGGAATTAAACAGGACAAGCTGGAAAAAGCACTTTCTGTCGTCAGTGAGCAGTATTATGTATTAAAGTCTATGTCAGAAATTTTTTACAGTATGCACCTTATTGATATGACAAATCGTTCTTCGTTAACCACTTGACAATTTTCTGAATCGGTAGTATAATAATATCAGAAACATATTTGGTTATTAATAACCAAGAGAGAGGGTGGTATGTTGTATTTATCTGAAATAAAAAATGTTTATTACATGACGGCGAGAAATTTCATCGTTTCCAGATTGAAAAACAAGGTAAGCGATGCGGAGAAAGCGATGATTACGGTTTCGTATCTGGCGTTTAATATGAAGGTGTGCGGCAGGTATGATATTCTGTCGTATGATACTGAAAAAATCTGCGGCAGTGTTTCCGATGAGATTTTTCAGACTGCCTGTGAAGCTTCGGACTTATTTTCTGACAGTCAGCTTGCAGCCCTGCTTTTGTTTTACAGATTTGATTATTCCGTGCCGTTCGGAATCACTGCATTAATGCTAAGTGAACTGAAGTATAAGAAGCATGACAGTATTCTTAACATCTTCTGCGGGGACCTTTCGGCAGTGGTTGACAGTATTCTGATTAACCCGGATATTCATGAGATAACTGCATGTGATACAGTGATTTCCGGTATTGCAAAAATGAGGGCTGATGTGCTGAATAATTATTTTTTTCAGAAAATAAACTGCTGCAGTACCGGAGAAGTTAATACAAAATTCAGTAAGATATTCTCCTGTATTCTGCTCAGTGACCGCCCGTATATCCGGATAAGACCACAGGTAAAGTACGATAAATATCCCTTTGATATGAAGAATATTTCATATGAGTGGCTTGCAAATATCACTGCCGGAAGTTTTCTCAGCGATGACGGAAAGATTGTAATGCTGACTAATACCGGAGCTGTTTCAAATATTAACGAAGAAAGAATAAGAGAATATTTTATCAGAAACGGACTTGTAAAAAAAGTGACTGCTCTTCCGGAAAAACTGCTTGGATATACAGCTATCCGAACCTTGATGATATTATTCAGCAGGAATAATAAAAATATTGAATTTGCTGATGCACATAAATATTTTACTTCCGGGCGAAGAATGAACTGTATCGAAGAAAAGAATATTTCAGAGATAAATTCTGCTGATTCGGTAACACTGAGTATCAGAAAAAATGATTTTTCAGAAAATCATTTTTCACTTGATCCGGCTGCTTATCTGAAAAAAGCTGAACCCGTGACAAATTCCGTTCCGTTTATTTCAGTTATAAAAAATATTACAAGAGGAATTCAGCTGAACGCAAATGAACTTGATGAACTTGAAACAGACGGGACGCGCAGACGCGGAGTAAGGTACCTCAGGATTTCAGACATTCGGCACTGCCTGATAAATGACAATTTGCCGGTGTTAAGCAGACTGCCTGAAGGTGCGGAAAAATATCTCGCACACAATGGTGACCTGATAATTTCAAAAACGGGGAATCCGGCGAAAACAGCTGTTGCGGATGAGGAAAGCGAAGGAATTCTGATTACCGGAAATATGTATCTGATCAGACCTGATAATGAAAAGGCTAATCCGTATTTCATTCAGGCATATTTAAACAGTGAAGCCGGGAATGAACAGATTATGCGTATAAGCGGAGGCTCTACGATATCCACCATTTCTCTGGCTGCTCTGAAAAATATGATGATTCCGTTTCCGGAGAAAGAGAAACAGAATGAAATCGCTGAGAGATTCCGGTTGAAGCTTAATGAAATAAAAGACCTTTCAGAAAGACTTGAAAAGGCTGAAGGAGAATTGAAAAATATTATGTAAAGGGGAAGTGGCTATGCTTGATTTTTTATTTGACGGTGTTCCGACACTCTGCTGCAGATGCGGAGAGAAATTTCGTGAAAGTCAGAAACTAAAAAGAGTCTCAATAGATGATGATAATATTTACTGTGAAGAATGTGTTCCGCTGTCATTTTTCAGCACTTCAGAAATTGACTATGTTTTTCTGGACGGAGAACCAAAGGTATTTCTTGACAGCCTTGATTCTCTGCAGTTTGATAACGGTTTGTATGAAATAGAATTTGCAGGAGCCAGACCGGCTGTTTACAGAGTGCGTAACCGGAGAAAAAATACTTATGAATTTATAAAAGAGTGCAAGCCTTTCAACTATGTTGTTGAAATAACAGATGAAGAAATCGTGGTGTGTTTTCCGAGGGGAGAGCATACTTTTGCTGACCGTGATGAAGGAATATTTTATGAGTGCAGCAGACTGGAAAAATACTTTGGAAAGTGTAAATTTATAAGTCTGGGATTTCCGAAAAAGGATATTAATCCTGAATACTATAAGGGTGAATGTCTTGATTACAGGCTTGACAGAGCTGTACAGGAGATAGTTACAACAAAAAAACTAAAGAGTTCACAGAAGAAAACTTTCAGCCGGGAAAAAGAACAGGAAACCGCAAAGAAGGCTTCTGCTTTTCTTGATTTCTGTCAGAAGAGAATAATCGGTCAGGACAGTGAACTGAAAAAAGCTGCATTTATGATTATGGAGTATGTAAGAAAAGTTCAGGCAGGAGAGAAGTTTGACGTACAGAACTGGCTGCTTACTGCTCCGAGCGGCTCGGGCAAAACTGAATTTTTCAGGTGTGTGCGTGATTACTTTGCTCTGAAAAAAATAGATATACCGGTAATTATTTATGATCTGAGCCAGCTGACACCGAGTGGTTACAAAGGCAAAAACGCAGCGGATATACTTGTTAAAATAACAGAAAGCAGTCCGGACGGAACCTGTATCTGTTTCCTTGATGAAGCTGACAAAAAATTCTATCCGGATACAAACGGAGGAGACAGTGATTTTAATTTAGCAGCACAGGACGGAATTCTGGCACTTATTGAGGGAAAGGAAGAAGCTGTCGGCAAGAAAAAGATTGACACTTCAAAGACTATGTTTGTGTTCCTGGGTGCATTTCAGTATATTCGTGATGATAAAATCAGAAAAAATGGAAAAGCAGAGATTCGCGGAATCGGTTTTAACGTCACAGAAAAAACCAGTACAAAAAACATTACAGAAACATTATACGAGCCTCTGACAATTGACGATTTGATAAAATACGGACTTACCGAACAGCTTGCCGGACGTATATCAAGGGTGGTAAATTTCAGACAGATTAAGTCCGAAGAAATGAGAAAGCTGATTAAATGCAAAGTCACCGAAATTTCCAGAAAGGAAAAGATAAAAATTTCCATAACTGAAAAAGCAGTTGACGAATTTATGAACATAGCATACACCAACATGGGAATAAGGGCGATTATAAACAGGATTAATGAACTTGTTTATGATGCGATAACAGAATCATATTTCAGTGTTCCTGTTGACAAAGAGAGCAGTGTAATAATAATTTCTTCAGTAAATGAAGCTAAGCTTGCGATGTAACAACACATGAAAATACAGATTAATATGAAAGCCGGTTCTGAAAAGAGCCGGTTTTTTATACAAAAAAATTGAGTTTCTTTGAAATGATGATTTCTTCATCATCTGTTTCTGAACTCAGAGAACTTTCGGAAGATGAACTCTCCACCCTGAAAAAATATGCAGAATTAGGTATGCTTTCAGAAAAGGCATTAAAAAAACTCAATAAGGTGAAGTGATTGTTTTCAGTAAAAGTGAGAACGAATGTTCAATGCAATTATCGAATAAATAAAAAAGTTCAGTCTGACCTTTGCGGTCGGGCTGAACTTTTTTTTAATTTACAGACATTCAGATTCTATGAAGCATTTAAGCTCTGTTAGCCATTGCGGGAGAACGTTCCCTCTGTATGATTATTTGAAACTTATCTATATAATCTCATATTCGAGATTTTCCCATTTGAGATTAGTACCTATGTCAGTGCCGAACGGCAGAAGAGCAAGGGCGATGAGAATTGTATCGTCCGTACTGATATCCGTTCTTTTCAGTGTTGCGTAGTCGCCGTCTATTTTTATAACTTCATAATAATATGGTCCCATGTTTTTTTACCTCCGTTTGGCTGTTATGTTTATTGATATGCTCGCAAACAGCGAATTTACTCTGGTGTGTTCGGCTCTTCTGTCAGTTAATATTAAGCAGCATATCTGCATACTTCTGAAAATCATGAGGGTTTATTCCAATGTTTTTCATAGCATCTTCGGCGGACATGTGTGCGTTTTTCATAAGGTTTCTGATGAATGTGATTTTTTCTTCTTCAGCATTTTTTCTCGCTTCCGCAGCTTCGGCCTTTGCGTTTTTAGCTTCGGCTTCTGCGTCTCTGGCTTTAGCTTCCGCACGTTCAGCTCTTTCGCGTTCCTCTTCAGCTTCGCGTCTGCAGTCATAAAGAAATTTCTGTTTATTAAATTCAGTAATACACATACGTTTCACCTCCGCACGGTTGTTCGCCGAATCTGCGGAATCGTTCCTTTCCTTCTTTTTTGATTTGTTGTTCATTATAGAATCTCCTTTAATTATTATATCACTAACCTGAAATATTAGCAACTGAATTCATCATACCATATTTATACAGGAAAGTCAATAAAAATTCTCAAAAATGTAATAAAAAAGAAAATACGATATATGTATCATAAATGTC
This sequence comes from Oscillospiraceae bacterium, assembly GCA_030533325.1. Lineage (GTDB taxonomy): Bacteria > Bacillota > Clostridia > Oscillospirales > Ruminococcaceae > HUN007. The sequence goes on from JAUNJJ010000001.1 coordinate 32,790, forward strand.
CAAAAAATACAATTGATATAATCGAAGAAAAGAATGGTGGTTAATGGCTGATTTGGTTAGCGGGTTTGTACAAATCTGCAGGCAGTAAATTGTGACACTACACAAAGTTTTGCAGCTGTGTCGAAAAACAGGTTTCAGATATGCTATGATGAAAATACCCCGGCGATGACCTTTATGTATTGCCGGGGTATAGTAGTGTTTTTACAGGTAATTCTCAATATTCCAGAGTAAGTAAAGAGGAAGACTGATGGTTCTGGTATTTTCGCACATGTTTTCTGCTATGTTTTTAAGTGAAATTCTGAATCCTGTTTCCGGATTTGTTTTTTTACAGAACTGTCTGTAACTTTTTGCACGTGTATTATCCGCAGCCTTTACTTCCAGTGGGATAACTTTTTCATTTTTTTCATAAATAAAGTCAAGTTCTGCTGTATTTCCTGATCTCCAGAAATATGGTGAAAGATTCATTTTCAGGAGCTCTGTAAAAACATAATTTTCAGTTATTGCACCTTTAAATTCTTTGTACAGATTATTTCCTTCAAGTATTGTTCTGCTGCTGATACCGGATTTTTTACGAAGCAGACCTATGTCAGACATATATACCTTAAAGTAAGCAGCATCTGCATTTGAAATAAGCGGGATATTTGGATTGCTTACCAGATGAAGACTTTCCACAAGTCCGGAATCCCTGAGCCACTGCAGGGCATCTTCGAGTTCCGCGGAGCGTTTTCCTTCCTTAACATGAGAAAACATAAATTTATTATTTTCCTTCGCAAGCTGAACAGGGACAGAATCCCAGATCCAGCGTATTTTCGGTATTTCTGTTACCGGTGCATGTTTTGAAAAGTCATCAGCATAGTCTGAGAGGATTTCTTCCTGTATTTCCTCCACAGCTGAAAAGTCTCTGGATGTAGCCCATTCAAGAACAGCTTCCGGCATACCGCCTACGATAAAATATTCCTTCAGCAGTTTTGTCATAGGTACGTGGTATAAATCCGGTATCTCTCTGTCTGTGCTCCAGCCGCTGAGAATACTGATATAATTTTCATAACCGCATGCAATGACAAATTCTCTGAAACTCATAGGGTATAGGGTCATGCGGTTGATTTTACCGACAGGAAAAGAAATATTGTTTGCTTTGACTGCAACACCAAGGAGAGAACCGGCACATATAACGTGCAGATTTCTTATATTTTCGCAGAAATATTTTAAAGATGTAATTGCTTTTGGACATTCCTGTATTTCGTCAAAAAATAAAAGCGTTTTTTCGGGAGTGATTTTTTGTCCTGTTACAGTTTCAATTTCCTGAAGTATTCTGTTTATGTCATAATCATAATCAAATATTCCCGAAAATGCAGAACTGGATTCAAAGTTTATATAAACCAGATTATCAAAATATGTTTCCCCGAATTCTTTTATTATATAAGTCTTTCCGCATTGTCTGACACCACTGACAAGCAATGGTTTTCTGCGTTTGCTGTCTCTCCAGATTTTCAGTTTTTCAGTTATTTCCCTGTACATGAAAGTCACCTCATTTGCGTTTTTCATATGAACTTTGCAATTATTATAACATTTTTCATATGAACTTTGCAAGTGGGCGAAAAAATAAATACAGTGAGCATTCTTTTTACTGCGGAATATATTATAACCGAATCAGTTCCATACAGCAGAATTTACAAATATCCGGGGAATAATTGTGGATTTATACAAAATAAAAAATAAGTGTTACGGAATACATATGAAAGGGTACTTAATAAATGAAGGCAGATAAATGCGGGGAGATGATAAGAAATTTGGAAGATGAAAAAATAATAGAACTTTACTGGGCACGACATGAATCGGCAATTGATGAAACGGATAAAAAATACAGAACCTTCTGTATGTACATATCCAGAAATATTTTAAATAATATTTCAGATGCGGAAGAATGTATTAATGACACCTGGCTTGCAGCCTGGAATACCATACCACCGGAACGACCGGTTCACTTATCAGCATTTCTCGGAAAAATAGTAAAAAATCTGTCTTTAAAAAAATTCAGATACAATAACAGTGAAAAACGCAGGAAGGAAGTTACAGTATCCATTGAAGAAATATCTGAAAGTGCTGTAAGTATTTCGGATACTGAAAGCATAACTGATTCGGAAGAGCTGGCACATATAATAAGTGAATTTCTCAGAGGACAAAGCAAGGAGAAAAGAGTCATGTTCCTCAGAAGATACTGGTTTTTTGATTCATATTCGCAGATTTCTGAACTTGTGGGGGTAAGTGAGGAAAGTGTAAGAGTCAGTCTTATGAGACTGCGTAAAAAGCTGAAAAAATATCTGGAAGAAAGGGGGATAACGGCGTGACCGGTGATGATCTTATTGACGCAATCAGCATGGTTGACGACGATTTGCTGGCGGAAGCAGCTGAATACAAAAAAGAAAAATATGACCATACTCCGTTTGTCCTCATTTCTGCCGTTGCAGCGACGGTTGCTTTATGTGTGGGTGTATATAATCATTCTGAAAGCAGTAAACCCGGAAATGAATTTGAAATTAACAATAATTATCCCGGTGTTGTATCAGAAATAACTGCATATAACACTGAAACAGCAGAATTTCCGGCTTCATCATTTGCCACGACAGAACCTGTTCTGAACACCGAAACAGCTAAGCCGCTGGTATCATCAGATGTTCCGGACAAAGAAACAATCGTTCTGCACACTGACAGCCCAGTGAATCTGACTGACAGAATTGTATCAGTAAGTACGGAAAGTTCAGGTATACCCTGGACAAATACACATACTGAACCTGCGCAGATTCCGGAGACACCAGTATTTACAGAGGCAGTTAAAACAGAACCTGTAATTACAGTGTCCGGAGCGGAGGGGATTCCGGAGACACCGGTATTTACGGAGGCGATTAAAACAGAGCCTGAAATTATGGTTCCGGTTGTATCCGGATCGGTTACAGAGCCGGAATATGACTTTGACCTGTATGAAAATGTGATTGGTTCTTTCGGAGCAAACGCTATACTGTTAGACTATACAAAAGACAGCAGAGCGGCAATGGTAATAAACGAAGATGGCAGAATGTATTACCTTGAAGACGGCGGAACGAAATCCATAGTAAAAATGAAAGACGGAGAGCTTCCGCCTGAAAAGGAAATTAACAAGCTGCTTGGAAGTAATTATGTAAAGTTTAAGCTTAATACGGACGGAAGCTATAATCTTAATACAGGAGAATACAAGGAAAAAGTATATGAACTGCTTGAAAATAACAGTAATGTACTTTCGATTGTTGAAGAGCAGACGGTATATGAACGTATATTTTATATTATTAGTATTATAATTAAATCAGATGACAGTCCGCAGGAAATTGTGAAAAAATATCCGGAGCTGAATCTCAGAATATCTGAATCACCGCATGAAATGACAGGTTTACCAGGGGAGGGTGCCTGCGAGTATTACTGTATTATAAATAAAACACGTGAGTCTTACGAAGCATTGAAAAAACTTCATGACAGTGGATGTGAGTTTATATTTTACGTTGTACTTGCGGTAAGCAACAGCAACAACAAATATTCAACATACACTAAAAATATTTTGCAGAGATAATTATGGAGGTGTACTTATGAAAAAGAGTATATTATTTATTATGTGCCTGTCAGTTACAGCTGCATGTTTGCCGATGTTAAGTAATCCGTCTGAAGTTAGGGCTTATCTTGAATATGTAAATTCTGGCGATGATTTGTCAGGGGTTCCATTCGTTTGCGACGCTCATGACATCGTAAAAATCATATCCGGGGAAGAAGAAAAACTTTATTTTGGAAGTGTGGTTGGCGGAGCGTATCATGGACGCATCCTTCCTCTTCCGGAAAAAACTTCAACATATGAAGAACTTGCTGAACTTCTAAGAAAAGAAAACAATAACATCTGTTACGCATATTTTGAAAAGGAAGACTGTATAGTTTTCTGCGACTACACACACGAAACTGTATCTGAACTCGACTGCAAAATGGATGTTAAGTACATCATTGATACAAACAAAATGGAAATCATAGACAATAAGACAGGCGAAGTTCTGCAAAACCTTGAGGAAAACTATGAATTCTGGGCTCTGGAGCATTTGAATGACGGCAGAATAAGAAAATTACGTATTCTTTACACGGATATGGGATTTATATCACCTGCGTCATCCGAAGTAATGCTTTTGGGGGATATTGATTCTGACGGAGATATTGATGTATCTGATTTATCAGAACTTTCTCTTGCTCTTATAGGTGATTCAAAGTTAACAGTCAGTCAGAAAATCTCAGCTGACGTTGACAAAGACGGAAAGGTAACACTTTCAGACCTTGCAAGAATGAGGCAGTTTCTTTCAAAGACAATCGAAGCTTTCTGAGAAAAGAACGCATTTAATTAAGCTTATCCAAATTTTTTATACTTTCTCTTAAATACCCCGGCAGTGAATTACATTGCCGGGGTATAACTGTGAATAAATACAAAATGTTGTTTTAATTTCAATTTTTCATATGTACGCTGCAAGTGAACCGGAGAATTTTACCTGACATATTTGATATTTGACGCAAAACTATCAGTATGTTAATATATAGTGAACGTCAAAATAAATTTGACTTTCACTATAATTATTTTATTAATATTGCCTTGCACATCCGTTCCCTGCGGTCACTCCGTGCATATCGGCACCGGTGAACGAAAAAATATTTTTTTCGTTCACTATAGGAAAAGAAAAAAATATTTTTCGTACCGTAATATTTTATGTTTTACGTCTATATAGGTGAAAGGAGGAAAAGTGTTGGACGATCAGATAATAATTCAGCATTACTGGGACAGAAATGAAATTGCACTGACTGAAACATCAGAAAAATACGGTTCTTACTGCAGTTCGATTGCAGAGAATATTGTGAACAATGCGGAAGATGCTCAGGAATGTGTAAATGATACATACCTGAAGGTCTGGAACGAAATTCCTCCGCAGTGGCCGAAGGTATTTCAGGCTTTTTTAGGAAAAATAGTCCGTAATCTTGCTTATGACTGTTACCGCAGGAAAAATGCAGAAAAGCGCGGCGGAGGACAGATTTGTGCAGTATTTGACGAACTGGCAGAATGTCTGCCGGACAAATCTGCTGAAATAGAATGTGAGAGAAAAGAACTGAGTCTGGCGCTTAATTCTTTTCTCCTTGAACTGCCTGAAAGGAACAGAAAGATAATGGTTATGAGATACTGGTATGCAGACAGTATAAAAACTATTGCTCTTACAATGAACATGACAGAAAACAGTGTAGTAGCAGTACTAAATCGTCTGCGTCAGAAACTACAGAAATATCTTAACGAAAGGGGATTCAGACTATGAAAACCGAAGATCTGTTTGAAGCCTTTGGAGATATCGATGAAAGTTTCATTATCAGTGCCAGAAAACCGGTGCAGAAAAAAGACCGCACCCTGTTTTTCCTCATTCCGTCATTCGCTGCAGCAGTTGCAGTGTGTGCGGGAGTTAATCATTTTACCAATATTCAGCCTGAAACACCGGAATATCAGATTGACAGTAACCTGCAAAGTACTGTATCAGAAATAACTGAGCCAAATACTGAAACTACTGAATCTGAAAATACACGGATACCGGTTTTATCAGTAAATCCGGAAAAAGATACAACTGTTCCGCAGACTGAAACTGAAAGAAATACATCAGCAGGTTCGGAAAAGGAGTTTGCACCTCAGACAGAAGCTGGTTCAGAACAGGTGCAGATTCCGGAGACGTCAGTATTTACAGAGGCGGTTAAAACAGAAACTGTAATTACAGATACAGTACCGGTTGTGTCTGAACCGGTTACAGAGCCGGAAGATGACTTTGACCTGTATGAAAATGTGATTGGCTCTTTCGGAGCAAATGCTATACTGTTAGACTATACAAAAGACAGCAGAGCAGCAATGATTATAAACGAAGACGGCAGCCGGCATTACCTTGAAGACGGCGGAACGAAATCCATAGTAAAAATGAAAGACGGAGAGTTTCCGCCTGAAGAGGAAATCAACGAAAAGCTTGGATGCAATTCTGTAAAGTTTAGCAGTAACCGTGACGGAAGCTATACTCTGTATGCGGGAGAATATAAGGAAAAAGTATATGAACTGCTTAAAAATAGCGGCAATGTACTTTCGATTGATGAAGAACAGATCGTGTATGAATGTGATTATAATATTGAGAGCATGATTATTAAGTCTGATGACAGTGTGCAGGATATAATAAATAATTACCCTGATTTAAATCTGACTTTTTCAGCAACTCAGGTGGATGCACCGACTGCTCCTGACTATAATCCACAGGAAATCCACAAAAAATACTATTGTGAAATAGAATGTACTCCTGAAACTTATGAGGCATTAAAAAAACTTCAGGACAGCGGGGCTGAATATCATTTTAAACTCTGTATACTTGATAACGATGAACCATACATAACAAATTCTAAAAATATCTTTCAAAGATAATCAAAGCTTTCTGAAGTGAATGTGACGCACATGACATATTTTGCGTCTTAATTAGCAGGAGGCGAAGAAGGGAGGATTTTTAAAATGAAAATTTTCAGAAGGATTACAACAGGGAGACTTGCACTGACTATATGTACAGGTATGGTTTCAATTTAAGGAGGCATTACTATGAAAAAAATTATAACATTGTTTTCAGCATTAGTTCTTGCAGCATGTAGCTGCGTAACAGTAAGTGCTAAAGAAATACCAAGAAATCCTGATGGCTCCATTAAGTACTCTTCCAATGATGTAGTACTTATAAAAGATGGGGATTCAGAAACAATCAGTCTTGTGAGTAATCCTCTTGTTATTCTTGATGCTGAGCCAACTGAAGATGAATTAAAATCTAATTTCACTTCAAAATACTGGATAAACTGTGAAGAGCCTTATCTTATATATTATGATTTAAACAAGAATGAAATTATAAAAGAAGATTTTGAACTTTGTATTTCATATATATGGGATTATAATGAAAATAAGGTTTATGATTATGAAACCAGTGAAGAACTCGGCGTTATTAGAAATATTCATGAAAGTGAAGAATCTTATCAGGGAATTGTAATAGGTACTGATAAAGAAACCGGAGAGAATATAGTGGTGAGACCTACATTAGAAGAACCCGGCTATATTGCAGGAGATTTAAATTTCGACGGCAAAATCGACGTAACCGACCTTTCAGAACTTTCACTCGCACTTGCAGACGGAAAAGAATTTACCAACGAACAGCAAAATGCAGCTGACGTTGACGGTGATGGAAGAGTGACACTTTCAGACCTTGCAAGAATGAGGCAGTATCTCTCAAAGATAATCGAAGCTTTCTGAGCATAGAAAACATTTTTACTTAAGCTTATCCAAAACTTCTAATACTTTCTCTTAAATACCCCGGCAATGAATTGCATTGCCGGGGTATAGTCGTGTTTTTTCAGGAGTGATTTTTTTGTTCTTTTTCGAATATTCTTGGATAGTCTCTCTTTCCGTTAACAATATGATAAACATATACCGTATCAGAAATTACTTTATAAAAACAAATATATTTTCCCGAAATAAGTTTTCTGTAATTATCAGTGGAAAGCATCATTTCTTCACATATTCTTCCCATATATGGAGTTGTTTTAAGGCATTCAAGTGAATTCAGTATCTGCGATGTAATCTTTTCTGCGGATTCAGGACCTGCAAGTGACAGATGCGTATCTGATATAATTTCAAGTTCATGCCATGCCGGTGCAAGAAGTTCAAGTTTATATTCCTGCATGGCTATACTTCTCAGCAAGTCGCTTTCTTGCCTCATCAATTGATACAGTTGATTCTCCGGAAATTCTGCTGTACTCAGCAGCATCCAGTTTTGCCTTAAGTCTGATAAGTTCTTCTCTTTTTTCGAAAGCATCTATGCTCATTACAACGAGATCACCCTCACCGTTTTTAGTAATGTATATAGGTTCCTGTCGTTCATGAGCAAGATTTGAAATTAATCCATAATCATTTCTCATTACAGTAGATGATTTTATTATCATAATCGTTTCTCCTTTCTGAAGTGTAATTCTAATATTATTATACTATTATTGTGATATTATTTCAATAGAATTTCTGCTGAATTCCTTCGTGACGATTTACATACACTTCCGGATAAATTTCTGAATAAATATAAACCGGTTTTAATTCCCGTTTTCATAACTTTGTCTGCTGTCTTTCCGGATTTTAAGTTTTCTCTGTACATGCAAGTCACCTCATTTGCATTTTTCATATGTACCCTGCAAGTGAACCGGAGAATTTTACCTGACATATTTGGTATTTGACGCAAAACTATCAGTATGTTAATATAGGAAAAGAAAAAAATATTTATCGTACCGTAATATTTTATATACGTTTTACGTCTATATAGGTGAAAGGAGGAAAAGTGTTGGACGATCAGATAATAATTCAGCATTACTGGGACAGAAATGAAATTGCACTGACTGAAACATCAGAAAAATACGGTTCTTACTGCAGTTCGATTGCAGAGAATATTGTGAACAATGCGGAAGATGCTCAGGAATGTGTAAATGATACATACCTGAAGGTCTGGAACGAAATTCCTCCGCAGTGGCCGAAGGTATTTCAGGCTTTTTTAGGAAAAATAGTCCGTAATCTTGCTTATGACTGTTACCGCAGGAAAAATGCAGAAAAGCGCGGCGGAGGACAGATTTGTGCAGTATTTGACGAACTGGCAGAATGTCTGCCGGACAAATCTGCTGAAATAGAATGTGAGAGAAAAGAACTGAGTCTGGCGCTTAATTCTTTTCTCCTTGAACTGCCTGAAAGGAACAGAAAGATAATGGTTATGAGATACTGGTATGCAGACAGTATAAAAACTATTGCTCTTACAATGAACATGACAGAAAACAGTGTAGTAGCAGTACTAAATCGTCTGCGTCAGAAACTACAGAAATATCTTAACGAAAGGGGATTCAGACTATGAAAACCGAAGATCTGTTTGAAGCCTTTGGAGATATCGATGAAAGTTTCATTATCAGTGCCAGAAAACCGGTGCAGAAAAAAGACCGCACCCTGTTTTTCCTCATTCCGTCATTCGCTGCAGCAGTTGCAGTGTGTGCGGGAGTTAATCATTTTACCAATATTCAGCCTGAAACACCGGAATATCAGATTGACAGTAACCTGCAAAGTACTGTATCAGAAATAACTGAGCCAAATACTGAAACTACTGAATCTGAAAATACACGGATACCGGTTTTATCAGTAAATCCGGAAAAAGAGACAACTGTTCCGCAGACTGAAACTGAAAGAAATACGTCAGCAGGTCCGGAAAAGGAATTTATGCCTCAGACAGAAGCTTATTCAGAACAGGTGCAGATTCCGGAGACATCAGTATTTACAGAGGCGGTTAAAACAGAAACTGAACCGGTTACAGAGCCGGAAGAAGATGTTGATTTATATAAAGACCTGATTGGCTCTTTTTCACCAAACGCAATTGTACTTGATTATACACGTGATAACAGAGCAGTTCTGGTTATAAACGAAGACGGAAGTCAGCATTATTTTGAAGACGGCGGAACAAAAGCTGTAGTTAAGCTGAGAGAAGGAGTGCCGCCTCCGGAAAATGAAATCAATGAAAAGCTTGGAACGGATTCTGTAAGGTTTATCAAAAACGATGACGGAACTTATACTATGAATGCCGGAGACTTAAACGAAAAAGTTTATGAAATTCTTAAGGAAAATAATGATGTGCTTTCGATTGATGAAGTTCAGACGATAAATGAATATGATTTTTCAATAAACAGAATGTTTATTGATTCGGATGACAGTCCAACAGACATAATAGAAAAATATTCGGAGTTAAATCTTGTTTCTGTGCCAAATCCAAGTGCAGCTCCGGGGGAAAACACTGATACTCAATTTTATTTCTGTCAGATAGACCGTACACCAGCTTCTTTTGAAGCACTAAAAAAACTTCAGGACAGCGGTGTAAAATATGATTTATATATAATGAATTATTCCGATACCGGCAGAGCATATTCCGAATATTCATCAAATAAATTTAAAAGATAAGGGGTTGTTTACATGAAAAAGATATGCAGCTTTATTTTAGCGGTTTTAATTACAGCGGGAACAGGTGCAACATCCGTTTCAGCCTTACCGATTGATATCGATGAAATTAAAACTATAAATAAAACATGGAAAAGTGATTCAGACAAAAAATTCTGTGTATATGAAGACAAGTGTAATCTGTTCTGCAATGATAATAATAATTATTCTGCAGGGGAATATGCTGTTCTGTTAAATGAAAAATTTTTCCGTGAGGTCTATATTGTTCATAAAACTAATTCCAGTATTGTAATAAGGTTTGACGATATTTCATCATATGAGGAAATAGAAAGTGTAATTAACGATGTACTGGCTTCAGAAGGCATTTCAGCAGATAAAATAAATATCAGTGAGCCTTACAATAATTATAAAATAAATATAAGTTCTGCTGATGATAATGATTATCTGATAAAAAAAGATATTGCGCAGAAACTTTGTGATGCTCTGACAGATAAAGACTTAATAGGATATTTCCTGTTCAATGATTCAGGATATATGGCTGATGAAACAGAGTTCACCAATGAACTGAGAATTCCTGTAAAAGAAGATGCAGAAAAAATAAAATCTGTTTTAAAGGAAAATGGTTTTAATAATGTTAAATTAACCTCCTGCTTTTCGGATGTATATTCTATGGAATGTGATAGTTCTGTAACAATATTACAGTATCTTGAAATTTGTGAGCTGATAAATTCAGAAGCACAGGCCAAACCAATATTTTTAGATTGTATGTCTGTACCGTTCGGCAATGACAAGTACCCAGGAGTTTTGTACATTAAAGACAGTCTCTCCGGTGATATCGACGGGGACGGTGTGGTAAGCGTTTCGGATTTATCCGTACTTTCACTTATTCTCACTGGCGATAAAGACGGTAATGAATTTCAGAAAAAAGCAGCTGACGTTGACAAAGACGGAAAGGTAACACTCGCAGACCTTGCAAGAATGAGGCAGTATCTCTCAAAGATAATCGAAGCTTTCTGAGCATAGAAAACATTTTTTAATTAAGCGTATCCAAAATTTCTAATACTTTCTCTTATGTTCCACGTGGAACACTACAGCCCTATGATATGTAAAAAAACTGCAGATCATAGGGCTGTTTCTTATATAAAATAATTTTTTTGTTTGCTATACATTATCGGCAATTGTTTTGAGCGTTTTTGATATCTTTCAATAATTCTTCTTTTATCTTTAAAACGTTCGGCTGTGTTATACCAAACCTGACACCACGGTTAATTAAACGAAGAATATTTTTTGCCTTTTGTTTTATGATTTTATTATCTTTCCAGATTAATAAATGCATTCCGTTTATTGTGTATTCACGGCTGATGTACTCTTCTGTGACAGGAAAAATATCCTGAATAAGAAAAACATTTTCCCTGTTATTAACTTTTATAATATGTAGAATGTCACATGGTTTTCGGGATGCTTCTTTTTTGGAAACAATATCTCTGTATTTATCAGCCCTGCTTGACAAAGGAATAACCCAGAATAAATCTTCGTAGTTTGGGTCTTTCATGCAAAAATAATGTGGACGATTTCCGTCTTTGTTTCCTTTTAAATAAGGATCATTAAACCTTTCAAAGAAACTGTCTTTTATTATATAACATCCGTTTTCTTTCATAATACCTCACAAAAAAATCCTCTTACACCAAAACAATGCAAGAGGAAACTTACAAACCTGTTATTTATAATCGCATACAGGTCAGCGATAAAACTTACAAACCTGTCATTTATAATCGCCTACAGGTTGGCGGTAAAAGGAACATCGTCCTATTGTTATTGTACTATGCTTCAGTTAATTTGTCAATAGTTTTTACTAACAAAACTCATTAAGTTTTTTATTGACTTTTTATCAGCGCCATAGTATCAGGTAAGAAATATGCTGGTCAATACTGTAATATGTTGATTTCAATCAACGTGCAACCGCATAGCTGAAAAAAATTTTTTTCAAATCTGTGTAACGAAAACGCTCTGAAACCGATATATAAATAAAGGGAGGGAGTGAGGCGAAATGATGGACTGGCTGTATATGCATTTTCGGAAAAAACAAAAAAATCATTTTTGCTTCAGAGCATTTCATGGCTTGGAATTTATCTTGCAGCAACGGTAATTTCTGTGCTTTCAGTTATGTCAGATTTGAAAACACTTACGTGCAGAACAGTAGCAGGATTCACAGTGCTTACTGTGGAATTTCTGATTATTAATCTGACAGCAAAGATAAGGGAAAAAGTAAAATGTGCAGAACAGATAAAATAAATTCAATGTTCCACGTGGAACAAAAACAGCGTCCGTATTTTTATGTGTACGGCCGCTGTTTTTTATTCGGTTTCTGTTATTACAGATAATGTTTTATTAGTTCATTATCTTCAAGTGCTGCTTCCAGTATTCTGCTTAACACAGAAGTATATCCTTTACCCAGTGATTGTGCTTTCTGCAAAGCCTGAGGAGACAGTCTTATTGATACAGTCTGCTTTGTCTGTCTTTCTCTTCTTTTTTCTCTTGCAATCGCAGCATATTTTATAATCTGTTCATCTGTAAGTTCGGGACAATCTTCGTCCGGAACTGCTGGTGCAGTTTCAAGTTCTTTAAGCATTTTTTCCTGTTCAGTTGTAAGCCCTTGGCTGAAATCAATAGTCCTGGTAACCATCATAATACATCTTCCTTTCAAATACATTATACCCTATTGCAATTTAAAATGCAATACATTTAGAAACACATTTTGAGATTTCATATTATGAGAAAAAAATGATTTTTTTGAAATCTATGTAACTAAATTCAACGTTCCACGTGGAACAAAAACAGCGTCCGTATTTTTATGTGTACGGCCGCTGTTTTTTTATAAACATCATGAAAAATAATTGCTCTTATATAATTTATATGGTATAATTATCTTTGTATCAAAAAATATACAGGGGAGGATTTTATTGAAAAAGAAAAACAAATCACTAAAGGAGTTTGTAAGTTCCGGAGGAATGTCCTATCCTAAGATAGTCGGACTCGGATTTCTGGCAGTTATTCTTATCGGAACATTTCTTCTGATGCTTCCGGTTTCAAACAGAAACGGCCTTTCTCCGCCGTTTGTTGATGCATTTTTTACAGCTGTTTCAGCTACCTGTGTAACAGGGCTTGTTGTTTTCGATACATACCAGCACTGGACGCTGTTCGGCCAGATAGTCATTATCACGCTTATACAGATAGGTGGTCTTGGCTTTATGACGGTTATAACCATGTTTTCAATCCTTGTAAAGCGAAAGATAGGTCTGCGTGAGCGAAGTTTCCTGCAGGAGAGTGTAAATCAGCAGCAGCTTAAGGGAATAGTCCGCATGATGAGCATGATAGTAAAGGGAACTCTTCTGTTTGAGCTTTCCGGAGCGGCACTGCTTGCCATAAGATTTATTCCGAAGATGGGTCTGGCAGAAGGTATCTACAATTCAGTTTTCCTGTCAGTTTCGGCATTCTGCAATGCCGGATTTGACCTGAACGGAAAGTACGGTGAGTATTCTTCACTGGTGGAATTTCATGATGATACTCTGGTGCTTGTAACGCTTATATTCCTTATTCTGATTGGCAGTATAGGATTTTTCGTGTGGTATGATATCAGGGAAAAAGGTCTGAAATTCAGGCGGTACAGCCTTCATACCAAACTTGCGCTTACAATTACACTTGGTCTGACATTTGCCGGAGCAATAGCTTTTCTTATACTTGAAAAAGATGATACCTTAAGCGGTATGGGCACCGGCGAACGTATTCTTTCATCATTTTTTCTGTCTGTTTCACCGCGAACGGCGGGATTTAATTCAGTTGATCTGGCTGAGCTTTCGCCGGCTTCAAAGCTTATTCATCTTATCTATATGTTTATAGGCGGAAATCCGGGTTCAACTGCCGGTGGTGCAAAGACAACCACGGTTGCGGTGCTGTTTATTTCAGCATGGTGCAGTCTGAGAAACTATGATGATACAAATATTTTTGAAAGAAGACTTGAGAGTGATATTCTTAAAAAGGCTGTTACGATTATAGTTGTAAACCTTTCACTTATAATGCTTTCAACTGTAGTTATTTCTGCACTGCAGAGAGAGCTGGCGATGGGAGATATCGCATTTGAAACATTTTCTGCATTAAATACAGTAGGTATGACAACCGGCATAACAAGAGATTTTAATACTTTATCAAAGCTGATAATTGCATTTCTCATGTACTGCGGAAGAGTCGGAAGTGTTTCATTTGTCCTTGTATTTGCAGAAAACAGGAAATATTCTGAAGTAAAGAATCCGATTGAAAAAATCAGTATCGGATAGAAGGGGAGAGTAAAATGAGTAAATCAGTTCTTGTTATCGGACTCGGACGTTTCGGAAAGTACATTACCCGAAAGTTTAACGAGCTCGGTGATGAAGTAATGGCTATAGATATCGATGAGGAAAAGGTTCACGATATAATGCCTTATGTTGTAAATGCCAAGATTGCAAACTGCAGCAGAGAAGAAACCCTGAGGTCGCTTGGCGTAGGAAACTTTGACCTGTGTTTCGTATGCATAGGAAAGAATTTTCAGAGCAGTCTGGAGATAACCTGTCTGCTTAAGGACCTCGGCGCAAAAAAGGTTATAAGCAAGGCGAGCGATGAGTTCCATGCAAAATTTCTCAAGAGAAACGGTGCGGACGAGGTTGTTTTCCCGGAAAAATACAGTGCAGAAAAATCGGCTACAAAGTACAGCTCCAATCATATAATTGATTACATAGAAATATCAGACAAGGTTGCAATCTACGAAATACCGGTTGTTCCTTCATGGGTAGACAAGAGCATAATCGAACTCGACATCAGAAAGAAACACAGGATAAATATACTTGCTGTTAAGAATAACGGAAGAGTAAGATCACTCCCGGATGCAGATTATGTGTTTAATGTTAATGATCAGATGATTGTTATGGGTGAATCGGATGATGTGGAGAAACTGCTTAATAAAATAAAATAAAAAAATATCGCATAACTAAAAGTTATGCGATATTTTTTTCAATTAATCAGAATTAATAAGCCTTACCCCAGTAAACCAGATGCTTAGCCGGTTTGCCGCAGCATACACATACGTCTGAAATCTGTTCCTGCTTCAGTGGAATACATCTTGAACCTACGCCTGTCTTTTCCTTGACTTCATCTTCACAGGCCTCTTCTCCGCACCACATAGCCTTTACAAAACCGTCGCCTTTTTCTTCGAGTGCTTTGATGATTTCGTCCATGTTTTTGCATGAGTATGTCTTGTTTTCTCTGTTTGCAAGTGCCTTTGCATACAGACCGTCATGTACTTCCTGAAGCTTCTTCTGAACTTCTTCAGCAAGGTTGTCAAGGCTTACTACTGTCTTTTCACCGTTGTGACGTGTTACGAGTACACACTGGTTGTTTTCAATATCCTTAGGACCGATTTCGAGTCTTACAGGAACACCCTTCATTTCATACTCTGCAAACTTCCAGCCTGCAGAGTTGTCAGAGTCATCAAGCTTAACTCTGATTCCGGAAGCTTTGAGTTCTTCAGCAAGTGCAGAAGCTTTGTCGAGTACGCCTTCCTTGTGCATAGCAATCGGTATGATAACGAGCTGTACAGGAGCAACAGCCGGCGGGAGAACAAGACCGTTGTTGTCACCGTGAGTCATGATGATTGCACCGATAAGACGTGTTGTAACGCCCCAGGATGTCTGGTGAGGATAAACCTTTTTGTTTTCCCTGTCTGTGTATTCGATGTCAAATGCCTTTGCAAATCCGTCACCGAAGTAGTGTGATGTGCCAGCCTGAAGAGCCTTGCCGTCGTGCATAAGAGCCTCGATAGCATATGTTGAAACAGCACCTGCAAACTTGTCGCTTTCCGTTTTCTTACCCTGAATTACCGGCATAGCGAGAGCCTTTTCACAGAATTCTGTGTATACATTAAGCATTTTTTCTGTTTCTTCAATAGCTTCTTCAGCAGTTGCATGAATAGTATGACCTTCCTGCCAGAGAAATTCTCTTGAACGGAGGAAAGGACGTGTTGTTTTTTCCCATCTTACAACGCTTACCCACTGGTTGTAGAGCTTTGGAAGATCTCTGTATGAGTGAATGATGTTTGAGTAGTGTTCACAGAAGAGAGTTTCAGATGTAGGACGCACGCAGAGCCTGTCCTCAAGTTTTTCGCTTCCGCCGTGTGTTACCCAGGCAACTTCAGGAGCAAAACCTTCAACGTGGTCCTTTTCCTTCTGGAGAAGGCTCTCAGGGATAAACATTGGCATGCATACATTTTCGTGTCCTGTTTCCTTGAACATTCCGTCAAGGATTTTCTGGACGTTTTCCCAGATAGCATATCCGTAAGGTCGGATTACCATGCAGCCCTTAACGCTTGTGTATTCGATAAGTTCAGCTTTCTTTACGATATCTGTGTACCATTTTGCGAAATCTTCTTCCATGGAAGTGATGGCTTCAACCATCTTTTTATTATTGTTCTTTGCCATGCATTAGTCCTCATTTCTGCTGTTGTGATTTTTTTCCATTTCCTTTATTTCAGGAAATAATGTTTTTTCAGGTTTTTCATCATCAGGGGATGGTTCGAAAACGCTTCTTACCTGATAAATTCTTTCATCTTCCGCAGGCTTTGTCTTTTTTGATTTTTCTGATGCCTTGTCTATTTTTGCAGCCACTTTTGGAGTAAGAACTGCAATCAGATAAATAAGAAGGAGCACCAGGAGCATTTTGCCTAAAAACAAAAAAGAAATGGTTACGGAAAAATCATTTCCGGTTTCTATTGTAAACACCTCGAATCCGATAAAAGCATACACATTAATTATACCATATTATATAAGAAAATCAAGAAGAGTTTTGGAGTAAAAAAGAGAAATTCCCCGGTAGGCTAAATGTACCGGGGAATCTTATAGAGGGATGTTATAACAATAAAACGAAATGTCAAAAAATATAAGATAGAACAATATCAAATATGGTTTTGTGTATTTCTCATAAAGCTTCAGTATGGTCTTTTGTATACATTATAGCATTTCAAAAAAAAATTATCAATAGAAAATCAATAAATAGTCATAATACACAAATTTCACTTTCATATTTATATATTATAACAGTGGGGTGGTGTGAAAATAAATCCTGCCAGGAAAGTGAAAAGCCGGCATTCAGGAGAATACCGGCTTTTCGGGTTAGGATTGTATGTGTAAAGTTAAATGAAAATATCAATATAAAAATATATGAAGCTCGTTTTGCTGTTTCTTTCCTTAGCTTCTGTAAATATAATAGCATATCCGGAGCCATAAGTCAAATAGTTTAAATGGAATAGGAGATATAGACAAATTTATATAGATAATCAAATCATATAATGTAGACAAATAATATTATTGTATTTTATCTGTATTGCATTATATGAGAGGAAATTAATTCAAAAATCTCCGTATATAACAATATTATTCCATAAATATTTGTATTGTTTTTTAAAATTTGTTACATACAACTTTATTCTTCTGTTTAAAACAGGAGAAATTCCTTCTGTTTTTCTTGAAAACATACTAAACCTATGTTATAATGGTAGTATATTATATATCAGATGTACAAGGGGAGAAGAATATGAAGATTTCAACTAAAGGAAGATATGCTCTTCGACTGATTATTGATCTGGCACAAAATAAAGAGAATGGATATGTTACGCTGAGGGATATTGCAGAGCGGCAGGACATTTCAAAAAAATACCTTGAGCAGATTGTACCTATGCTTAACAAGTCAGGGCTTCTCAAAACCAACAGAGGATATCAGGGCGGATACATGCTTGCAAAATCTGCTGACAAATACACTGTTGGTGAGATTCTTCGTGTTACAGAGGGGAATCTCGCTCCGGTGTCCTGTCTTGAACATGAAGAAAACGAATGCGAAAGAGCCGGCGAATGTAAAACACTTTTTGTGTGGACCGGATTACACAAGGTTATAACCGAATATCTTGACGGGATAACTGTACAGGATATTATTGATAGGACCAGTAGCCCGGATGATTACTGTATATAACAGCACAAAGTATTGAACAAAATATGAGCCGTATCCGGTAAAGGATACGGCTCATATTGTTTTTTTAGTCTTTGTAGTTCATATCGTTTTCTGTAACATCCCTCAGAGCTTCGTTGTATTCTGCTGCATCTTTTTTAGCTGCCTCAAGATCATGCTCAAGATAGTTTCCGCATTCAGCCTTTGATGAGCCGGGAATTTCACCTGAAAAATCTGCTATAAACAGAAAAGATTTTTTTACAAGTTCCAGTACATCGGCTTTTGATACACAGTCTCTTACGATAAGATAAAAACCACTTCTGCATCCCATAGGACCGGCATAGATGATGCTGTCTGAGTATTCGGAATTTCGTACATACGTTGCAAGCAGATGTTCAATAGTGTGAAGTGATTTCGGAGAAATAAAGCTTCCGTTGTTTGGTTTTTTCATTCTCAGGTCATATGTTACTGCGTCTCCGTCAATGCGTGAAATATAGACTCCTTTTTCAAGTGTGTCGTGGTTAACTGTAAAACTTGCGATTTTTTTCATTTGATTTGCTCCTTTATAATAAGCCGGAAGTTAACTACAGAAGCATCAGACTCCCGGCTTTAAAATGCTTCTCCGCTGACAATTTTGTATCCCCCATCTGTAATCTGAACTATATTGTCAAATATCATAAAATGCTTACCGGTACACTGCCTGTTTAAATGGTAGTGTCCTGAAAACCAGAAATCGAAGTCCGTTTTGCTGCTTATTTTCTGAAAATAATCTGTTAGTATATTTGGAGGGTAGATGTTTGTCATTTTAAGTTCCTGCAAAATATATGTCGGCAGGGAATGAGTTACAATGATATCTGTTTTCCATTCGTTCCTGCTAAGCACTTCTGCTCCGTATACCATCTCCTTCAAAGAAGGCATTTCTTCAGGCCAGATTGTTTTCCCCAGAATACGAAACTGTTTGTCATGACTTTCAGCACCGCCGAATGCAAATATATTCCTTCCGTCAATATTAAACATTCCTCCGCGGCACAGATGATAGATACTTCCGGATATTTTCTGAATCTGTCCGCCGTTCCAGTCTTCAATCTTATATCTTTTAAGAAGATTGTAGTTTTCGTGGTTACCGTCAATCCACAGAGTTGTCCACGGCTTGTGTTCCAGCCATCGTAACCAGTATTTTTCAGTTTTCGATTCGTCCCATAAAAAACCGAAATCTCCGCAGATTATCATGTAATCTTTTTTTGTCAGTTCAGACTGAATGGTGAATTCTTCTTTTCCGAATTTTCGAAGATCGTATTCACCGTGAACATCTCCGGTTATAAAAATCATATACATTTTCCCTCCCCCGTACTATTTCCCTATACAAAAATTGTACCATTTTCATTAAAAGAAGTCAATGGAATTTGTTTATTTTGTTAGTTATTACATAGTTGTATTCAGAAAAATGTGATATATATTATAAAATAAAAAAGAAGCAAATCAACTGATTTGCTTCTTCTGGTGACCCGTACGAGAATTGAACTCATGATTCCGCCGTGAAAGGGCAGCGTCTTAACCTCTTGACCAACGGGCCGTTTAATAGCGGCAGTGGGATTCGAACCTACGACCAATCGGGTATGAACCGAGTACTCTAGCCAGCTGAGCTATGCCGCCATCTTTACTGTACTGTCGTTTTGCGTTTTCCCACAAGCGACTATTAAATTATACACTATTATGAGTGATATGTCAAGTGTTTTTTTAAATTTTCAAAAAAAATTTTTATAAAAATTATGCCGAAAACAGAACAACATTATTAATAGTATTGTAGCTGCAGTAAATACATAGGGAAATTGATATATATTGCCTATGACAGAATATAAGAAAAGAGAAAATTTAATATTGGTGACATATGGAAGGTATCACCGTTTTTTTTAATTAATATTGTGTTATATTTCCGGCATAATATTTTATCTGTTTTTATATGTCTCTTATATGATATTAAAAAAATTCGAGATAAAAGCTGAAAAAACTGAGACTTACAGAAAATAATATAATTTTTATAAGTCTGTTGAATGCTGTTGAAAGTGTTAAAATATTGACATTGGACTTTGAACGGACAGAAAAAAGCCTTAATCAGTTGTTTGTACTGTATTCAGCTGTAAGCTTTTTCTGTGCAGTATAGTGAACGCAAAAATAAGTTTGCTTTCACTTTTATTATGAGAGAAGATAATCTTCTGCTACATCATTCACGAAGTCCGGGTGAACTATGTTTCTTACAAGTGTCTCTATGAAGTCTATAGCGGCTTCCCTGCGTGATGTGAAACTGTGAAGAACAGCTTCTCTGTTTGTTAAGTTGTCTCTTACCATTATACCGTATACATTCTGATGGGTATCATTGTCCTTTTCACAGAAAGCAGTGTAGATAAGTTCTGAGTTTCCAAGACATTCATTGTAAATTGTTTTCATAGTGATTTCCTCCTGAATAAATATTTTATATTTTTTGTTTTGCTGTTTTGTTTTTGTTTATCGGGTATGGTCTAATTATATATTATTGGTTCGGTGAATGCAATAGTTTCGCCCTAAGAGGTAATTCAAAATCCCTAAGAGGTATTTTATTTCCATATAAAGGTAAAAAACAGCCAGTTAATAGACTATTGTCTATTAACTGGCCTTGTAAATTCCAAAAGCAGCTCATTTATACGGCAGGGGAAACGTTATTTCTAAAAAAACAGGTATTATTTTAACTGTTTATCATAATGATATGCAAACTGGTTATTTTTCCTGTACATAGTATATATTTTTATAATATCAGAGAGTTATACTCTCCCCGCTTATAGAAGTGGGGGACTTCTTGTTAATATAGGTTAAAACGAAAAAAGCCAGGCACAGAACAATGAAAAACAAACTATTAGCATGGCACTACACTGGAAAACAAGAAAGATTTTAGGAGAAAATTGCGGTTGTAAACCCATTTGCAACTCATTTTAAACCTCACAACCGAATATTTTCAACCTTGATGCAACCACGTGTGGAAGAACAAATAAATCCGACTTGCAGAGAGGTACCTTCAAAAAGCGATTGTCAACTACAGCATAAACTAAGTTTGCAATTTTTGAAAAACAGTGTGTCGGTAAAAATAAAAAGTTGTCAAATATAAAAAAATATATTGACAACTCGTCGATAAAAAGATATAATTATAGTATCAGTTATGTTCAGTTGACAACATATTTTGTTTGCCGGGAGGGAATCAGATGGAGCAGACAGAACAGCAGTATGTTACAATAAAAGAATTCGCAACTCTTGCCAACGTAACTACTCAGGCAGTTTATAAACGATTAAACCAGACTGACAGTGCTTTAAACAAGTATATTCAGTATAACGGAAAAATGAAACTTATCAGCAAGGAAGCACTGGAGCTTTTTGCTGATGCCCCTGTAAACCAGCAGAATCAGACTGCAGATGGTTCAGATGGGGTATATGAGGATCTCAGTATTCAGGCACAGACCAATTTATTCTCATCATATTTTGATGCAACCCTGAAAGTCCTTTCTGATCAGATTACATCAAAAGATCAGCAGATAAAAGAACTTATGGAAAGCAGCAGCAGTCAGAGTCAGAAGATGCAGGAGCAGTTGGTTGCAAAGGATAAACAGCTGCAGGAACAGCTTTCGGCAAAGGATAAGCAGATTGCTGAGTTGCAGCGGCTTATAGATCAGCAGCAGCAGCTTCACAGAGCAGAGCAGGAACAGTTCAGACTTATTACCGCTGGTGCAAATGAGAAAAAAGGATTCTTCAAGAGACTTTTTCACAAAAAGGACAATGAAACTTCAGTTTAAAACATAGTAACAAACGAGGTTGTTAGCCCTGCAAAGGCTAACAACCTCGTTTGTTTATTTGTAAACCCCGGAAACAACCCGTATAATACCACTAAGATCCGGATAGGTTTTTATATCGGAGAAACCGTTTTTTATAAGAATCTCTGAAACATCTCTTTCCTGGTTTAAACCAATCTCAAAAAAGATCATACCGCCTTTTTTCAGAGATTGTTTCCAGATGGATGTTATTCCACGATAGAACATCAGACCGTCCTTACCGCCCCGGAGAGCCATTTTCGGTTCGAATGATACTTCTTTCTGAAGTACACTCATATCTTCCGGAGTCAGATAAGGCGGATTGGATGTAATTATATCTATATTCTTAAAATTACAGCACAGACCCGGATCAAGCACATCTCCGTTGTATACAGTTACTTTCGACCGGTTAAGTTCGATATTTCTTGTAAGATAGTCCATAGCTTTGTCAGAGTACTCTACAGCACCAATTCTTGCACTGTTAAGATGTTTTTCAAGAGCTATTGCAATACATCCGCTGCCGCTGCACAAATCAAGAATATACGGTGATGCATTGGTTGTTGATGCAACCTGGTTTAATACACATTCAACAAGAGTTTCAGTATCCTGACGAGGAATCAGAACTCCTTCACCTACATAAAAAGGAAGTCCGAAAAATTCCCATTCACCAAGTATATACTGAAGAGGGTATCCTGTAATTCTCTTTCCGGCAATTTTCTGAACCAGTGAAACCTGTTCGTCTGAAAGAGCAAGGCCTGGGTTTGCAATCATTTTCTCATGTCTGATACAAAGGGCGTGTTCAAGAATACAACGTGTTTCAAATATGTAGTCATCTATATTGCTTTGTTTCAGAAGAATTTTAAGGTTGGTTGATAGTTGACTTATGGTTACCAAATGTCATCCTCCATATTTTCCGGAATACAAGGTTTAATAGCAGCTATTGCAACTTCAATCTGTGAATCATCAGGTTCACGGGTTGTAAGACGTTGAATTTTCAGACCCGGTGCGGAAATAATTCTTGTAAAGGTATTGTTTTTTCTTCCGGCCAGCCTTATAAGCTCATAGGCTATTCCGATAATAAACGGAAGAAGAATTAGCTGTACAAGAAGTCTGAGAAAGATTCTGGTTGTTTTTCCGTATGATGAAAATGACGGAATGAAACAGAATACGAATATACTTGTAAAAAGTGTGATGAATATAAAGCTTGTCCCACATCTTGGATGAAAACGTGAATGTTTTTTTACGTTTTCAACTGTAAGCTCCTCATGTGCTTCCAGACATGCTATAGTTTTGTGTTCTGCACCATGATATTCATATGTTCTTTTTATATCTTTCATCTTTGAAGTAAGAGCAAGATATCCTATGAAGATCATTATTTTAATTATACCTTCAACGGCAGTACGGAGTATGGTCATATGTTCAACAGGTTTGGTAACCAGAGTTGGTATAAATTTAAACAGAAACAAACTCAGTACCACTCCAATAACCATTGCCACTGCTGAAAGTATTCCCATAAGCTGTTCACCGAATTTATCGGTCAGCCACTTTTCAAACTTTGTCATTTCTTCCTCTTCATCTTCTTCAGTCATTTGTTTTTCAGCTGATTTCATAAGACATTTGTAGCCGGTTACGAGTGATGAAATAAAGTTGAAACTTCCGCGTATAAAAGGTGTTTTCTTGTACCATGGAGCATTTTTCCCGTTATTCTCATCCCATGTTTCGAGATCAATCGTTCCGTCAGGGAGACGGCATGCCATTGCTGATTTATAAACCCCTTTCATCATAATTCCTTCAATAAGTGCCTGACCGCCTATTTTTGACTTATAAACTTCTTTACCCATAAATACCTCTTTTCTGATGTATAAAAAATATTGGTTTAAAGATAAAAACAGGTTGTATTATTTTGCAACCTGTATGAGCTGTATGCTGCATAGTTTAATTGTTGTTTTTGTGAGATGATTCTGTTGGAAGAATAATCTCAACTGTAGTACCAACATGTTCTTCACTTTCTATATTAAGCTGACCATGATGCATGGATATAATCTCATCTGCAACCGCAAGACCAATTCCTGATCCTCTTTTTGAGTGATTTGCCTTGAAAAATTTTGTTTTAATCTTAGGAAGATCAGCTGCTGATATGCCGCATCCGTTGTCGCTTACAGTTATGCAGATATGTTTCTCATCAAGCCGGGATGCATTTATTTCTATATGGCTTTTGTGGTTCGGACTGCTGGAATATTTTATTGCATTGTCAATAATATTTATAAATACTTGTCTTAAGCGGTTTTTATCTCCGAAAATAAACGGAAGCATTTCAGGAGAGTTGTAACTGATTACTGTGTTTTCATGTTTTGCTTTTTCAGTATAGATTAGTATTGCATCTTCAAGTTCTGCAAGAATATCAATTACAGACATCTGCAAAGTAAATTTTCCGTTCTGAATTCTTGAGAAGTCAAGCAGTTCTTCAACCATCTGGGAAAGACGTTCAGTTTCACTTACAATTACTCTGATGCCTTTTCTGGTTGTTTCTTCATCGTTTTCTGCATTTATGGTTTCTGCCCAGCCTTTTATCGCTGTCAGAGGCGTTCTGAGCTCATGTGAAACTGATGATATAAATTCGTTTTTCATAGCCTCTGCAGTTGACAACTCATCAGCCATATGGTTTATAGAATCACACAGCTGACCAATCTCATCATTTGTTTCTATTGGAATTCGCTCAGTAAAATCACCCATTGCAAATTTTTTTGTTGCACCGTTTACTTTCTGAACAGGTCTGACAATGGAACCTACAAAGTAAACTCCGGAAAAAACAAGCGGCAGAAGAACAAGCATACAGCATGTGATAATAAGAAGCGTCATCGCTGAAATGGTGCTGTCTACATCTGAAAGCGATACAACCACGCGCATTGCAGAGTAGTCTGAGTTTTTGGAGGACACCGGATAGGAAACGGCCATAATCTTTTCATTATTTTCAGATTTTCCGTGCCAGTAACCAAAGCTTTTGTTTTCCATTGCTTCATCATAATCATCCATTGAAACGGAATCATCAGGTGAAAACCCGGATGATGTAATTACAACCTTTCCTTTTGAGTTGATTGCCATAAGTTCAATTTTATCCTTATCTGAAAAGGTTTCAACCATGTTGCGGACTTCAGACGAAAAGTTTTTGTTTGTATCAGTTGAATACTTGCTCAGTACACTTGTTATGGTTGTAAGCTTTCCGGTCAGATACTGCTGGGTTGAAACATAGTAGTAGTTCTGGATTGCATAAATCATTATGGTTGCAATTACAAACAAAATAAGGATGAGGATGGCCAGATTGTTGAAAACCCATCTGTAAACTATGGAATCTCTCGAAAACCTTTTTTTCTCACCTTTTGAGGTGGTTGTAAACTCATTTTTCATTCCATTTGTAACCGAATCCCCAGATTGTAATGATGTACTGAGGGCTTGAAGGTTCATCTTCAATCTTCATTCGTATTCTTCTTATATTTACATCCACTATTTTTTCATCTCCTACATATGTTTCACCCCATATGTGGTTAAGTATACTTGTACGGTCAAGTGCGGTATTTTTATTGTTCATAAAGTACTCAAGAATCTGATATTCTACCTGAGTAAGATCTATGAGTTTGTTGTTCTTTGATACTGTACGGCTTTTGAGGTTGAGCTGAAACGGACCGGATTCGATTATTGGTGATTCTTCAGACTTCATGAAACTCATACAAACTCTTCTGTATATTGCGTCTACTCTGGCTGTAAGTTCCGATGGTGAAAACGGTTTTGTCATGTAGTCATCAGCACCTATCATGAGACCACTGACTTTGTCCATTTCCTGTGTTTTTGCAGAGAGCATTATTATTCCAAGAGTTGAGCTTTTTTCCCTTAGTTTTTTGCATACAGTAAATCCGTCGATTCCGGGCATCATGATGTCAAGAAGTGCAACATCAAAATTTCCATGTTCACTTTCAAATACTCTGAGTGCTTCTTCGCCGCAGTTTACGTCTGTAACATCATATCCTGCCCGCTTGAGGTTGATTACAACAAAGTCGCGTATAACGTCTTCGTCTTCACATACTAAGATTCTTTTCATTTTTTAACTCCCCTTTTTGTTTATGAAATAATTTTAAAGTTAAACAGTATTTCACTTGGTGACAGAGAAAGCGGATTACTGCCGTTGTCCGGAAGGCAAGCAAGATAAATTGTGTCTCCGAACGAGTATATCTGTTCATAGGCAGCATATTCTTTTTCCTGCATTATTTTTTCTGCTTCTGACGAACCTGCAACGCATATTTTCATGAGTTCAGTGTGTTTATCCGGATTTTCATCATAGCTGCAGAAAATTATATCATCGTTTGATGATCTGACGGTTACTTTATCTTCCCATTTTTCCGGGAGCATAAAGGCATATCCGTCTGTTATGCTGTAATAACTTGAATATTTTCTGACAAACATATTGTTTTCGAGAACATACCAGTTGGTCATATATATCTGTTCAGTTTCAGGTTTATCTTCATATCCTTTGAAAACTGTATTCATAGGAATTTCAATAATACCGTCATTGTCTATATCACGTGAAATCAGATAGGATTTTCTCATTGTACGGTTTACAGATGGTGATTCAATATTATCCGCATTTACAGAAGTAAGGGTTAAGGTACCGTTATCATTTGCAACCGGCTTAAGTATTTCTGTTATAATGGTATTTGTATTAATATAAGAGTCAAGGTAAACTGCGGTTATATTGTCTGAAAGTCTGCCGTATATCATCTGAGCAATATCAGATGAGTTTTCTGAAAGATTCAGAACAGGTCCGGAAACAAGAGTATTGTTCTGGTCGAGCCATTTTAGCTGTGCAGTGTTTCCTTCAGGATTGTTGTTTATAATCAGAAGCTCATTTTCACCATCATTATTTATATCGGTTACATCCATAGCTGAATATGTACCGAGGTACTGAGGTTCAGGTTTCTGTTCATCATCATATACGAAAATCTGCGCACTTTTTTCAGTTGCACTGCCTGTTCCAATGATGATATTTGTTATATCAGATGCTCCGAGTTTTGATATAAAAACCCGTTCTATTTCATCTCCGTTTGCTGCAAAGTCGTACATGGAATTCCATTTTCCGTCTTTCTGATCAAGAAAGTTTATACGAAGGGTGGAAAGATCATTGCCGCTGAAGTTTGATTTTTCATAGAATACTATAGCTTCTTCGGTAGGTTCGTCATCAATATCAGCAACTACAAAAGCGGAAAGATATGAGCCTGACTTCGGATACTTAAGGCTTATTTTTGAACCGTCTGCATTAATCAGAGCGTTGTATATCTGCTCATGCTGTTCACTTAGTTTAGGTGGTTTGAGATAGGATTCAACACCGGATATGATTGTACATCCGGACAGTAGAAATGCTAAGGCTGCGGAAAGGATTACAGTTTTAATACGTGATTTTATATTGACTCCTCCCTTTGTAAATGCTTATACACAATATATATTATATCATATCATCAGGATTTTAGCAAACAATTTCTGGGTTTGCAAAATATTTTTGAACTGCACAGAGGGTTTGATAGCATAACCCGCATAAACACGCCGTTTCAAGGCTGCGGTTTACAAGTTGCGGGAGAGGTTGTAAATCGGAAACAGCCGGAGTTGTAAACCGAATGGTAACAATAAATGTGGCTTTTATATGTTACTATTGTGATGTTTATTGACAAAGAAAAATATAATGCGTATAATTATAGTAATGATGCTGGTGTATTATGATGCCGGATGGGAAATGATTAGCTGCTTCCGGCAGCTGAAAGGAGGATGTAAATTTGATTTATTCATATCCTGGCTGTTTTTTTCAGAGGCCTGACGGCAAGTACTGCGTTGTTTTTGCGGATTTGAATAATCTTGCTGCTTTTGGTGACGATTTTGACCATGCTCTTTCAAATGCAGTTGATTTACTTGCAAGATATATTTATAATCTTAAAGCCAAAAATACAGAACTTCCTGAACCGTCAGATGTAAGTACGTTAAAACCCAATATTAACGATGAGTATACACGTGCATTTTTTCAGACAGTAAATGTTGATGTTGATGAATATGCAAGATACTATTATTTCAGTAAAACTGAAACAGTTATTACTCTTCCAAGATGGCTTGAAGAATTTGCACGAAACGAAAAAATTGATCTTTCTGCGTTTGCAGAGAAATATCTTATGCAGCTTTACAATGAAAAGAACCGATAATAAATGCCGCCGCTTTCTTTTACGGAAAGCAGCGGCAGATTTATTTTATAGTGTGCTCAAAAAACCTTACGATATTGTTCCAGGTGTATTTATCAGCGTTTCCTGTTTCAGGGTAAAGTGAAAGTTTCTGCATGTGACGGACAGCAGCTGAGGTTTGTTTGTCATAAATCCCGGTAATCTCCACCTCAGGGAAACTGTTGAATTTGCCATGCAGAAGAAAGAGCATTGACTGAAGAAAAAAAACAGCCGGATTTGTACTTCCTTCACTTATGAAATCCTTTCCGTAAGGGAATATGCTTACCGGAAAAGGAATGTTCCTGATCAGATGCTTATGTACAGCAGTTATAGTATCCCAGGTTTGTTTGTCCGTCTCTCCTGTTACGGGTATGTTATACAGCTGCTGAAAATTTTTTACTGCACTGACTGTTTCCAGACCGTAATATCCATCAGGAATAACAGGCAGGACGGAACTTACAAAAGATGAAATATCATAAAGGTATCTCTGCAGTTCTGCAATATTTTCTTTTTCCGGATTATCGCTGTTTATCATAATAGTTCTCCGTTCTGAAAAAATTATAGTAAACGGAAAAAATTTTTCGTTTACTATTAGCCGATACGCACATCTGCTAACGTAGTTAGCGTATATGCAAGGCAATATTAATAAATTTGATTTTATTTTATAGTATATCCCGGAAACTGATATGTCTGTTTCTGCCCACCAAACTTAAGGTCAGAATATACACGCGCAATTTCATTCCATGTGTCAGCTCCGACTGAACCGTTCGGCGGCAGACCGTATCGTTTCTGGAAAGCTATAACAGACGATTTTGTTACCGGTCCGAAGTAACCGGTTGGATTTACCGGCGGAATGTCACTGTAAGTCTGGCTTATAAAGGTAAGATATTCCTGAAGAGCACGCACATATTCGCTTGTAACGCCTTCTTTAAGTACATTTCCGGGATAGAGGGCCACAGTATCCGGACTTATCGGTACTGATTCGGCGATACCGGCATAGGCACGGTAAAGATCATTCCAGGTTTCGAGATCAACTATTCCGGTTTCCGGCAGACCGAATACAGACTGAAATGCTTTGACAGAATTTTCTGTCTGTTCACCAAAGTAACCGGTAATGCTTACCGGCGGTACGCTTTCGTAATAAGATCCTATAACCGCAAGGTAGTACTGAAGAGATTTGACAATGTTGTCTTCGTCGCCTATCTTAAGGTCATACTGATGCTGAAGAGGTATTTCTGACAGTGAAATGCCCTCGGAATCAAGTTCAGCCAGTTTTTTTACGCTTACATAAATATAGGCGATTTTATACCATGTTGATTTGTCTATTGTTCCTGTTGCTGCCAGGTTGAATATATCCTGAAATGTTTTGACTGCCTCAGTTGTTTCAGGACCGAAAAATCCGTTTGGTTCAGGAATCTTAGTAATTGCCGGATAGTTTGACGCTATTCTGTTCAGCTGCAGCTGTGCGGTTTTTATATCTTCAGAAATATTTCCCTCAGAAAAATCCTTTCCAGGGTAGGAAGGAGTTTCTGTGCGTACCTCGGCGTTTTTGACTATTCGTATATCATCTCCGAAATAATGCTGCAGTATTTCGTACGGGGTAAGTCCCTGCGAGGCAAGTTCAACAGTGCCCCACTGGGAAAGACCGGGACATGTTACTGTTGTTCCGTTGCAGAATGCTGTGAAATAAGGTTCAACGGATTCGCCTTTTACAATATAGTCATTGAAAAGTTCATCAGTAAGTCTGCTTATATTTTCAAAAATAATACCGTTGTAGGTGAATGCCTGGTCATACTGTGTGTCGTTTGTTATACTGAACGGATACCCCTTGAGTCTGTACCATTCTGTGTAAATGCGGTTCAGTGCAAATGTGACAATAGCATAAATATTGGACCGGAGTGCACTTTCAGGCCAGGTTGGGTAAATTTCACTTGAAGCGACATTTTTTATATATTCCGGAAAATCCACAGTAATATTTTCTGCCTCTGAATCCGGCGAACCAAGATGTACAGTTATCTGTTCCGGTATGTATGGTATTCCTGTCAATACTATAACCTCCTTTTGACTACAGATTTGGCTCCGGCTCCGTATAGGTAACTTTGAGGTTGCCTGAATTGAGTGGAAGCGGAATCATATTGACCGGCTGTATTGAGGTAACTCCGGTAAATACCGGTATATTCCGGTTTTCAACCTCGTAGTACCCCTTTTTAAAAGCCGTAATATTTACAAACGCACTTACAGCACGGTCTGTCGGGGTTTCAGAACGCTGGCGGGAGGGTGTTGGAATTTCAAGAGTTCTCGTTGCTCCGCTGCTGTCGGTCATCAGCACTGCAATTACCTCGCCGGGGGTTTCTGAGCCTTTTGTTACAATAACCAGAACGTCTTCGACCGGCACAGAACGGTTTCCCGATGTGGTTTCTATGCGGAGTTTTCCGTATTCTGAATATTTTTCCTGTATATTAATATCTGCAGGATTTTCTTCAGGAACTCTGAACTGTTCGATATCAGGTTCCGGATAACGTTCAGATATTTCAGCGGGTTCATTTTCGGGCCGGGGTATCTCATCTGTGTTGTCCGGAGTTTTATTTTTCTGCATATTGTAGTAGTTCAAAAGTTCATCCTGATACTTTTTTGACATACTTATGTCCATATAATTCCTCCTTGAAAATATTCTCTATAGATTATATTCAGAAAATGAGCTGATGTTTACAAAAAAATAAAAAAACAGAGACCTTATATGAATCTACGGCACCGATGATTCATAATTCAGTCTCTGTTTTTTTCGGGATTAGTGAGAACCTGATGTGATTTCGACAGGAGTGTCATCTCTGAAAAGCAGAGAAATACACCATACTGCAGACAATGCTACTATAATGTAGACTATTCTGCTGAGCAGTGCAGTCTGTCCGCCGAAAAGCCAGGCGACAAGATCGAAACCGAAAATGCCGACAAGTCCCCAGTTTACTCCTCCTATGATAAGGATGAGAAGTGCTGCTTTATCCCACATGATTTTCACCCCGTTCCTTAATGGAACAAATTGTTCCTGAATTTATTATATCCGGAGAAAATGAAGTTATACACAGAAATAAATTTTTTTATTCTACTTAAATTGCTTAAATTACAATAACTTAATTTAAGTATTTAATGCTAAAAATCAATTGTAAAATTTGTGCATGTAACATAATTGAAAAGAGAAATTCTTTGTGATATAATTAAATTAGTATAATATGACCGGCTGAATGCGTTTGGCGGGTCTTTGGTATGAATGGATTTTATATTATTTTAGGAGGAATTTAAGTTGGTTTCAAAAAAATTAAGAAGAATCTGCAGCATGAGTGCTGCAATTGCGCTTACAGCTTCGGTTTTCAGCATTTATCCGCAGGATAACGAAAAAAATGTACTGGCTGTAACTACAAAGTACGAATTTGAAGATGCTGATTTTACAGGTACAGTAGAGGTTGAGAAGGACGCTGCTGCAAGCGGCGGTGCTGTTCTCTATATGACAGAAGACGGTGATATCACAGTAACTGTAAATGTCGATTCAGAAGGCATGTATGATATCATAATGGCTGCAGAGGGCGTAGGCGGCGGAAAGCAGCAGAG
Source organism: Oscillospiraceae bacterium (assembly GCA_030533325.1). Taxonomy (GTDB): domain Bacteria; phylum Bacillota; class Clostridia; order Oscillospirales; family Ruminococcaceae; genus HUN007. Next base: position 64,559 of record JAUNJJ010000001.1, read on the forward strand.
CCTTTATGTAAATGGTGTTTCAAGCGGAAACCTTTCCATTGCAGAGGGAGCTGGTGATTATACACCGTTTACAGCTACTACAGTAAAGCTCAGCAAGGGCGAAAACAAGATTAAGATTTCAAAGTCATGGGGCTGGACAAAGTTCGACTATCTTGAAGTAAAGCCAAAGGTTTATGAGACTGTATCAGGAAATGCCGTACTCTCAAATCCTAATGCGACAAAGGAAACACAGTCACTCATGAATTATCTTGCTTCTGTTTACGGTGAGCACACTATTTCAGGACAGCAGGAAATTTATAATTACGGACCTCATGATTTTGAATACGAATTTGAATACATAAAGAAAACAACAGGTGTTTATCCAGCTATCAGAGGCTTTGATTTTGGAAATACAGCAAATCCTATCTATGGTTCAGATGACGGAACAACAGACAGAATTATAAGCTGGTGTACGGACAATCAGTATGGAACAAATGGTATTGCTACAGCTTCATGGCATATAAATGTTCCGTGTGATTTTGAAAATTACAGTATCGGTGATAAGGTTGACTGGGCAAAATCAACTTATAAACCTGATGAAACTGATTTTGATACATCCAAAGTATGCAAGGAAGGTACAAAAGAGTATGAGTATTATCAGCTCTGCTTAAAAGCTCTTGCAGGTGAACTTAAGAAACTTGATGAAGCAAAAGTTCCAGTTATACTAAGACCTCTTCACGAAGCAGAAGGCGGCGGCGGAGAAACAGGTTCATGGTTCTGGTGGGGCAAGAGCGGTTCAGCTGTATATAAGGATCTCTGGAAACTCACCTATAAAACCCTCACAGAAACATATGGTCTTAACAATATCATATGGGAATGGAACGGATATGACTATTCAACATCAGGAGACTGGTATCCGGGCGATGAATATGTTGATCTTGTTGCATATGACAAGTACAGCTGTACAAAGTATCTTGCTGAAAATAACTGGCAGCCTTCATTAGTACATGACGATACTGCAGCAGGCAGCACATTCTGGAGCCTTGTAAACCTTACAAACAAGGAAAAGATGGTTGCTATGGCTGAGTGTGACTGTATTTCAACACTTACAAATCTTGAGACTGAACATGCAAACTGGCTGTACTTCTGTCCATGGTATGACGGCGGCTCAGACAATATAAACTTCCTCTCAAACCCTGTATTCAACAAGCCGGAGGATCTTAAGGAAATCTATACAAGCGACTATTGTATTTCACTCGATGAACTTCCGGCAGATCTTTACAGCAACGGAAAGGCTCCTGACAGACCGGTAACAACTCCTGCAGTTACTGAAGCACCTCCGTCCACAACACCTGTTGTTACAACAGAACCGTCATCCACACCTGTTAAGGACGGAAGATATGAATTTGAAGACGGTGTACTTACAGGTGGCGGCACAACCACAATAGAAAAATCATCTGATGCAAGCGGCGGAAAGTATGTATATCTTCAGACTGCAAAGGATACAGTGACATTCAGTGTTGACGTTGAAAAAGCTGGCCTTTACAAGATGGTAATCGGATACAAGCAGGCTTATGATGAAGGCGGCAAGATTCAGAATCTTATAGTAAACGGTGTGACAGCTGAAACAGTATCATTCCCTTATACCGAAAAATTTACAGAAACACCTGGTACAGTAATTTCACTCAAGGAAGGTAAGAATACAATCGCGGTTGAAAGCAGCTGGGGCTGGACAGATCTTGACTATTTCACAGTAACAGCAGCTGAATCTGTTAAGGTTGACGCATCAAAGGCTGTTCTCTCAAATAAAAATGCTTCTGCTGCAACAAAGTCACTTTACAGCTATATCTGCAGCGAATATGGAAAAGGTATTATTTCAGGTCAGCAGGAATCTACATGGAAGGGCAGTCCTGACTACGAAATGGACTATATCAAGTCAGCAAGCGGAAAGCTCCCTGCTATGAGAGGTCTTGACTACATGGGTGATGACTTTGATGGTGTAAACAAGAGAGCTAAGGAATGGTTCGAAAAGGGCGGTATCGTAACAATATGCTGGCACTGCGGATCAGACTTCGCTGACAGTTACGATGACTGTAAGGCTGACGATCTCGACTGGGACAAGGCACTTACACCTGGCACAGCAGAATATGAGGCTCTTTCAGCAGCTATGGACAAGGGTGCAAAGGCACTTAAGGAACTTAAAGATGCAGGTGTTCCTGTTATCTGGAGACCTTTCCATGAGTTTGACGGTGGCTGGTTCTGGTGGGGCAAAGGCGGCGCTGAAAACTTTAAGAAGCTCTGGAAGATGATGTACGAAAAGTACACAAATGAATGGGAACTCGACAACCTTATCTGGGCTCTTGGATTTACAGCTTCAGTTCCGGCAGAGTGGTATCCGGGTGATGAATATGTTGATATCGTAGGTGCTGATACTTACGTTGAAAATGACAGTTCACTTATCGGTATGTACAACAAGGTTATAGATGTTGTGGGAACAGATGTACCTGTAATTCTTCATGAAAACGGTACTATTCCGAATCCTGAGGCACTTGAATCTGACGGTGCATACTGGGGAAGCTTTATGACATGGCATACAGAGTGGATTACTGATGCAAAGTGGAATACAAAGGAAAGCATCAATGCAGTTTACAACAGCGACTATGTAATCACTCTTGATGAACTTCCTGAGGATCTTTATACAGTAACACCGGTAACACCTGATAAGCTTATAACAGGGGACGTAAATCTTGACGGAAAAGTTGATGTTACAGACCTTTCATACCTGGCTATCCACCTTATAGATGATACTCTTACAGGTGACGGACTTAAGATGGCTGACGTTGACCATGACGGTAAAGTTTTACTTACTGACCTTGCAAGACTTCGTCAGTACCTTTCAAGAATTATTGATACTCTTGAATGATAAATCATATAGTGAACGAAAAAGTTTTTTTCGTTCACTATTAGCCAATATGCACGGAGTGACCGCAGGGAACGGATGTGCAAGGCAATAAAAATAAATAAAAAAACTCCGGTGCACATTATTGATGTGCACCGGAGTTTTTATTTTGATTTACTAAAATTAATGTGTACTGATTATTTTGTAAGGTTTACACCGTTTTCTTCTTTTGTTTCTTCAGCCTTAACAGTCTTTTCCTCTTTCTTTGCAGCAACTGCGTTGTCTGCTGCTGTTACAGCACTTTCAGCAATCTTGTCAGCAAAAGGAATCGGAATGTCAAGCATCTTAACCGCCTGAAGTCCTAAAACAATGAATATGATAGTCTTTATAAAGTAAATTGCTGATGTTACAAATGATATAAGACTTGAAATAAACGGAATGCTGAATGAACCTCTGAAGATGGAGAAAAGTCTGTCTACAAGTGAGATTGCATCCGGAATAAGTCCGACAGCTTCAGCAAGAAGTGACAGGCATATGCTGAGGGTAAATGCCTTTACTGCAGTTTTTTTCAGCCATTCATTGTCTTCCTTAAGAAAAACATATGCTGCGAGGAATAAAAACGGAGTATAACCTCCGAAGAGGAGTGTAAGGTAAAGTGCTGCGCCTATGAGTCCGGCGGATATGCCGATATTTGTTTTACTGTTGTTCATAAATAATAATCCTTTCACAAAAAAATTATCTTATTTTACTTCCTGCAGGAACATCCTCATCAATGAAAATAACCTTTGCAGATCCGTCAGGCATGTCTGAACAGCATATCATGCCGTTGCTTTCAACGCCGCAGAGCTTAACAGGTTTAAGGTTTGCAACTATGATAACCTTTTTTCCGATGAGATCTTCCGGCTGATACCACTGTGCGATTCCTGAAACTACCTGTCTTCCGCCCATGCCGTCATCGAGCTGTGAGCAGAGGAGCTTCTTTGACTTTTTAACCTTTTCACACTGTACAATCTTTGCAACTCTCAGGTCTGCCTTGAAGAAGTCGTCAATTGTTATTTCAGGTTCAAGTGGTTCCACCTCAATCTCAGGTTCGTCTTTAGGTGCATTCTGGCTGATGATAGCATTAAGTTCTTCGATTTCCTTTTCAACGTCTATACGAGGGAAGAGACCTTCGCCCTTGTGAACTGTAACATTTGCAGGGAGAACACCGAACTTTGCTGCGTTTTCATATGAAACATCGCTTTCTGATGCACCGATCTGTTCCCATACCTTAGGCATTGTTGAAGGCATGAATGCACTGAGGAGTGATGTGCAGATTCTGATTGTTTCAAGAAGATTATAGAGTACACACGCAAGTCTCGGACGGTTTGCCTCATCCTTTGCAAGAACCCATGGTGCAGTTTCGTCAATGTACTTGTTTGCGCGTGAGATAACACTGAATATTTCTGCAAGGGCATTGTTAAGCTGAGTGTTTTCAACAAACTCATCAACCTTCGCTCTGAGACCTGAAGCCATGCTGATAAGGCTGTCATCAAATTCGCCTGAAGTCTTTTCCTCAGGAAGTGTACCGCCGAAATATTTTTCAACCATTGCAACTGTTCTTGAAACGAGGTTGCCAAGTCCGTTTGCAAGGTCGGAATTGATGCGGTTTATCATGATTTCATTGGAGAATGAGCTGTCAGCGCCGAGAGCCATTTCGCGGAGAATGTGGTATCTGATTGCGTCAGCACCATATCTTTCACCGAGAACAAACGGGTCAACAACGTTGCCGAGTGACTTGCTCATCTTCTGTCCGTTAAAGGTAATCCAGCCGTGAACAGCAAGGTGTTCAGGAAGCGGAAGGTCGAGAGCCATGAGCATTGCAGGCCAGATAATTGCGTGGAATCTCATGATATCCTTTGCAACCATGTGAACATTTGCAGGCCAGAATTTTTCAAAGTCACTGAAGTTTTCATTTGCATATCCGAGGGCGGAAATGTAGTTCGAGAGAGCATCAATCCATACATAGACAACATGCTTGTCATCAAATGTAACAGGAATTCCCCACTTGAATGTTGTTCTTGAAACACAGAGATCTTCAAGACCAGGTTTAATAAAGTTGTTTACAAGTTCAACTGCTCTTGTCTTTGGTCTGAGATAGTCTGTTTCTGTAAGAAGTTTTTCAATTCTGTCTGCAAAAGGAGACATCTTAAAGAAGTAGGCTTCTTCCTTTGCTTCGATAACTTCACGTCCGCATTCAGGACATTTTCCGTCAACAAGCTGTGATTCGGTCCAGAAACTTTCACAAGGTGTGCAGTATTTGCCGGAATATTCACCCTTGTAGATATAACCCTTGTCGTAGAGTGCTTTGAATATTTTCTGTACGGTTTCGATATGGTAGTCATCAGTGGTTCGGATATATCTGTCGTAGCTGATATTCATATAGCTCCAGAGATCTTTGAAAATTTTTACAATATCATCGACATATTCCTTAGGCGTAACCCCTTTTTCTGCAGCCTTCTGTTCAATTTTCAGGCCGTGCTCGTCCGTTCCTGTGAGGAACATTACATCATACCCCTGCATACGCTTGTAACGTGCAATGGAGTCGCACGCAACCGTTGTATAACAGTGTCCTATATGAGGATTTCCTGACGGGTAATATATAGGAGTAGTGATGTAAAAAGGTTTTTTAGGCATAAAATCTCCTCCATAATAATAATCTGTAATTTATTATACCTTAAAAATGTATGTTTGTCAAAGAAAATTTCCGCTGTGAACATATCCGCAAATGTGAAAAATACGTTTATGAGGGACGGTTCAGAATCATTTGTTTACTATCTTAAAACAAAAAAATATTTTACAGAAATATAAAAATAAAAAAACAAAATTCATCAGGAAATTTTTGTGTAATAAAAGCATTGATATTTCTTTACAGATAATATATAATAGTTGTATATTTATTTAGGGAAGTGAAGAAAACATGCTTGCACAGTTATTCGGATATTATCTTCTGGACAAGAACATTATTTCTACAGAGCAGCTCAATGAAGCACTTGTAAACAAAAATATATACAAGGCCCGCCTCGGTTCGCTGTTTACTGAATCAGGATATATGACACCTGAGCAGGTAGAGTATGTTCATGATGAACAGAAGAGATTTGACAGAAACATCGGGGATATCGCCGTTTTTCTTGGATTTCTTACCAGGGCACAGATGGAGGAGCTGCTTGACAGACAGAACAGTGGTGATACGGCACTTGCAGAAGCACTTGTAAACAAAGGGTATATTACGCGTGCGGAATACGATAATCTTCTCAAAGCATACAAGCAGGAACTTGGTCTCACAAGTGAGATACATGACAAAAATAATCTGAAACGCGATATTATGGCCATATATAATCTTGATGGTATGGAGAATGCAGATATTTATGCCGATTATACTGCACTGTTTGTAAGAAATTCAATCAGGTTTGTCGGTGATGATTTTGCATTTGCAGGTTTCAATCCTGAAAAGGATACAGAGCAGGAATGTATGGTAATTCAGGATATAAGCGGAGCACAGAATCTCCGTACAGCAATATGCGGAAGCCAGAAGGCATTCAGTTCATTTGCATCAAGGTGTGCCGGCAAGGATCTGTTTGACTGTACAAACAGAGATGTGGGAGATTTTCTGAATCTCCAGAACGGACTTTATGCTTCAAATATTTTTGCCTCAACCAGTTCAAAGCTTTCACTGGGGAATATTGACTATGTTCAGGGTGAATTTATATCTACAGGAAACAGTAAGTTTATAGTTCCTTTGTCATTTACGTTCGGAAAAATCTATATTTACATATCCGTGATGTAAATAATTAACAAACCTGCGGTAACTTCATTAGTCAAAATATGTACAATTAACAAATGAGCGCAAAAACAGTTGTGATTTCATACAAATATATTTTTATTGTATTGACTTATTCAAAATTATAAGTTATAATATAAACAGTGTTAAGTTAATATTTGTTATTAAGGTTAACACTCGTTTTGTTGTCTCCTTTCTTTTGTTCTACACATATTTATTTATCTCTTTTTATCTTTGCAGGACACCGTTTGTCCTGCATTTTTTATATCATAATGAAATTAAGACGGTGAAAAAATGAAAAAAATTATTAACTACTTTCTGACAGTGGCTCTTGCTGCTGTATTATCCGTTTCTGTTTTATCATGCGGAAGAAAAACTGTAATGATTGATGATGAACTTCCGAAGCTTCCTGATCCTGTTAAGATTGTTACGGATCCTCCGGTGGTATATGATGAACCCGAAGAGGAGGAAACGGTTCCTGAAACTGATTCTGCTCCGCATCTTAAACAGGGAGTATGGTATGCATACAGTCCTACTGGTTCAAGCTATTATTTTTTTGAGGGAGATAATGAATCAGGTCTGAAGATAAGTGTAAATACAGGCGTATCCTCCCCTTTAAGATATGAAAAAATATCAGAAAATACGGAAGAATCCACGCAGGAAAATCAGACCGGGCCTGAAAACTATATTTTCCACTTTGACAGAGAGGATAACAATACGGCTGTGAGTATAGAATTTACCGATAATGATCATGCCAGTGTTATTGTTAACGGCTCAAAGGAGGAATACTTTGAATATGTATCATCCCAGAGCTTTGCGGAGTTTATGTTCTATACAAATGAAGAACTTTCTGCCATGGCCAAGGAAGAATATGCAAAAGTTGAAGACAATCCGGTCCGTATAAAGCAAATACAGGTCAATATAGGCGAAAAGCCGGGCTCAGAAGTTGTGCTCCAGCTTGTGAGAAAGGTTATAAACAAGGAAAACGGTGCGGAGGAAATGCAGGTTTGCGAGAGTTATACCGTAAACCGTATAACCGCTCAGGGCGTTGATTCCGCCGGAAATCATGTTGATTTAAGTAAATAAAAATATATTGCAAATTTATGTGAAATGAGTTATAATGATAGTATAATTTCATATATGGAGATTTTACAGGATGCCTCGTTTTTTTGTGGACAGTATAACTGATGAAAAATACGCCGTTATAACCGGCGAAGACGCACGGCACATAAGCAGATCGCTTCGCATGAAGAAGGATGATGCTCTTACCGTAACGTGCGGCGGTATAGACTATTCGTGTATAATAAAAGAAATATCTGACAGCATGGTAAGTCTTGAAGTTCTGTTTTTTAACAAATGCAAGTCGGAGCCAAGTATAGACCTCACACTTTTTCAGGCTGTCCCAAAGCTTGACAAGCTTGAACTTATCATACAAAAATCTGTTGAACTTGGTGTAAACAGGATAGTACCGGTTTTAACAAGAAGATGCGTGTCACGTCCTTCAGAAAAAGATTTTGCAAAAAAGCTTCCTCGTTACCAGCGTATTTCGCTTGAAGCGGCAAAACAGTCGGGAAGAGGGATAATTCCTGAAGTTATGCCGATAATAAGCTATGGAGAAGCACTTGAACAGATGAAAAAAACAGACTGTCCCCTCATGCTTTATGAGCAGGGAGGAGTACATTTTTCTGAGGCAGGGCTTAAAAACAGCGGAACGGTTTCACTTCTTGTCGGAAGTGAGGGCGGCTTTGACGAATCTGAAGTTGTAAAGGCTGACGAAGCGGGGATAAAGCGAATCTGGCTTGGTGACAGAATACTCAGATGTGAAACAGCACCTCTGGCTGCGGTTTCAATAACAATGTTCCTTACAGGAAACCTGTAAACAAATAAAAAACAGACGGTGGCCTGCAGAGCTCCGTCGAAAGAAAAAATTTTATCTGCAGAGAATGGAGAAAAGCTATGAAACATACTTTACTTGGAATTATTGCGGCGGCTGTTTCTGTTACAGCGGCTATAATTGCTGTAGTTGCTATCAGAAATCACAATGAGAGAAAGCGCGAGACAGACGACTACGATTATGATTACGACTATGACTGTGATGATGACTGCGACTTTGATGAAGATTTTTCATGTGAAGACGAGTGTGACATCGACGATTTTGAAGATGGTAAAGACCTTGACGAGCTTCTCGACGAAGAGGATGCAGCCGATGAAGCAGCAGCTGAAGAGGCAGATAAAGCAAATAAAGAATAAAAATGTTATTTTTAATTAAGACAGGGCAGCTCTGTTTGTCCTGTCTTAATATTTATTAAAATAAAAATTAAGGAATTTTTTAAAAATACTGGTAATTTATTATTTTTTGTTGTATAATAGAAATATACTAATTATTTATGGAGGAAAGTATGGCAAAAGAAATAAAGAAAAAAACACTTCAGTCACCTGTTGGAAACGATGAAAAGCAGAAGGCTCTTGAGATGGCCATTGCTCAGATTGAAAAAACATACGGTGCCGGTGCGGTTATGCGCCTGGGACAGACCAAAAGTCTTGATGTTGAGGCTATCCCTACCGGATCAATGACACTTGATATGGCACTTGGCATAGGCGGTGTTCCGAGAGGACGTATAGTGGAAATATACGGACCTGAAAGCTCAGGTAAGACAACAGTAGCACTTCACGTTGTTGCGGAAGCTCAGAAGATGGGCGGAAATGCTGCTTTTATCGACGTTGAACATGCTCTTGATCCTGTATATGCAAGTGCTCTCGGCGTTGATATAGACAATCTTCTCGTATCCCAGCCGGACAGCGGTGAACAGGCACTCGAAATAGCAGAAGCACTTGTACGTTCAGGTGCTATCGATATTCTTGTTCTTGACTCTGTTGCTGCTATGACAACAAAGGCAGAGATTGACGGAGAGATGGGTGATCTTCACGTTGGTCAGCTTGCAAGACTTATGTCACAGGCTATGAGAAAGCTCACATCAGTCATTTCCAAATCGAACTGTGTTGCAATTTTCATCAATCAGGTTCGTGAAAAGATTGGCGTTATGTACGGAAACCCTGAAACAACACCTGGCGGACGTGCCCTCAAGTTCTACTCATCAGTACGTATTGAGGTAAGAAAGGGTGAGACACTTAAGAGCGGAACTGATGTTATCGGTGCCCGTACAAAGTGCAAGGTTGTAAAGAATAAAGTTGCTCCGCCGTTTAAGGAGTGCGAATTTGATATTATGTACGGTCAGGGCATTTCCAGAGTCGGAGAGGTTCTCGACCTTGCTGTTGAACTTGATATCGTAAAGAAGGGCGGCGCATGGTTCAGCTACAATGAAACAAAGCTCGGACAGGGACGTGACAACGTAAAGGAACTTCTTAAAAACAGTCCTGATCTTATGCTTGAGATAGAGGAAAAGATAAAGGAAAATGCACGTAAGCTTGAACTTGCTTCCAGAAAGAGCAAAGTTGAAGCGAAACTCAGTGAAGCAGCAAGGGTCGCTGCGGCCTCTTCATCAGTACAGGAATCGCCTGTTTCAAACGACGATGTTTCAATAAGTGCAGATGATGATTTTGAGGAATTTGCTCCGGCCGGTGAAGAAGCGTGACAGTAAATTCCGCTGTCCGTTACAAAGGCAACACCTGGGAAGTGTTTATAGACGGAAACAGAATTTATCTTCATAAAGAGATAGTTGCTGACTACGGTCTGAGACCGGGTGCGGAAATAAGTCCGGAGAGATATGAAGAAATGATGCTTGCTTCCGACAGGCGCCGTGCCACGGAGCGCGGTCTGTATCTGCTTGATTACCGTGACTATTCCTACAGTGAGCTTTTTAAAAAGCTTAATGAAAACTATGATGAGGATACATGCTATTATGTACTGAATAAACTCGTGTCTCTCGGATTGATAAATGACCGGAGATATGCGGAAAACCTTGCGAGAAAGTACATGGAAGTGCAGAAGTACGGATATTACCGTGCTTCAAACGAGATGTACAGAAAAGGTCTCGACAGGGAGCTTGTAACCGAGGTTCTCAGTTTATATGAGGAAGGTACAGCAGAGCGTATCTGTGAAATTATCAGAAAAAAATACAGCGGATATCTTGACGATCCTGATAAGGTTCGCAGGATGAAAAATGCACTTGCCCGCAGGGGATACAGTTTCGGTGATATTAACGAGGCGGTCCGTATGATGGAATGTGCTGACTATGACGAATACGAATAAAAATAAAAAGGTGGTTTATTCTCATGCCTGTAAAAATCGGTATGGTGTCACTTGGATGTTCAAAAAACCTTGTTGACAGTGAAAGAATGCTTTATAAGATCCGTGAACACGGATATGAACTTGTTACAGATCCGGCCAAATCAGACGTTGTTGTTATAAACACATGCGGATTTATCCAGTCTGCCAAGGAAGAGGCAATTGAAACTGTTCTTGAACTTGCAAAGCTCAGGGAAGAGGGAACGATTAAGAAGATAATAGTTACCGGATGCCTTGTACAGAGATATAAGGAAGAGTTTGAAAGTGAGTTTAAGAACGATGTTGACGCTGTAGTTGGAATCGGCTCGGATGACGATATAGTGGATATTATAGACAGGGTTCTTGCAGATGACCATGTTGTTGAATTCAAAGACAAGCTTGCACTGGGACTTACAGGAAAGAGAATAATCTCAACACTTCCTTTCTTTACATATCTCAAGATAGCAGAGGGATGCAGCAACTGCTGCAGTTACTGTGCAATTCCTATGATAAGAGGAAAGTACAGAAGTGTTCCGATGGAGGATGTACTTGAGGAAGCGAGGTGGCTTGCTGAGAACGGGGTTACAGAGATAAATGTCGTAGCCCAGGACTCAACCCGCTACGGTGAGGATCTGTACGGAGAATCAAGACTTCCTGAACTGCTCAGAGAGCTCTGCCGTATCGACGGAATCAAATGGATAAGAGTTCTCTACTGCTATCCGGAGAGAATTACTGATGAACTTATAGATGTTATAGCATCGGAGCCTAAGATTGTGAAGTACATGGATATTCCGATTCAGCACAGCGATGAAAAGATTCTCGCAGCTATGGGAAGAGGCGGTTCTGAGGCAGAACTCCGAGCTCTGTTTAAGAAACTCAGGGAAAGAATTGAGGAACTCACAATCAGAACCACACTTATTACAGGTTTCCCGGGAGAAACAGAAGAACAGTTCAATTCACTTGCTGAATTTATCAAGGAAACTGAATTTGACAAGCTTGGATGCTTCCCTTATTCTGAGGAAGAGGGAACAAAGGCGGCTCTTCTCCCTGACCAGGTTGATGAGGAAGTGCGTGCTCACCGTGCAGAGATAATCATGGAGCAGCAGCAGCTTATCAGCGAGCAGAAAAACCTCCGTATGGTAGGTAAAACTGTTGAGGCTGTAGTTGAGGGATTTGACCAGTGGGGCGAATGCTATTTCGGAAGAACACAGAGCGATGCACCTGATATAGACGGTAAAATCTTCTTTGACAGTGAAGAAAAGCTTGCAGTCGGTCAGTTTGTAAATGTTCTTGTAACCGAGTCGCTTGACTACGATCTTATGGGAGAGGTAATAACAGATGAATCTGCCGAATAAACTGACACTTTTAAGAGTCATACTTGTACCGTTTTTTATTCTGTTTTTCTATCTTGAAGCAGTTCCGGGAAATTATCTTATTTCATTTCTCCTTTTTGCAGCAGCATCTGTAACGGATGCGCTTGACGGGCATATTGCAAGGAAAAACAATCTTGTAACAACATTCGGAAAATTTCTTGATCCGCTTGCCGACAAGGTACTTGTAATATCAGCACTGTGCTGTTTCGTTGAAAAGGGACTTATGTCAGCAGTACCGCTTATCATAATTGTTGCAAGAGAATTTATGGTGTCCGGTCTGAGACTTGTAACAGCCAGCGAGGGTGTGGTAGTTGCAGCCGGTATCTGGGGAAAACTCAAAACAGCGTTTACAATGGTTGCTATTGTAGCGATTCTCATTTTCTGCTGTGCGGGCGTAACTGAAAAGTTTTCTCTTATAAGTGATATTCTCATATGGATATCCACAGTTCTTACAGTAATATCCGGAGCGGTTTACCTCAAAGGATACTGGAAATACATTGATATGGATAAATAATAAACGGAAAAAATACTTTTCGTTTACTATAAACAAATACAGAACATCAATTTTATTAAAAACTTTTAAACTGTACAAAGCCACCTTGATAAATAAGGTGGCTTTGTGTTATAATAGAAAGGATAGTTGTCGTTTTACGAAGAAAAATAGTATTTAACAGGAGTGATAGGATTCAATGGAAGCTTTTCTGGAGGTTGTTAAGTCTGCGAACGATAAGGTAAACAGTGTTGTCTGGGGATGGCCGGCACTTATTCTTCTTTGTTTTACCGGTGTTCTTATGACCGTTTTAACAAAGTTTTATCAGGTTTCACATTTTAAGAGGTGGGTAAGCTGTACTATAGGTGCTATTTTTAAGGACAGGCATATAACAAAGCATACCGATGACAAGTCTATTTCCCAGTTTCAGAGCCTCTGTACTGCGCTGGCGGCTACAGTGGGAACAGGAAATATTGCCGGTGTTGCTTCGGCTATAGCAACCGGTGGCCCGGGTTCGATATTCTGGATGTGGGTGGTTGCATTTTTCGGGATGATGACAAACTTCTCCGAAAACGTGCTTGGTATTCTTTACAGAGTAAAGAACAGCAAGGACGAATGGAGCGGAGGAGCGATGTACTACCTTAAGTACGGACTTGGAGGTAAAAAATACGGAAAAGTTGCAGGTCCTGTACTCGCGACGCTCTTCTGTGTTTTCTGTCTGCTTGCCTCTTTCGGTATAGGCAACATGACCCAGATAAATACAATCGCCACAAATATGCGCGATTCATTCAGCATACCTGCATATGTAACCGGTATAGTTCTTATGATAATTGCAGCACTTGTTGTTATAGGCGGAATCAAGCGAATTGCTGCGGTAACTGAAAAGATTGTACCTGTTATGGTGCTTGCGTATCTCCTCGGAACAATTGTAATCTGCATTTTACATATCGACCAGTTTGGTGCTGTGTTTACAGCGATATTCAAGGGTGCTTTCGGAATGAAGGCCGCAGCCGGCGGTATTGTAGGTTCAGGTGTGAAGATGGCTGTTCAGTACGGTATGAAGCGAGGCGTATTCTCAAACGAAGCCGGCCTTGGTTCATCGGTTATTGTTCATTCAAACTCAAACGTAAAGGAACCGGTTCACCAGGGTATGTGGGGTATCTTTGAAGTATTTATGGATACAATTGTTGTATGCTCACTTACCGCATTTTCAGTTCTTTCCTCAGGACTTATAAATCTTGAAACAGGAAAGGTTGTTGACGGCATTGAAAACACAGGCGGACTTGTAGCACTTGCCTTTGAAAATACATTCGGTTCATTTGGCTCAAAATTCGTAGCCGTTGCCCTTCTTCTGTTTGCATTTTCCACCTCACTCGGATGGAGTCATTACGGAAGCAAGGCTATGGAATATCTCTGCGGTGAAAAATCTGTTATCATTTACAAGATTGCCTTTGTTGCAGCCATTTTCGGCGGCGCTGTTATGGGTGAAAACCTTGCATGGGATCTCTCCGATACATTCAACGGACTTATGATGCTTCCTAACCTTATCGGTGTGCTTGTTCTTTCACCTGTTGTTTACAGATGCACAAAGAACTACGTTGACAGACATATGAGAAAAATGAACGTAGCACCGATTCTTTCAATGCATGAAGATATCCAGAAAATGCAGGCTGAAGCTCTCGCAAGGGGCGAGGGTTCGGACGAATAAAAATATATTTTTATAACCAAAAAATCTCCTCGCTGAAATGCGGGAGATTTTTTTATCATTATGGAGTTTAGAAATTTTCAGAGTTTTGGTTAAGAATATCTTCAATCGAATCAATTTTCCAGCCAGGATGTTCATCTGACTTAACCATGGTGATCTTAGTATATTCAACTGCACCAGGTACGTCATAAGCCTGAATAAATGTAAATGAATTTTCTGATTTTTCTGTAATTTCCGGGGCGATGCCTGTATTCCAGATGTACTTGTATCCCCTCGGACTGTATCTGAGATAGAGATTACCGTTCTGTACTGTGAAAAGATCCTTTATATCGCTGTGTGATTCTGCAAATTCTTCAGTGAGGTATTTGTTTAAGTAATTATCGATATCACTGAGATCTGTGAATCTGCTGTCAGTAATTCTTACATACTGATCAGTGTCATCATAAAAGGAATCTTCCTGATCTGTTTCTATCATAATTCCGCCTGCCGGAATGCTGTCTATAAGCTGGTATGCACTGAGTATCTCACTGATATTTTCGAGATAGTAACTGTCTTCATGTTCCGTTTCAGGAAGGTTCTCCACAATTGCTTCTTCAGTGATTTCAGCCACTGATGTTACAGCAGCATCAGTCAGTGCTGCTTCAGGACTGAGTTCAGTAATCTGTTCTACTGATGTAACCGGTTCGGATGATATTTCTGTTACGGGATTATCCGCTGTAACCTGCTCGGTTTCAGCCGGTTCTGATATCTTTGTTACTGATACATCGGGGGTTACTGAAATATTTTCGTTCGGGAGTTTGTTCTTAAGGGTTGTTCCGAAAACAATCATTACGGCTGCGGCACATGCAGCTGCTATAATTTTAACACTCATCATAGTTCTGTTCCTCCTGTATTCTATTACCTTTACTTCTGTTTCCTTTTGTTCTGTATTTATCTCTGTATTTTCTTTATCTGTATTTTTGCTTTTAGCGGCTTCATCGGCCATTTTTGCTGCGAGATTTTTAATGAAATCTTCACTGAGCGTTTTGTTATTCATTTCTTTTCGGTATTCATCATTAAAGCGCATAGTCGTACTCTCCTTTCAGAAGCTCCTTCAGAAGCACTCTTCCGCGTGAAAGCTGTGTTTTTACTGCATTTTCTTTCTGTTCAGTAATTCTGCTTATTTCCTTTATGCTGTATCCCTCGTAGTAAAACAGATGAATAACATCCTTGTATTTTACCGGGAGGCTCATCACAGCCTGATAAAGTTCACTTTCACCGGTGGTGAATTCTTCTGCCGGCAGACATTCGTCGTTAAGCTCTGTGGTTTTTCGGTTCCACGCTGAACGCTTAAGATCAGTACACATATTTATCGCCACTCTTATCAGCCAGGCTTTTATGTGCTCATCTGACTGAAACTGCGATGCATTCCGTGCAAACTTAAGGAATACCTCCTGTACAACGTCCTGTGCGTCCATTTCATTCTGCGTATGTACAAGTGCAATCCGGTAAATGCTGTCACCGTATTTTCGTAGAATTTTTTCAAATTCAGCCTGACTGTTATCATACATGACGGTTCGTCCTCCTGTTTTTATTTTTCTCTGTAAGGCCCTTACATCAATAAAACGGTTTAAATACCGAAAAGGTTACAGAAAACAAAAAATTTTTTCGGTTCACTGTAATTGTCATAAAAATGTTCAGACAGATGGCTTTACTGCAGGAAAATCACTATCGGTAAATTATGCAGTAAAAAATCCCTTTCATAAACTGAGAAATGTGAGTGATGTTAAAAATTTTTCACACCCCTTGTCAAATCCCTTCTTATAGAGTATAATATATAGTAAGCGTCAAATAAATCTGTCGTTTATTATGGCTGCAAAATCAATATTTTTAAAGGCGTAACAGCAGGAGTAACTATATTTCCGGATTTTCAGAGAGTATCGGGTGCTGGGATCGGTACATTCCGGGTATGTGTGAAGTGCGGCTGCCAGCCGGGACAGGGAAAAGTTCAGTATCTGTCTCCGTATTACCTGCGTTAAAGGAATTTTTAAGTTATAAAACGGGAGTGGAACCGCGGAATACCGCCTCCTGCAGTGGGTCATGGTACTGCTGCAGGAGGTTTTTTGTTTATTCGTATAATGTAAGAGTTTATTAATATTCTGGAGGGCTTATATGTTAATCTACAATACTATGACAAGAAAAAAGGAAGAATTCAAACCGATAAATGACGGGGTTGTAAATATCTACGCCTGCGGGCCAACGGTTTACAACTATATCCACATCGGAAATGCAAGACCAATCTGCTCATTTGACGTTCTCAGAAGATATCTTAAGTACAGAGGATATCAGGTAAAGTATGTTCAGAATTTTACTGACGTTGATGACAAGATTATCAGAAAGGCTAATGAAGAGGGTGTTGATTCCCTTGCTGTTTCTGAAAAATATATTGCCGAATACAAAAAGGATGCTCACGGACTTAATGTTATGGATGCCGATATTCACCCTAAGGTTACAGAGAGCATGGATATTATCATTGATATAGTAAAGACACTTGTTGACAAGGGATATGCATATGAATCAAACGGAGATGTTTATTTCCGTACAGGAAAGTTTGAAGAATACGGCAAGCTTTCAAAGATGCCGATTGATGAACTCAAGGCGGGTGCGCGTATAGATGTAAATGACCAGAAGGAAGATGCACTTGACTTTGCTGTATGGAAGGCTGCGAAGCTGGGCGAACCTTTCTGGGAATCACCATGGGGCAAGGGAAGACCAGGCTGGCATATCGAATGCTCTGCAATGTCAAGACATCACATAGGAAATACACTTGATATCCACTGCGGCGGTCAGGACCTCATTTTCCCGCATCATGAAAATGAAATCGCTCAGAGTGAGGCTGCAACAGGATGCCCGCTTGCAAATTACTGGGTTCACAACGGGTATATCAACGTTGACAACCAGAAGATGTCCAAGTCACTTGGCAACTTCTTTACAGTAAGAGAGGTTGCAGAGAAGTACGGTTATGAAGTTATAAGATACATGATGATTCAGGCACACTACAGAAGCCCTATTAACTACTGCGTTGAACTCCTTGACTCATGCAAGGCATCACTTGACAGACTTTACAACTGCCGTGAAACCCTTGACAGAGCGGCTGAGATTGCAAAGAGCGGTGAGGTGAGTGCTGAGGCGGCAGAACTTTTCGAAAAGAGAAGACAGCAGTTTATTGACGCTATGGACGATGACCTTAACACAGCAGACGGTATTACAGCAGTTTTTGAACTTGTAAGAGACCTTAACACCATGTCAGCTGACAGCAGTACTTCAAAGGAACAGCTTATGGCAGGTGCGGCACTGTTTGATGAGCTTACAGGTGTTCTCGGTATAGTTTACAACAGAAACCGCGGAGAAGAAATCCCGGCTGAAATTCTTGAACTTGCAGAGCAGAGAAAGGCTGCGAGAAAGGAAAAGAATTTTGCACTTGCTGATGAACTCAGAGACAGAATTTCTTCTATGGGATACGTTATTGAGGAAACAAGACAGGGTACAAAGATAAGTAAAAAATAATCCGGAAGAGATGATAGTATGCAGAATAACGGTAAAATAAAAAAACTGGTAAACTTTTTGTTTGCTGCAATGGCAGTTCTTACGGTGGCTATGATAGTTGCAAGTATAGTAAATGCCTCAAAGAGAAAGCAGGCTTTCAACATTCCCGAAGATATCGAACTTGTTCAGCTTGAAACCCTCAGCGGAAATATTGCTGATGACGCAATGATAACAGTTATATCAACAGATTACGGCGATATGGCTGCTGAACTCTATCCGCAGTTTGCACCTGAAACGGTTGAAAACTACAAATCACTTTCGGAATCAGGATATTATGACGGAACTTTTATCTATGAAGTTGAAAAAGGAATACACCTTGGCGGCGGATGCGTTTACAATGACGGCTCACTTCCTGATGGTTACGATAAAAGCATTGAAACTGTCGGACCGGAAATCAGTAAGAATCTCTGGCCTGTAAAGGGAGCGATAATGTCCTGCGGTCTTACGCACACCACATTATGGCGCGGTCAGGAAACCTACAGCGGCAGCCGGTTTCTTATATCAGGAAGTATAGAGTTTACAGATGAAATAAAAACTCAGATGCTTGATATGCAGGGGAACACAAAGGTTGCAGATATGTTTATAGAGTACGGCGGTACGCCTAATGTTTCACAGCAGATAACCGTTTTTGCTCAGATTTTTGACGGCTGGGATGTTCTTGATGCTGTTCTTGATGTTCAGACTGAAGAATCAACCTTAAAACCTGTTCAGGATATAGAGATTACAGGTATAAGGGTATGCACATATAAGGAGTATATGGAAAGCAAAGGTTAATGTCTTACATCATGATATAAATTTATGATAATTACTTTGTACTTTTGCAGGGCTTTGCGGTCGCCCTGCACCTTCGCACACATATTTTCTGTTGTTTGGAGTTATGGAGTAACCAGCAAAGAAAAAACTGAGCGGGATGAAAAATAAACTTTACAAAAATGCAAAATTGTAGTATAATTAAAGTTGCATACTGGGTTAATAGATATTTTCGCCTTATCCGATGATTTATCAGCAGATTTGATACCGGTATGTTTTATGAACAGGAGTATAAAAATGATATTAAAAAAGATTTTGAAAAGGACAGCACTCTGTATTATCTGTGCAGCACTTGGTCTTGCTGCATTGACCGGATGCGGACAGAAAGAACCGGGTGCAACTATGTACAAGGGCAGCTCAAATGCCAACACATATGATATGATTGGAAAAAACAAATCCGGTTTTACGGATATGGCTAACTATACTCTTCCGGCTGAAGGAGAAGAGATAGTAGCTATGACTATAAAAGATAAAGGAACAGTAAAGATTAAGCTCTTCCCTGATCTGCTTCCGAAAGCCTGCGCAAATTTTGTCGGACTTGCAACTCAGGGCTACTATGACGGGCTTAGTTTCCACAGAGTAATCGCTGACTTTATGATTCAGGGCGGTGACCCTGAGGGAACAGGAAGAGGCGGAACAAGTGTATGGGGTCAGGCATTTGACGGCGGAGCAAGTGAGTACCTTTACCATGTAAAGGGTGCTCTTGCGTATGCAAACAGTGGCTCGACCAGCACAGACGGAAGTCAGTTCTATATTGTTGTAGGACAGGAATTCACACCGGAACTTTTTGAAAAATACAAAAGTCAGAACTTCAGTTATACAGAAACAGCAGTGAATGCTTATCTTGAAGAGGGCGGCGCACCGTGGCTTGACGGCGGCTATACAGTGTTCGGACAGGTTTTTGAAGGAATAGAGATTGTAGAGGACGTATGCAACAATACAGATGTTGATTCCTCAGACAAACCAGTAGAGGATGTTATAATAGAAAAGATCGAAATCGTAGAATACTAATACCTGCAGTGAGGATGCGGAGCGGTGCTCCGCATCCGATTAACTGGTTTTACCAAAATCTCAGTACCTCAATGCGGTTAATGATATTTTGTTAAGATCAGTTAATAATAAAACAGGAGTGTAATAAGAGTTGACGTTTAAGGGGAGAAAATTTTGGATAAATTCGTAATAAAAGGTGGAAACAGACTTGAAGGGAATATATATGTTAGTGGTGCAAAAAATGCAGCAGTAGCAATAATTCCTGCTGTTATTCTTTCCGACGGTCCGTGTGTGCTTGAAAATGTTCCTAAGATCAGTGATGTTTCAATAGGACTTAAGATACTTGCCGAGATGGGTGCTGAAGTCGAAATGATTGATGACACAACATTTCGCATTGATGCTGCCAATCTTGTAAATTCTGAAGTGCCGTATGAGATGGCACGAAAGATGAGAGCTTCATACTATTTTCTCGGGGCATGCCTTGGAAAATTTGGCAAGGCTATGGTTTCCATGCCGGGCGGATGTCCTCTTGGTGACAGACCTATAGATATGCACCTTAAGGCTTTTGAAGTGCTTGGCGCTGAAAATGATATTATCAACGGAGTTGTAAACGTTGAAAGCAGACACCTTTACGGAGGACATATTTACTTTGACAAAGTGTCCGTTGGTGCAACGATGAACGCGATACTTGCATCGGTAAAAGCTGATGGACTCACAATAATCGAAAATGCAGCAAGAGAGCCTCACATAGTTGACCTTGCCAACTTCCTTAATTCAATGGGTGCAGATATTATGGGTGCAGGTACTGATGTTATTAAGGTAAGAGGTGTAAAACATCTCCGGGGCACAACATACTCCATAGTTCCGGATCAGATTGAAGCGGGAACATATATGATTGCAGCAGCTGCAACACACGGAGATGTTATGATACGCAATGTTATTCCGAAGCATCTCGAATCCATAACAGCCAAGCTTATAAAGATAGGTGTAAACGTAGAAGAATACGATGATGCTGTAAGGGTATGGACAACACGTCCCCTTGTTAAGACAAACGTAAAGACAAGTCCTCATCCGGGATTTCCTACAGATATGCAGCCGCAGATAGCAACTCTCCTCACACTTGTTGACGGTCCGAGTCTGGTTACTGAAACTATCTGGGACAGCAGATTTGCATATGTTGAGGAACTTCGCAGGATGGGTGCCAACATTACAATTGACGGTAAGGTGGCAATTATTGAAGGAACCGGAAAACTTAACGGCGCTCCTGTGAAGGCCTGTGACCTCAGAGCAGGTGCAGCACTTATCATAGCCGGACTTGCAGCTGACGGAATAACTGAGATAGAAGATATTCATCATATTGAACGCGGTTATCAGGATATGGACGGAAAACTCAGAGGAATCGGTGCGGATATCGAGAAGAGATATTTTCCGGGCGAATCAAGCATAAAAACCTGCGGAGCATAATGGAGAAAAATCATATGGATGCAATCTATCCGCTGTTCAGTTCAAGTAAAGGAAATGCTGTATTTATCGGAAACAGCAGCAGAGGGATACTTATTGACTGCGGCGTGTCATTTAAAAAGCTTGACCTTGCCATGAAACGCTGCGGACTGGATGTACAGGCTGTAAAGGCTGTTTTTATCACACATGAACATTCAGATCACATAAAAGGGCTGCCGGTACTTACAAAAAAACACAGTCTCAGTGTATACGGACAGGCAGGGACTATAAGGAAACTTGTAAGAGATAACTATATAAACAGTAATTCAGAGGCTCTGGAGATAGAGATATCAGCAGAGCTTTTTGATATGAAGGTAACAGCGTTTGATACACCGCATGATGCGGAACACAGCTGCGGCTACAGAGTTGACTTTAAGGACGGTACTTCGTGTGCTGTCTGTACAGACCTTGGCTGCGTGACCAGTGCTGTTGATACTGCAGTTCTTGGTGCAGACACTGTTCTTCTGGAGTCAAATTATGATGAGGATATGATGATGTTCAGTACTTATCCGCGAATACTTAAGCAGAGGATTTGTTCGGAACGCGGTCATCTTTCGAATCATGCAAGTGCTGAACAGGCACTTAAACTTGTAAAGAACGGCACCAGAAATATTATTCTCGGTCATCTGAGTCAGGAGAACAACACTCCTGAACTTGCGGAAAAAACTGTATCTGAGAGACTTTCAGGCTATGTCAGGGACAGAGACTATATGCTTATGGTTGCAAAACCGGAAACAACCGGTGAGAAGGTGGTGCTGAAACCATGTTTAACATAAATCTTATTACAGTTGGTAAACTTAAAGAAGAATATCTCAGAGCAGCATCTGCGGAATACTCCAAGAGACTTCAGGCTTTCTGTAACCTGAAGATTACTGAGATTGATGAATGCAGGCTTTCTGACCGCCCTTCAGAAAAGGAAATAAAAAAAGCACTTGATACAGAGGCGGTAAACATCATGAAACATGCTTCAGGTTTTATTATCCCTATGTGTATCGAGGGTAAACAGATGAAAAGTGAAAAACTTTCGGAAAAGTTTGAAAGCATTGCAGTTTCCGGATGCAGCGAAATCTCATTTATTATAGGCAGTTCCTACGGCCTTGCGGACAGTGTCAAGAATGCAGCAGGACTTAAGCTTTCCATGTCAGAAATGACTTTTCCGCATCAGCTTGCGAGAATAATGCTTCTTGAGCAGATATACAGGGCATTTATGATATCTGCCGGCAAGAGTTATCACAAATAGTCAGACTAAGACACAGGTTCACTATGCAGCTGTGTCTTTTTTTATAAGGGGAGGAAAAAATGAAGGGAAAAATTATATCACTTTTATGTGCAGCAGCATTCTGTGCATCATGTCTGTCAGGAGCATTTGTACATCCGGTATCAGCGGAAAGTATCGTATATGAGAGATACAGTATGAGCCGTATGGAGGAAGTGCTTGCTGATTTTGAAAAGCAGACGGAACAGAAAAATAACGAGGAGGGTGTAACTGAAGGATATGCAGCTATAGTCGAGGAGTATGACTATGTGATTTTTCAGTATTCACTGGCACAGGTGCAGTTTTCAGAGAATATGACTGATGAAAACTATGATGAACTGACTTATATGAATGCCATGCAGCTGGAGTGTTTACAGAAAATAAATGAAGTAATTAACCGTGCTGTAAATTCAGAATATCAGGAACTGATGACAGAATTTACCGGCATCAATGTTACAACCGGGGAGATAAAAGACGAGCAGGCAGAGCGCGAATCCGCTGCCGCCGCTGAAAAAAGTGCACTGATAAAGCAGTACAACGAAGCCGCATACTCATCAAAATCCAGTAGTGACAAAGATCTTGAATGCGCTGAGATTTATCTGAAACTTGTAAAACTGAACAACAGTATTGTAAACAGGGAGAAGTATGATAATTACTTTGATTACATGTACGATGTATATGGGAGAGATTATTCTTCAGATGAGATAAAGCAGATTAATTCATCTGTTTCCGGACTTATGGACGATGCGGACAGAGAGCTTACCGACCGCCTGAATACTCTTAAAAACAAAATGCTTACCGATAAAAATGCAAAACTTGTTTTTGAGAACAATATGGAGATTGCACAGCAGTATGCTTACAGGATTTCAGAGGAACTCAGTGTTTCGGCAAGTGAGGCTCTGGAAAAAGGTCTGTACATAACAGGAAGCGGGTCTGACAGTGAACAGGCAGCGTATACCACAATGCTCAGCTACTGCAACAGTGCCATTATTTATCAGTATCTTTACGGCAATTATAACGATCTGACGTCCGCATTACATGAATTCGGACACTTTAATGCAATGAGACTGAGCTGTATCCCGTCGCTTTATATTAACCGCCATAATATTGATGTGGCGGAGGTTCAGTCTCAGGGACTTGAAGTACTTTATACACAGTTCTATGAGTCCATATACGGGGAATATGCTGAAACAATGAGGCTTATGGAGGCTATGAGCCTTATACGTTCAGTTGCAGCCGGATTTATCGGAAATGAATTCGAAGACTATGTATATGAAAATGCTGAAAATCTAACTGCGGAGGACGTTGTCAGTAAGTATAACGAAATCAGCAGCAGGTATAAATTTTACAATGTTAATTTTTACAGAATAACTCATTTTTTCGTATCTCCGGGATATTATATAAGCTATGCTGTTTCAGCACTTGCAGCACTTAATCTGTGGGATGTTATGTACAGTGATCCTGAGCTGGCAGTTTCCATGTACAATGATTTTTCACATTATCCGACATGGGGACCGACCGGCTTTTCAGAAGCCCTTGATACGGCAGGTTTTGAAAATGTTCTCAGCACGGAGTTTATAGAAAGCGGGGTTACAGAATTTCTTTCCGTACTTGCATCAGGGCAGATATACGGTGACACAGACGGAAACGGACTTATAAACACAGGCGACTTCATAACGCTGGTTCATCATATTGTCAGTCCGGAAGACGGGGCTGATGAAAGTGCCTGCGATCTGAACAGAGACGGAAAGACTGATATTTCCGACCTTATGCTTATGAAAAAACTTATGTTGAAATAATCAGAAAAGTTTTCAACAGGGTTTTTAACTTTTCAACATTATCGGATGTGGATAAATGTTAAAGACGGGAAAAGCAAAAAAATCTCTTCCCGAAACCTTGATTATATCGCATAAATATGATACAATTAAAATATTAATGCAAAAAAATTAATTTTATAATAATAAAGGAGTTTTTCTAATGACTAACAGCTATGAAAGTCCATTCTGCACAAGATATGCGAGCAAGGAAATGCAGTTCGTTTTTTCAGCAGACAAGAAATTCACAACCTGGAGAAAACTCTGGGTAGCACTTGCAAGAGCTGAGATGAAACTCGGGCTTCCTGTAACTGAGGAACAGGTTAAGGAACTTGAGGCAAATATCGAAAACATTGACTACGAAGCAGCAAGAGAACGTGAAAAGATCTGCCGTCACGATGTAATGTCACACGTTCACGCATACGGTCTTGTTTGTCCGAATGCAAAGGGTATCATTCACCTCGGTGCCACATCATGCTATGTAGGTGACAACACAGATATCATCATCATGCGTGACGCTCTTCAGATTGTATACAAAAAGCTTGTTACAGTTATTTCACAGCTTTCAAAGTTCGCTGATGAATACAAGGACATGCCGGCCCTTGCATATACACATCTTCAGCCTGCACAGCTCACAACAGTGGGCAAGCGTGCAACTCTCTGGATCAATGAATTCCTTATGGACCTCGAGGAGATTGAATACCGTATCAAAAATCTTAAGCTTCTCGGCTCAAAGGGTACTACAGGTACACAGGCTTCATTCGTTGAACTTTTTGAAGGCGATACATCAAAAATCAAGCAGCTTGAAGCAATGATTGCAGAAGAGATGGGATTTGACGGAGTTGTTCCTGTTTCAGGTCAGACATACTCAAGAAAGATTGACTCACAGGTTATCAGTACACTCAGCGGTCTTGCACAGTCTGCAAGCAAGTTCTCAAATGACATGCGTATTCTCCAGAGCTTTAAGGAGATGGAAGAACCGTTTGAAAAGGGTCAGATCGGCTCATCAGCCATGGCATACAAGAGAAACCCGATGAGATGCGAAAGAATCACATCACTTGCAAGATATCTTATGATAGACAGCCTTAATCCTGCATTTACAGCAGGTACACAGTGGTTTGAAAGAACACTTGATGACTCTGCAAACAAGAGAATCTCTGTTGCTGAAGGTTTCCTTGCAGCTGATGCTATTCTCAACATTCTTATCAACGTTACAAGCGGACTTGTTGTTTATCCTAAGATTGTACGCCGCAGACTTATGGCTGAACTTCCTTTCATGGCAACTGAAAACATCATGATGAGCGCAGTTAAGAAGGGCGGAGACAGACAGGTGCTTCACGAAAGAATCCGTGAATACTCAATGGTAGCAGGCAGACATGTAAAGGAAGACGGTCTTGAAAACGACCTCTGCGACATGATCCTTAACGATGAGATGTTCATGATAAACAAGGAAGAACTTGATGCTATCCTTAAGCCTGAAAACTTCACAGGCCGCAGCTCGGAACAGGTTACAGAATTCCTCGAAACATGTGTAAAGCCTGTTCTCGATGCCAACGCAGACAAGCTCAACGAAACAGCAGAAATCAACGTTTAACAGGTACAGGGCGACCGCAAAGCCCTGAAAAATATAAAAACTTTTTGGAGGGAAAACAGTGAAGAAAATTAAAAAGCCCGTTTTCTTTATTGTATTTTTACTTATCCTCGGCTTTTCCTACACTGCAATATTCGGTGTAAAATATCAGTACGGAGATATAGCTAAAACATACATTAAGGACGTATCGGACATAAGACTTGGTATAGACATTCAGGGCGGTGTTGACGTAACATTTACACCTGCCGGAGATGTTGATGCAACTGATGAACAGCTTGACTCAGTAAAGGAAGTAATGAAGGTTCGTCTTGCTGCTCTTGGTATTACAGACAGCAACGTTTATGTTGACTCAAACAATGACCGTGTTATCGTTCGTTTCCCGTGGCAGTCATCAGAATCAGACTTTGACCCTGAGGCAGCAGTTAAGGAACTTGGCGGTACAGCGATGCTTACTTTCCGTGAAGGAACGGAAACAACTGTTGATGAAAACGGTGATACTGTTCCGGCAGGAGAGTTAATCCTTAACGGTGAGGATGTTGCAAGTGCAACTGCAGGTTATCAGAATGATGAAACAACAGGCGAAATAGAATACGTTGTTCAGCTCAAACTTAATTCTGAAGGTACACAGAAGTTTGCAGATGCAACGGGAAGACTTGCAGAAAACAAGGGTACAATCTCCATCTGGATGGATGACAATATGCTTACAGCTCCTACAGTACAGAGCCATATTACAACTGGTGAAGCTGTTATCTCAGGTAGCTTTGAAACATATGAGGATGCAAAGACACTTGCTGACAGAATCAATTCAGGTGCGCTTCCGTTTTCGCTTACCACGTCAAGCTTCTCAACTATTTCACCGACACTTGGCGCCGGTGCGCTTAATGCAATGATTCTTGGCGGAATTATCGCATTTGCATTTATTGCAGTATACATGATAGCCCTTTACAGACTTCCTGGTTTTGTTGCAGTTATTGCACTTACAGGACAGGTTACATGCACACTTGCTGCTGTATCAGGCTACTTCAGCTTTATGAACAGCTCAACTCTTACCATCCCTGGTATTGCCGGTATTATCCTTTCAATCGGTATGGGTGTTGACGCAAACATTATTACCGGTGAACGTATCAAGGAGGAACTCCGTTCAGGCAAGAGACTTAACACAGCTCTTGAAGCAGGTTACAAGAGGGCGTTCTCAGCTATTTTTGACGGAAACTTAACAGTAATTCTTATTGCGATTATACTTATGGGTGCTTTCGGCGTTCCGGACAGCCTCTTTGCAAAGATGCTCAGTTTCATCTTCAGATGGTTCGGTACAACAACTGAAGGAACAATCTACTCATTCGGTTTCACACTTATGGTTGGTGCAATCCTTAACTTTGTAATGGGTGTGTTTGCATCAAAGCTTATGCTTGGTTCACTCTCCAAGTTCAATGTATTCAAAAACAGAAAACTTTACGGAGGTGTTGAAAAATGAGTAAGGAAAAGAATATCCAGCCTTCAGAGAAGAAAACAAAATCCTATAACTTTACAGGGAAGAGCAAAGTTTTCTATATAATTTCCGCAGTACTCGTTGCAGTGTCGGTTCTCGTATCATTCCTCGGAGTTGATATCGCAATAGAGTTCAGAGGCGGTACAATGATCACCTATTCATTTGTCGGAGATATTGACTCAGACGAAGCGCAGGCAAAGGTTGAGGAGATTGCCGGTTCAAAGGTAAATATCCAGCAGGGTGATCTCTTCCAGAGTGACAGAAAGAAACTTGCCATCTCATTCGTTTCATCAGAAGGCTTTACAGCAGAAAAGCAGACATCACTTACTTCTGCCCTTCAGGAAATATATGCAGACAATGATATTGAGATTCTTGACTCAACAGACGTTGCAGCTTCTTCAGGCCGTGACTTCTTTATCAAGTGTATTGTTGCAGTTGCATTTTCAGCTGTTATACTTATTCTCTATATCGCATTCAGATTCAAGAGAATCAGCGGATGGTCATCGGGCGTATGTGCCGTTATAGCCCTCCTTCATGATATTGTTGTAACATACGGTGCGTTTGTAATCATCGGTTTCCAGATTAACTCAAACTTTATTGCCGTTGTTCTTACAATTCTCGGATGTTCAATCAACAACACAATCGTTGTTTATGACCGTATCAGAGAAAACAAGAAGCTTATGCCTGTAGCGGACATACACGAACTTGTAAACGTAAGTACAACACAGTCTATGACACGTTCATTCAGAACTTCCATTACAACTGTTGTAACAATGATTATTATTTCAATTGTAGCTTATATATACGGCGTTACATCAATCCTCAGCTTCTCAGTTCCGATTATAATCGGTATGCTTGTCGGAACATATTCATCACTTTGTCTTGCTCCGTGCCTCTGGGTATCATGGCAGACAAAAGCTAAAAAAGCATAAAAATTTTATAATGATTTTAAACCGCCTTGTTTTTCAGGGCGGTTTTGTGTTATAATTAGACTATACAAATCCCGGAAGGAGGCTTTGCAGTGAAAGCAGGAGTGTCTACAGCCTGTCTTTATCCGGATTTTCTTGAAAATGCACTTTCGGAGCTTATGGAAAACGGTGTCCGTACAACAGAGATTTTTGTAAATACTCACAGTGAGGTCGTTCCGGATTTTACCGGTATGCTGGCAGATATTATTTCCGCAAACGGTGCGGAGTGTGCAGCCTATCATCCTTATACATGCCCGATGGAACCTATGATGATGTTCTCCGGATACAGCCGAAGAATGAAGGATATGCTTGAATATCACAAGTATTATTTTGATGCCATGAACCGTCTGGGAGCAAAGATTTTTGTTTTTCACGGGAATATGAACGTAGTTTCCGTTCCGGATGATTTTTATTTTGAAGTATTTGATGAGCTTTCACGGGCCGCAGAAAGATTCGGCATTGTTGCAGCTCAGGAAAATGTCGCAAGGTGTCAGAGCCACAGTCTTGAATTTATGAAAAATATGACCGGAAAACTCGGCAGCAGGGCAAAGTTTGTACTTGATGTCAAGCAGGCTCTGCGTTCAGGTGAGGATCCTGTGGAGATTGTCAGGACGCTTGGTTCAGGAATAGTTCATGTACATATGAGTGACAACAGTAAGGATGACGACTGTCTGGTTCCGGGAAAAGGTAATTTTGATATTTACAGTTTTCTTTCGCTTTTACATGAAAAAGGTTTTGACGGAACTGTTATGATTGAACTCTACCGCCGAAGTTTTCAGACTGTGTCAGAACTTACGGAAAGCTGTGCTTATATAGAAAGTCTTATAAAAAGAATTGAAGAGAGAAAGGATTAGCCTATGAGATGTCCGTTCTGCGGTTTTGAAGATACCAAGGTAATTGATTCAAGATCGATTGATCTGAAAAAGAGAAGAAGAAGAGAATGCACCAACTGTTCAAAAAGATTTACAACATATGAGACAGTTGACAAACCTCTCCTTATGGTTGAGAAAAAAGACGGATCATTTGAGCCGTTTAACAGAAACAAGCTTATAACCGGAATCTACAGTGCTATAAAAAAGCGTCCGGTAAGTGTTGATGATGTTTCGAAAATTGCTGATGAGATAGAAAATACATTTGCCAATGAATTCACAAATCAGATTTCAACAGCAAAAGTCGGGGATATCGTTCTTGAAAAGCTTAAGACACTTGACCCGATAGCGTATATACGTTTTGCTTCTGTTTACAAGGATTTTGATGACAAGGAAAGTTTTATTAAAATCATATCGGAGCTTGATGCAAAATAGCCAATTTATCAGGTGATAAAGATGGATTTTCTGTATTGTTTCACAAATAAAAATTAAATTGATTTTTCTATGGATTTTTATTTGTATTTATGATATTATTATCTTATGAAATTCAAATCAATTACATATTCAGGAGGTATTTACACTATGGAAGGTATCTATAACTCACTTCAGATGGAGGAGATTACAGACCAGTTTGACCCGGGTGAGATGGAAGAGCAGAAGGTAATTTCTATTCTGGTATTTTTTATCGAGTTCCTTTTCTTTATCCCTATTGTTTCATATAAGGATTCAGCATACGCAAAAACAGTGGCAAACCAGGCTCTCACACTGTTTGTCGCAGGAATTGCGCTAGGAATTGTTGGCAGTATTATCGGAATGATTCCGTTTATCGGAGGACTTATTGCAAAATTAATTTCTCTTTTACTTGTAGTTCTTGCAATCACAAAGATTATCGACGCTGCTAACGGAAAGATCAGAAATCTTCCTTTCGGAATCATTATTCCTGCATTTAAGTAAAAACGGGGCGGTCGGTTTCGGCCGCCTGTTTTTTGGCATATAAACCTTACTGAAACCATATAGTGTATCAGTGAGGTGTTGAATGTGAAAAAGACAGTATTCTGTACTGCAGTTTTAATTCTGGCTGCAGTTTTTTTAATTCTGATTTTATCATCAAAAGAGAGAAAAACCGGTACAGATATTGCCGGACAGCAGATTCCGGGATATCTTCTTGTCTGCGGATGGGAAACCAGTTCAGAAAAAATCCGCATGGAGAGTATTGTGATTCCGGATGAGTTCAGCGAAGTGTACAGTCAGTATAACGAGATTCAGAAAAGTCAGGGTTTTGACCTTAGCAGTCACAGAGGAGAAAAGGCTGTGCTTGTAACTTGTCCGATAACCAACTATGAGGGCAGGGATGATGTCTATGCCGAGCTTATACTGAGCGGCACAAATCTTATCGGAGCAGCTCTTGTATCAGACAGTTCAGACGGTTTTGTTAAACCGTTAAAAAATACAAAAACGGAAAAGGGGTATTAAAAATGAACAATGCAAAAATGATTAATTTTAACGGAACACCATGTGTAGAGCTTACTGCAGGCGGCTATACAGCACTGATAGCCTACGAAATCGGCTGCAATGTAATAAGGCTCCGAAACACAGAACATGCAGTTGAATTTTTCAGATTCAATTCCGACAATCCGGCAGAGACAATTATCAGTTCACCTGAGGTATGGGGAATGCCGACACTGTATTTCCCGAACAGACTTGCTGACGGTGTACTCAAAACATCAGATGCTGAATATCACTGGCCGGTAAATGAAAAAAATCATTACAACAACCATATCCACGGTTTCCTTCACAAGAGAGTACATAATGTCGAAGAGTACAGCTCAGATGAAAAGAGTGCGTGGGTAAGGACGAAGTTCGTATTTGACAGCAATGATGAATTCTATCAGTACATGC
The DNA here is from genome assembly GCA_030533325.1 of Oscillospiraceae bacterium. Taxonomy (GTDB): domain Bacteria; phylum Bacillota; class Clostridia; order Oscillospirales; family Ruminococcaceae; genus HUN007. The sequence goes on from JAUNJJ010000001.1 coordinate 95,820, forward strand.
CGGTTGACTTTACTGTTGAGTATACATTCACACTTTCGGAGGACGGACTTAAGCAGGACATTAAGTTTACAAACAACTCTGAAAAGGTTCTTCCGGTTTCCATCGGTTCACACACAGCTATGGCTGCTCCTTTTGTTGACGGAGCAAAGCTTGCAGATATAAGACTTCAGGTTCCTGCGATGATGAGATGCGAACTCAACGAAAGATGCCTTCCTACAGAAAACCTTCTCGATCTTTCCGAATGGGACAAGGAGTATGTTGACGGTACAAAGATACCTGTGCTTCAGAATCTTGACAACGATATGTATGCTGCAGGCAGACTTGAACTTAACGGAAAGCCGTTCAACGGAATTATTGCCGAGGACAGGGCAAGCGGAATCAAAATCTGCTACGAGGTATCAGATGAATACCGTTTCTGGATTATATGGAATGACCAGGGCTTTAACGGTTACTTCTGTCCTGAGCCGATGACAGCTATGATAAATGCTCCGAATCTTTCACTTTCACCTTCAGTAAGCGGTTACAGAGAGATTGTAAAGGGACAGACTTTCGAAGCTTCACAGCATTTCTTTGTTTCACTGTGATTTTCTGCGGATTTTTTACTAAATCACTTGAAAAATAATAAAAAATATGATATAATCAGCTTAATAGTTTTGATAAAATATACAAAACAAAAATTTACTTAATAAAAGGAGTATCAATCATGAAATTCGGATTTTTCGATGACGCAAGAAGAGAATACGTTATCAATTCTCCAAGAACACCTTATCCATGGATTAACTACCTTGGAACACAGGGATTCTTCTCACTGATTTCAAATACTGCAGGCGGCTACAGCTTCTACAAGGATGCACGTCTCAGAAGAATAACAAGATACCGTTACAACAATGTGCCTATCGATATGGGCGGACGTTATTTCTACATAAACGACAACGGTACAGTATGGAATCCAGGCTGGTCACCGGTTAAGACAGAACTCGATTCATACGAATGCCGTCACGGTATGGGCTATACAATCATCACAGGTAAGAAGAACGACCTCAAGGCTGAAGTAACATTCTTCGTTCCTCAGAACTATGACGGCGAAGTTCAGCAGGTAGTCCTCACAAACGAAGGTTCTGCCGCAAAGACATTCAAGCTCTTCTCATTCGCTGAATGGTGCTTATGGGATGCTCAGGATGACTGTACAAACTTCCAGAGAAACTTCTCAACAGGCCGTGTTGAAGTTGACGGTTCAGCAATCTACCACAAGACAGAATACAGAGACAGACGTGACCACTATGCGTTCTACTCAGTAAACGATACAATCGACGGTTACGATACAGACCGTGATTCATTCATCGGTCTCTACAACGGTTTCCACAATCCTGAAGCTGTACTTGCAGGCAAGGCAACAAATTCATTTGCTGACGGCTGGTCACCAATCGCTTCACACTACAAGGAGATTACACTCGCTCCGGGCGAAAGCAAGACACTTATCTTTATCCTCGGCTACGTTGAGATGCCTGCTGACCAGAAGTTTGAAGCTGACGGCAAGACAATCAACAAGGTTAAGGCTCATGCAATGATGGAAAAGTTCAACACACCTGAAAAGGTTGCTGCAGGTCTTGCTGAACTCAGAACTGTATGGGATTCACTCCTCGGAATCCTTAACGTTAACACACCTGAAGACAAGGTGAACAGAATGGTTAACATCTGGAACCAGTATCAGTGTATGGTTACTTTCAACCTTTCACGTTCTGCTTCATACTTCGAATCAGGTATCGGTCGTGGTATGGGCTTCAGAGATTCCAACCAGGACGTTCTCGGTTTCGTACACCAGATTCCGGACCGTGCAAGAGAAAGAATTATCGACATCGCTTCAACTCAGTTCCCTGACGGCGGATGCTATCACCAGTACCAGCCACTCACAAAGAAGGGTAATGCTGATATCGGCGGTGACTTCTCAGATGATCCGCTTTGGCTCATCCTCTCAGTTTCTGCATACATCAAGGAAACAGGTGACTGGAGTATCCTCGACGAGATGGTTCCTTATGACAACGATGCATCAAAGGCTCAGCCAATGCTCGATCACCTCAAGGTTTCATTCTACCACATCGTAAACAACCTCGGACCTCACGGACTTCCGCTTGCAATGCGTGCTGACTGGAATGACTGTATCAACCTCTCATGCTTCTCAGACACACCGGGCGAAAGCTTCCAGACATATACAAACCCTAAGTTTGCTGCTGAAGGCGGCTACTCAAAGGTTGCTGAATCAGTATTCGTTGCTGCTCTCTTCACATATGCAGGACCTAACTACGTTTCAATCCTTAAGCACCTTGGCAAGGATGATGAAGCTGCAAAGGCTCAGGCTGAGATTGACAAGATGATGAAGAACATGATGGAATCTGCATGGGACGGCGACTGGTTCCTCCGTGCATATGATGCAAACGGCAACAAGATGGGTTCAAAGGAATGTGAAGAAGGACAGATTTTCATTGAACCACAGGGCTTTGCAATCATGTCAGGTCTTGACAAGGACATCACAGCAAAGACACTTAAGTCTATCGATGAGAGACTTAACACACAGCATGGTCTTGTTCTTAACAACCCTGCATTCACAAAGTACTATGTAGAATACGGCGAGATCTCAACATATCCGGGCGGATACAAGGAAAACGCTGGTATCTTCACACATAACAATGCATGGATTATCTGTGCTGCTGCTTACGCAGGCGAAGGTGATCAGGCATTTAAGTACTATTCAGAAATCGCTCCTGCATACACAGAAGAAACTTCAGACTTACACAAGACTGAACCATATGTATATGGTCAGATGATTGGCGGTAAGGATGCAGGTGCTGATATCGGCAAGCCTGGCAAGAACTTCGGTCAGGGCAAGAACTCATGGCTCACAGGTACAGCTGCATGGAACATGGTAGCTATCTCACAGTACATCCTCGGTGTACAGCCTGACTTCGACGGTCTTAAGGTTGATCCTTCAATCCCTGCTGCATGGGACGGCTTCACAGCTACAAGAAAGTACCGTGGTGCAGAATACTCTATCACAATCAAGAACCCTGATCATGTTTGCAAGGGTGTTAAGAGTGTAACAGTTGACGGCAATGCAGTTGAAGGCAATACTCTCCCTGTATTTGACGGCGGCGTTCACAGTGTTGAAGTTGTAATGGGTTAATAAACAGGTAAACTGGTTCTTATATTTATATACAGAATTTCCGGAACAGATTGTGTTCCGGAAATTTTTTTGTTTTTACAACTCTGATATTACGTTTAAAGCTTCTTTCAGGGATTTTCTAAGGCTTTGTTCGTAGATAAGTATACTGCTCCAGAAGCTGCCGGTGCGGAATATGAGTGACATTTTTTTATCGTCATTTTCAATATACAGATTATTGCTTAGCTTTAATGCGGCATCTGAAAACTCCGGTGAATCTGATATTTTTCTGAATATCAGTTCCGGAGTTTTTTCGGCTGTTCTGTCAAATGAATTCCTGTAGAATTTCAGTATGTCGGAACGGGTGTGAAGTATTCCGCGGTCACATTCACGGCTGAAGCAGAATGCGTATTTTTCAGTTATTATGATGTTGGGAAGAATAGAGTCTGTTTCTGAGGTTCTGCTGTAGTTTATCAGCGGAGTATAATCGTCACAGAACAAAAGAAGGGGAAGAATTTTTTCAAGTGTTTTCAGATTCCGGCCTGCATCAGAGGGAGAAAAACTGAGAATCTGGATGATACTGATTTCAGGACGGCTCATACATGCGGCTGTAAGTTCGCCAGAGATGTTTGAATATAAAGGGGGAGAGATAATCAGTATACGCTTACAGCTGCTTTCAGATATCATTCTGTGGATTGTGAGCGATACGGAAAGACTGTCGTATATCACTGACGGAATCAGTTTTTCCGATGATATGCACGCTTTGAATATATCCGGCCGTGAGAAGTTTGAAAGTGTACTGAAAATCCGCTGTGCTGTCAGGCAGTTTTCATATCCCTCCTCTCCAAGTGAAGCAAGCCGGTAGCTGCTGCACAGATTTTCCTTTTCATCACATGAGAGCATAAGGCCCTCAGATAGTTTAAGAACAATTTTTATATCCGATGGTGTTCTTGTACCCGAAATGAATTTGTGAAGAAGAGTTCTCTCTATTCCGGTTTCCGAAGAGAGCGCAGAGATATTTACCTTTCTTTCTTTTACAAATTCTGACAGAACACAGGAGAAATTTTTCATATTTTGCACCTGCCTTTTTTTATCATATTTATTATATCATGGAAATTATGCGGTTTTTATCGAAAGATATTTTACATATAATGGTAAAAAAATACCTCTTAGGGCGAACAGATTACCTCTTAGGGCGAAACTATTGAAATCTGAGATAAAATCAATTATACTAAATAACGTAGTCAGAAAACAGAAAATAAAAAACACTGTCACACACTTTGTCACATCTTTACACAAAGAATTTCCGACTGTAAAATAGTTTTAAGGGGGCGTGAACCATGATAAAGATAAAATTAGGAATTGTTGACAGCGACAGACTCTATCTTGAAAGGCTTACAGAGCTTATCGGAAAAAAATACAGAAATCAGATAGAGATTTATTCGTTTACTGAACCGTCATCAGTTTTACAGTCAGTGAGGGAAAACCGGATAAATGTACTTGCTGTTTCCCAGGACACGGAAATAAAAACTGAAAATCTTGCAGAGTTCTGTATGTTTGCATATCTGACGGATTCGTCAGTCATTGATACATACAAGGGACACAGAACCATATGCCGTTATCAGAGAGCAGATGTTATTTACAAACAGATACTCGGTCTTTACTCTGAGAAGCTTGCTGACAAGGTAAGGTACCGGATGTCAGGAATAAAAAAATCCCGTATCAGCCTGTTCTGCTCTGTCTGTGAAGGTGACGGAGCCACAACGGCAGCTGCAGCATTTGCGGAGCATCTTGCACTGCACGGAAAGAAAACGCTGTTTCTTAGCCTCAAACAGTTCGGAGACACAGGAAAGATATTCAGTGCAGAGGGTGAAAGTTCATTTACAGATATAATATTTGCACTGAAAAGCCGCAAGGCCAATATAACACTTAAGCTTGAAAGTGCGGTAAAACAGAGCCAGAGCGGTGTTTATTTCTATGACCAGTGCAGAAATCCTCTTGACTACACGGAGATAAAGGACAGCGAGCTTCGGACACTTATTGATGAGATGAGTTCAAACTTCGGTTACAGCAATATCGTTATAGTAAGTGATTTCTTTATCTCGGACAGGCTTATCACTCTTCTTGAATATGCATTTGACGTGATTTTCGTTTCAGGAGATTCAGGACTTTCAAGGGAGAGATTTGAGCAGAAGAGTGAGGTTATAGGCAGTATAGAAAAACGCCGGAACATAAATATCTCGGACAAGATGAAGATAATTTTCAACAAGTCAGGATATATAAAAACCTTCCCTGTGGATATCCCTGTTGTCGGAATTCAGCCTGAACTGGATATCCATGAGGAAAGGGATATCGTAAGAAGCTTCTCATCTTCGGAAATGTTCAGTAAACTTTATGCAGAGGAGGATGCAGTATGAGAACAGCTTTGCAGATTAATGCAGATACAGAGGAGAGCATAGTTTCAGAGCTTCGCAGATATGTAAGAGACAATTTCAGCCTTTCGGAACTTTCCGATGATGAACTCTTTGATTCAGTGAGCAGGCTTGTTATCGAAAAGACCGGCAGTACGGGAATGTCCATTGACGAACAGGTCGGAATTACCGAGAGCGTGTACAGCTCGATAAGGGGATTCGGCGTTCTTGATATGATTATGAAGGATGATTCGGTAACTGAGGTTATGATAAACGGTTATGACAGCATATGGATTGAGAAGAACGGAATGCTGAAGAAGCTTGACAACAGATTTGAGAGTGAGGCACATCTTGAAGACACTATTCAGCGAATAGTTGCTATGGCGGGACGTGAAGTAAATCAGGCAAGTCCGATAGTTGACACAAGACTTCCGGACGGTTCACGTGTAAATGTAGTTCTTCCGCCGGTTTCAGTTGACGGACCGGTTGTCACAATAAGAAAATTCTCCGTAAGCCGGATGACTATGGACGAGCTTGTCAGAATCGGGTCGGTTACAGAAGAGGCAGCAGAAATGCTCAGGTCGTTTGTAAAGGCCGGATACAACATTTTCATAAGCGGCGGTACCGGCTCCGGAAAGACAACTTTTCTGAATGCTCTTTCTGATTTTATCCCGGAAAATGAACGTGTGATTACCATTGAAGACTCTGCGGAACTTCAGATAGCCGGAGTAAAGAACCTTGTCCGGCTTGAGACACGAAATGCCAATACATCCGGTTCCGGTGCAGTTTCAATGCGTGAGCTTATAAAGTCTTCGCTTCGTATGAGGCCGGAAAGGATAATAGTCGGTGAAGTCCGCGGCGCAGAGGCGCTTGATATGCTTACTGCGATGAATACCGGACATGATGGTTCACTTTCAACCGGACATGCAAACTCTGCAGAGGATATGATGTCAAGACTTGAAACCATGGTGCTTTCGGGTTCTGAACTTCCGCTTGCAGCGGTAAGAAGTCAGATAGCGTCAGCCATAGATATAGTGGTTCATCTGTCAAGAATGAGGGACCACAGCAGGAAGGTTACGGAGATATCAGAGATAACCGGTGTGGAAAACGGGGAGATAGTTATGAATCCGCTCTATTTGTTTGAGGAGAGCGGGGAAAGCACAGTGGAAAAGCTGTGCGGAGGACTGAGAAGAACGGAAAACAGGCTGGTTTCAGATACCAAGCTTATAAGAAGCGGAATATATACGGAGGTATGAGATGAGAAGAAGAAAATACGAGGAAAACAAGGGACTGACGGGAATGGGGAGAGACTATTCTGTTTATTATATGAGTACGGCTGAAAAATTTATCAGTCTGTCGCTGGGTGCAGCAGCGGGAACTGCGGCGTTCTGCATATTTTTCGGAATGTGTATTCCTGCGGCGGCGGCCGGGATTGCCGGAGGAGCAGGAGGTATGAAGCTTGGAAAGAAATATTTTAAGGAGAAAAGAGATGAGAATCTCTTAAGGCAGTTCAGGGACTTCCTTGACTCCATGGCTTCATCACTTTCAGCAGGACAGAATATTTCCGGGGCACTTTGCTCGGCACACGATGATATAATTCAGCTTTACGGGGAAAAATCGCTTATGGCGGAGGAAACCGGGATAATAGTAAACGGCATAAGGAACAATCTGAACGCCGAGGAGCTGTTTGAAGATTTTGCACGCAGAAGCGGACAGAGGGATATACAGACTTTTTCCGATACTTTTTGCGTGTGCAACAGAACAGGAGGAAATATGAGAGAGGTTATTGTCAGAACGGTAGGTACGCTTAGTGAAAAAATGCAGACCGAAAAGGAGATAGATGTTATTGCGTCCAAAGGAAAAAATGAACTTCTTCTTATGGCAGCCATGCCCTTCATCATTGTTCCGATGCTCGGAACACTCGGAGAGAGCGGAATGTCCGGAAATAATCCGGTAAATGTGGCTGTGAAAATCGTCTGCGCCGTTCTTATAGTTCTTTCTGTTATTGCCGGCAGAAAGATAACAGATATCAGAATATGATGAAAAAGGAAATATGAAATGAACATTAACGAATCTGTTATAATGGCAGCCGCAGGTACGGTATCCGCATTATTCTGGCTCTTTCTCTTTATAAGAGGGAACGGAAAATACAGTGAGATTATTAAAACAAAGGCAGCAAAGGAACTTCAGCTTCATGAGATTTTCTTCACAGGATTTGAACTTATGAAAATTCTGAAAATCAACGTAAAAAGCGGAAAGTTTACAGAGAAACGAAAAAATATTTCCGAAATATACGGTCAGAGGTATGCAGAATTCTATACATATCTCTTTACCGGAGCTCAGATTTCATATGCAGCTCTTTTATTTCCGGTTTCCCTTCTTGCCGGAGCGGCAGCCGGGAGCCTGATTACAGCTCTTCTCGGTACTGCAGCTTCAGTGCTTATGCTCTTTGTGCTTGATGCTGAGGTCAGGAAAAAGACTGAGGAAAAGCACGAGGAGATAATGTGTGAACTGCCTGATGTAATTATGAGGCTTACCCTGCTTATCAATGCAGGAATGGTTCTCAGAGACGCATGGAGTATGATTGCAGAGTCATCAGATACCGCACTCGGACGTGAGATGAAGCAGACCGGTTCGGATATAAGAAACGGTATGCCGGAAATCGATGCATTTAATCTCTTTGCGGAAAGATGCAGAACAAAGGAAATAAGAAAATTTGCCGGGTCACTTGTACAGAATATAAAAAAGGGAAGTGCCGGACTTTCAGAGTCCCTGCAGCAGCTTGCTGATGAACAGTGGGACGAGAAAAAGAATTATGTGAGAAAAAAGGCCGCTTCATCGGAACAGAAACTACTGTTTCCAATGCTTATGATATTTGTATCGATAATAATGATGATAGTAGTTCCTGTATTTACTAACATGCTTTAGGAAAAATGTTGAAAAATATTAAAATCAAAATTAAAGGAGAAATATTATTATGAAAAATTTTATTGAAAAGACAATGAACAGAGCAGCAGAAAGAACAGCATGTGCAGCACTTGCACTCAGGAAAAATGCAGCCGACTTTATGAAAAATGAAGAGGGCGAGACAAATCTTGTTGCCATACTTCTCATTATCGTTGTAACTGTGGCACTTGTGGCTATTTTCAAGGACAGAATCACAGATCTCGTAAACGGAATTTTTGACAAGATAGGAAAAGAAGTTGCTAAGATTTAATAAGTTTTTAAAGAATCAGAGGGGTTCGGTACAGGTAATTGAGGCTGCATTTGTCTATCCGGTTGTTATACTTGCGGCTGCGGCTCTCATTTATCTTGGAATCTATGTGTTTGAGATTTCATATCTCGATGCCAGGGCAAAGGCGACAGCGGTTATGGCGGCAAAGACGATTTCGTTTACCGGATATGATGAGCTGGGGGATATTTACACAGGGTTCGGACTGAATCCGGACGATGATAAACCGGACAGGGAACAGGTGAGAAAAGCTTATGAAAAAAACAGCCCTTACAGATATCTTCGGACGGGTGAGGCTGATGAAAGATTTTCCGAAATGACGGGGGGATATGCTTCAGGACTTATGTTTGCCTCTGCGGATACGGAGTGCAGCATAGATGTCAGCCGGAAAATGTTCGGCAGAGAGGTTGAAGTGAAGATACGAAAAAGAATCTCTCTTCCCTCGGTTTTAGGTCTTGCCGGAGCGGACTGTTTCCGAACTATAGAAGTTTCCGCAACAGCGGAAACTTCCGATCCGGCAGAGTTTATAAGGAATACTGATCTTGTTATGGGAACAGCTAAGGAAATTGCTGAGGCTACGGGAGCAGACGAAAAAATATCTGACATAAAGGAAAAAATAACGGGAGTACTTAAAAAGTTGAAGGCGGGAAACAGATAGATGAAAAAACTGCGTTTTTACGGTTCGGTAACAGTTGAAGCCTCTGTTGCACTGTCCGTATTTATCTTTGGCTACCTTACGGTTCTGTCCCTTGTGTTTGCGGTAAGGACTGAGGGTGCTGTTCAGTATGGCATAACACAGACTGCGGCTGAGATATCACGCTGCTGCTATATCGCCGAAAAACTTTCCCTTACAGAGTATGCCGGAAAGGCAGGTATGACTGTGGGTGAAGCGATAGAGGCTGTGAGCGGACTTAACGATATAGGAGGAAGTTCAGAGGCGGAAGCCGGAGAATCCGGAAACCTTGTTTCACAGCTTGCAGATGCAGTTTCAGGAGGCGCTTCCATAGGAGGAATGCTTGGAGAGCCGCTGTTTCGTGCGGTATTTGCAGAATGTGTGGCAGGCGGCAGGGCAGAGGCTGATGAATATCTTATGAATCTTGCAGGAATAACGACGGATGATATAGATTTTCACTATTCCTCGGTGCTTTCAGACGGGAAAACCGTTGAGATAGTTGCAGTTTACGACGTTAAGCTTCGTACATTCGGGCTTTTCGGAAAAAACGGTATTACCATGAAGATGAAAAATACAGCTGTAACTTCGGCCTGGGTAACCGGAAAAGGTACGGAGGACGACGGGGAAAGCACAAAGTGGTCACTTCCTTCATTTGAACGCGGAAAGGCCTGGATTGCGGAGATAAAGTCCGAACACAGTATGGATGCGGTGAAGGGCGGAAAGGGGATTGACCTTTACAAAACCGGAAAATACACAATGATAAATTCACTGAATGTATTTGCACCTACGTATTCGGAGTGCAGTTCCCCGGGCAGCAAAACGGCGGCAGACTACAGTGTTAAAGAGGCCGCAGTGGAAAAGGTAATCGGCGGATATGCCTCCAAACTTCTGGAATGCATAGAAACAAAGGCAGGTTCGCTTCAGTTTGAAAACGGGATACATGTTCCGGACAGCAGGGAAAACTTCACAGCTGAGCTTATAATTGTTGTTCCCTCAGAGGCAGGTTCGGAAGCCTCGGTTAAGAAGGTACTTGAGAAAACAGCAGAGAAGATTTTAAAGGATACCGGAGTTACGGTCGTGTACGAATACCGTGAAAAAGCTCTGGTCTGATAACAAGGAGAGAATATATGAATTTTGCAGCGGCACTTATAACAGCGGGTTTATCGGCACCTGCATTTATGAAATACAAGGATATTAATGAAGATGACAGAAAAAAACACGGCTCAGGCTGGTGGGCAGCCGCTGTATTTGCAGCAGCTGATATTCTGACAGCATTTATCGCCGGGAGAGAGGAAACGGGCGTGTTCAGTATGATCAATATGATGATTATGCTTAACTTTCTTTTTCTTCTTGCATTTATCGACAAAAATCACAGGGTTATACCGAACGTGTATATTGCAGGTGCTTTTGTGCTGAGAACTGTACTGATACTTGTACAGGGAATTGCGGAACACTCTCTGCCGGCAGTATTTATAAGTTCACTTATCGGGCTTGTGGCAGGGACAGTGCTTACCGGTACTGCATATGTGGTTTCACGAAAGGGAATTGGTTCGGGCGATGTTAAGATGTTTGCGGCTATCGGATATTTTGCAGGGGGAATTGCCACGGTGGATATCCTCATTTATTCAACAGTTCTCTGTGCTTTATGTGGAATACTTCTCCTTGCATTCAGAAAATGCGGTGTAAAGGACAGAATTCCCATGGCTCCCTTCGCATTTGCAGGGGCGCTGATTTATATGATTACAGGAATGTGAGGAAGAGATTATGAAAAAATACATTTTTCCGCCGGTACTTATACTTCTGATATTTTTTTCCTGGATGAATGTTCTGGGAACGCCGGACAAGGAGGCGGCAAAGTATGAGGAATACATAGGCAAAGCACAGCTTAACGAGAAAAATACGGCGTATATAACCGCTGCGGAGTACTATGTACAGGCAGCGGAATATACAGAGGACAATGCTGAGATATATCTGCTTGCCGCTGAAAATTATAAAAAATGCGGTGAAGGAAATCTTTTTCTTAAGTACAGCCGCCTTGCAGCGCAGCAGGCTCCGGAAAATGACCGCCCGTGGGTGATGATGGCTGAGTTCTGTCTTGAAAGAGGCGAGGCAGGAAAGGCGGCAAATCTTCTGAAGGAAGTTCCGCCTTCGGCTTCAACGGAAAAAATATCGGAGCTTATTGCAGATGCTGAAAGCCGTTTTCACAAGGGTTACAAAAGCTTTTCGGATTCAAAGGGATTTTACGGAGAGTACTGTGCAGTGTCTGACGGGAACTTCTGGGGAATTATTGATGATGAAGGACGTTATCAGATTATTCCTGAGTATGATGATGCAGGGGCGTATTCTCCGGAGGAGGATATCATACCGGTATGCCGTGAGGGAAAGTGGTTTTTTATAAATACTGACAATCAGGTCAGGTATGTTCCTTCGGAAAAATACACCTGGCTCGGTTCCTTCGGTTCCGGTCTGGCGCCCTTCTGCTGCGGCGGAAAATATGGTTATACTGACCTTGAAGGAAATGAAAAGAATGAATACTTTGATTATGCCGGACCGTTTTCCGACGGAGTGGCTGCGGTGCAGAGGGACGGAAAATGGGCACTTGTAAATGCTGAACTTGAATTTATAACCGGGTTTGAGTACGATGAGATTGCTGCTGACAGATACGGGTTCTGTGTTCATGGCGGAGTTATCTGTGCGGTAAAGGGTGGAAAGGATGTGTATATTGATGTTTCAGGTGAGGAGACTAAAAGTGAAAGGCCGTATTTATGTAATCTGAGACCGGTAAAGTTCGGAGAGTTTATGGGATATGAAAACAGGCAGGGGGATATTGTTATAGAGGCTTATTTTGATGAGGTTACGGATTTTTCCGAGAACGGGAGGGCGATGGTTAAGGAAGACGAAAAGTGGAAGATGATAAGTCTTGATGTATATGATTAATTTGTAAGTTTTCGCACAGGATATTGCCTGCTGAATGTAGTTTTGTTTTTTGCAGGGCTTTGCGGTCGAGCTCTGCACTCCCTTCGGTCGCCTGCACCTTCGCCTGGATATCCATTCGTAGTTCAAAAAATATTGTACAGATGCGGTATCTCGCGGGTATGGGTGCGTCTGAGTATTTGTTTGGCGTATTCTGCCTCGGCTGACTGTTCGTCGCAGTCGGAGGAGATAAGAGGCGGGAGTTTGCTGATACTGTCGGAGACGGCGTCAAGGGTTTTGTCGCTTACAAAAAACGACATTTTACGGCGGCTCTTTTCCCACTGGGCTGAAAGATTTTCTGTTTCGGCAAGGGCGGATTCCGTATCATTATTTTCGCAGTATGCGGTAACATTGTCAATAATTCCGGATATTTTTGCTTCTTCATCACGGAGTATACTGTAAGACCATATGTCGATGCCGGTTATAGCAAGTATTATTACGATGCTTGTCCAGAGTCGGTTCATTTTTTCAGCTCCTCTATATCACGTTTTTCGGCATTTCTGTAAGGTTCCTTCTGATATGCCGATATTTGTCCGTTGGTTTCCACAACGGCGAATTCCACTTCATTTATGTCAAAAATATCCAGACCTCGAAGCGCTTCCTGAAGATCGTCCTCCGACATTCTCAGGGTGCGCAGCTTCATTTTGTCAAGCACACCGTGGTGAATAACCACCTGCGGTGAACCGGATATAAACTTTCTGAACTTAGGTGAGATCATTGTAAATACCGAGATAATTACGTCAACGGAAACAAGAAAGAGTATCGGTACAGTCCCTGTCAGAAGCGGTGCGTCCGGGTCTTCGAGGGTCATGGTTGCTATATTTGAGATGAGAATGGTTATAACCAGCTCAGTAGGCTGCATCTGCCCTATCTGACGCTTTCCCATAAACCGTACGGAAAAGATAACAATAACATAGAGTATGAAGGCACGGATTATTAATATTGTCATTGGATTTATTTCCTTTCTGACTTTTTATATTATTCTGCCCGGAAAATGCGGGATTATTACACGGATATTTTCCCCTTCTTGAAGAGGGTCTCTCTTGCATCCCTCATCCGCATCCTTCACTTAACATTTCTACGTTGAAATAACATTAAAAACGTGGTATAATATACTTAGAAAACAAATTCATAACTGTCGAAATATG